>JAIVGO010000031.1 GCA_020201525.1 Actinomycetota bacterium | reverse complement strand
GTTCTGTACGTTCATTCGGTGTTAGGCAAAGCGTTTCGTGACGGCGTGCGAATGAAGAGGCTCACGCACAATCCCGTCGGCGATGTTGAGCCGCCAACGCTCACGCGCCATGAATATTCGGTGTGGGGTCCGGCGCAGGTTCGCAAGTTCCTCGAACACGTCCGCGACGATCGGCTCTATGCGGCGTGGAGAATATTCGCAATGGTTGGCCCGCGACGCGGCGAGGTAGCAGGCTTGCAGTGGAGCGGTGTGGATTTTGAACGGGGCACACTGCGAATCTCGCAGACGATGACGTTAGCCGATAACAAGATCATCACGAAGCCACGCACCAAGACGGGACGGCCACGAATTGTCTCACTGGACACCGATACCGTTGCCGGGCTTCGTGCGTGGGGCAAGCGTCAGAAAGAGGAACGGCTGCGCGCTGGCGAGGCATGGCAGGACACCGGCCGCGTATTCACGTGGGAGGATGGTTCGGTAGTCAATCCGGAGCGCTGGTCAGACTGGTTCTCGCAACACGCCCGCGACGCCCGACTGCCCCGAATCCGGCTCCATGATCTTCGTCACTCGGCTGCGACGGCAATGCTTGCCGCTGGCCTCCCAACAAAGCTCGTTAGCGACCGTCTGGGACACTCGAACACGGCAACGACTACCGATATTTACCAGCACGCAACACAGGAGCTACAAGCCCACACCGCCGCTGCAATTGCGGCGATCATCGATGGTGCCGCCGAAATCCGTTAGCAACCGTTAGCAAAAACACGCTTTAACGCACTGCGCTTCACGAATGAACGAGCCTCGCGCTGAACAAACCAGCAGGTAGATACATCAGTGCGAGAGGAGGGACTTGAACCCCCACGGGTTTCCCCACAGGAACCTAAATCCTGCGCGTCTGCCAGTTCCGCCACTCTCGCGTCCTTTCATTAGTACCAGGGCGGGTTGAGCAATGGGCGTAATGTCCAATACCATCGGCGCACGACTGGCGACCGACCGCTGGGGGGTTCTGGCATGGGACGCAAGAACGATTACCTAGAGCACCTCGCCGAAGTGCCGCTGTTCCGTGCATGCAGCCGGAAGGACCTCCAGACGCTCGCGAAGCACGCGGAGGACATGAACGTCCGGTCGGGGCAAACCTTGATCAAGGAAGGCGCGGTCGGCGCGCAGGAGTTCTTCGTCATCGTCAACGGCAAGGCGAACGTAACGCGGAACGGCAAGAAGGTTGCGTCGCTCGGTCCGGGAGATTACTTCGGTGAGCTTGCCTTGCTCGACCGCGCCCCCAGAAACGCGACAGTGACCGCCGCGAGCGACATGGAGGTCGTCGTCCTGGCGCAGCGAGATTTCGCGACGGTGCTGAACGACGTGCCGGGCATCTCGCACAAGATCCTTGCCGGTATGGCGCGACGGCTACGCGAGAACGATTCGAAGCGCGTTCAGTAGCGAGGGCTTCTCAGCAGGAAGTTCGTTGAGGCGACGACGCCCAGCCGGGCGAACGTTTCATGCGCCTCGTCTTCATAACGCGTGGGATCGCGGCCCGTTGAACGCGCGAGTCGTCCCCAAGCTTCCAACGTCAGTGCCAACTCGTAGGCGGCGCGTGTGCGACGCGCGAGGTGAAGGCTTTCGTCGAAGGCGTCCTGAGCGAGGACGTCGTCGCCGGCCTGCAGAAGCGCATATCCCTGAACGCGATGTAGTAGTGCCTGTAGCGACGTCATGCCGCCCATCGCCGTCGCCTTTTCGAGTGTCTTCGTTGCGTCGTTCAGCGCGCCGCGGTGGTCGCCGCGAAGCAGCGACAGTTCGGCGAGCCGGCCTTGCGTTTCGAGAACGAAGCTTTCTGCTCCGATTTCGCGGAAGCCGTCCAGCGCTTCATTCAGCAGCTGTTCTGCCTCGTCGAGGCGGCCCGCCCGCCCCGCCGCGCGTCCCATGAGGCTCGTCGCGAAGGCCGTTCCGATCGAATAGTGCGCAGCGCGCAGGACGCGCCGAGCATCCCGGAAACGTTCTTCCGCTTCCGCCAGGCGACCTTGATCCGAAAGGATCTCGCCGATGTTTGTTTGATCCACCCACGCATAGACCACGTGGCCGGCGCGCTCGCGCAGGGTACGGCTCCGTTCGTAGAACTCCAGCGCTTCGTCCCAGCGCCCCTCGGCATGTGCGTCGACGCCGAGGGTGCTCACCACATTAGCTTGTCCGATGAGATCGCCGAGCTCTTCGTATATGGGAAGGGCGAGGGCGCGATAACGATCGGCTTCGGGATTTCCGACATCGGCGTACGAGGAGTGAAGGATGAAGTAGGCGCGAGCGAGGCTCGCCCGATCGCCGATTGCTTCTGCTTCAGAAACCGTCGCCGTGCAGAGCTGAATGCACGCTTGATAGCGTCCCTGCCTGTGCCGAGCCACCGCCATGGCGAGTCGCAACCGGATGCGATCAGCGGCGGAGCTCGAATCCGCTTCGCGGAGCCCGCGTCCAAACCAGCGCAAAGCTTGCGAATATTGACCCAAGCGTTCGCGAATCGTGCCTTCCTTCAACATCAACCCGGGAACCGAGGCCGAGTCGGCGAGACGCCGCGCGTTCTTGTACGCGTGCGCAGCGTCGCCGTATAAGCCTGTGAGCTCGCACACATCGCCGAGTCCTTCCCAAACCCAAGCGACTTCGCTTCGCGGGACATCCGCAACTTGCCGGCTCGCCTCCAGCGCCCGGCGAAAGAACGTCGCCGCTTCCACGTTTGCAAACTTCGACTTGGCGTTCAGTCCGGCGGTGCGCGAATAGCGCCACGCCTTGTCGTATCGTTGCGCGCGGAGGAAGTGAAGGGACAGCAATTCCGTTTCCTCCTCGACGTCGGCGGACCGCTGCTCGATCGCTTCCCCGGCGCGCTCATGCAGCTCGCGGCGACGTTTGTAGGGCAATCCTTCGTATGCCACGTCTCGAAACAAGGACTGCCGGAAGTGGTATGCGCCGCCGGGCAAAGGGGCGACGAATTCAGCCAGCCGTTTCCACGTGCTTTGGTCGGCGATCTCGCCGCCGGTCACGGCGGCAAGCAAGTCGGTGCTGAATGCGCTGCCGAGAACCGCCGCGTTGCGCAAGACGGTTCGATCATGCGCGGTCAACCTGTCGATGCGTGATGTGATCAACGCCTCGACGCTGTCCGGAAGCGCTTCGACGGCGCCGCCCCCTCGCCAGCCGGTGACGAGCTCTCGAAGAAACAACGGATGCCCGCCCGACCGGCCGGCAAGCGCTTCGACGTCGGGCTCCGGCATCAGCAGATCCTCGCCGGCAATCGACGCAAGCATGATGGCCGCCTGCGGGTCGAGCCGATCGAGTGCAATCGTGGTGGGTTTCGTTTCGGCGCCCCATTCAAATGCCTGCTTGCCCTCACGCCGCGTGACGCAAAAAAGCCAAGGATGGGACGGAAGCGGGCTCTCTGCCATATGGCGAAGCAGCTCGATGGAGGCCTCATCCATCCAATGAACATCCTCGAACACGATCACGGTCGAATGCGCAAGCTTGGCGGCGGTAAAGTCCGCCACGGCTTGGCGCATGCGCGCGGACCGAAACTCCGGCGCGATCCTCTCCGTCTCCGGCGTGGCCGGCACGTCTGCTTCCAAGGGGATGGCGAGGAGCGGAGCCCATGGCAGCAATTCAGGGGCATGGGTGGTGAGAAATCGTTCGAGCGTTTGTCCGGCAGTTTTCGGATCGTCGCTTTCGGTTATCCCCGCCAAACGGCGAAGAAGCGATTTGAAAGCGAAGTACGGTGTGGTCGCTTCGTATTGCTCGCACTGCGCAACAACGAAGTCCGCAACGCCTCCGTCGCCGCGAAGGTCGAGCGCTAGTTGATCCTTCGCGACTTGATTTTGAAGCTCCTCGACGAGACGCGACTTGCCGATGCCCGCTTCGCCGACGAGCTCGACGAGACGCCCCGTTCCGGCCTTGGATTGCTCGTAAGCGCTGAGCAAGATTTTCAGTTCTTCATCGCGTCCGACCAGCGGAAGGCCGGATGAATAGTCGTCGTGCCGTTGTCCGCGAGGCTCACCGACGCGCGACGCTCGGATCGGCTCGGCTTTGCCTTTCACGAGGAACGGTTCGAGTGGATGCGTTTCGAACATCGTGTGTGACTTGTCGAGAACCCCGTGCGTCGCCAGCGTTTGCCCCTCTTCGGCCTTTTGCATCAAGCGCGCCGCAAGATTTACGGCGTCGCCGATCACGGTGTACGTGCGGCGGTATCCCGGACCGATGTCGCCGACGAACACATGTCCGCGGTTCAATCCGATGCGGATGGGGATGCCGTATTCTTCTTTCGTAACATCATTCACGGCCCGAAGGATGCGCTCTTCGTCGTTGTCCGATGCTTGCGGAGCACCGGCGATCAAGATGATCTTGCCTCCGTCGGCATCGATGTCCGTGCCGAGAAAGCAGATCTCGTATTCGGCGACTGCTTTTTGGACGCCGCGAACCAAGTTGTCGAGGCGTGCCGCGGCTTCGTGGGCCCGCCCGCTCGATATCAATTCGTCGATGCCGCCGAAGTGGATGAACGCGATCGTTGCTTGCCGATGCTCGCCGTCCCCGCCGCCACCGGCCAGGTAGGTGCGAATCGCCATCGGAACGTACGGCGCCAGATCGGCGCCGCGTGTGTTGACGGCGGTGCTCACCCCGGAAAGGGCGGGCGCTGCCGGAGCGCGCTTCAGCAGAATGCCGTCGCCTTTGGGCCCGCCGAGGCTCGACGGGTCGATGAGCGCGGCGGCGTCGCGGCTGATCAGGATTTCGCCGGCGGTCGCCGTGTGCTCCATCTCGACGGTCGTGCTGGCGGCCGGGCCGGTGATGATGAGCTCGCGGTGGGTCGTGCCGGCGAGGAAGAATTGGAAACGGCCGCTGTGTGCACCCACCGACATTCGGAGCTGGACCAGCCCCGCCGAGGTCTGAATGCGCCCGAGCTCCCGCAGCTTCGCGCGCATGCCGGCGGCCGCGTGGCACGCCCGCGGAGCGTGATTCGGCCCCGCGAAGAACAGCAAAAGCGCGTCGCCGCCGAACTTCACGAGGCTGCCGCCGTTTTCGTAGGCCACGGCGAGAAGGCGGGTGAACGTCGAGTTCAGGACATCGGCGACCTCTTCGGAGCCGACCTTCCCCTTTTTGGCCAGGCGCTCGGACATCTTCGTGAAGCCGGAGATGTCCACGAAGACGAGGCTCCCATCGAGCTCTTGGAAGCTTAAATCTGCGCTATCACACGCCCAGTCGATCAATAGGCGCGGCAGATAGGGCGTGAAGACCGTCTGTTCGGCTACTGCCATTGATTTTCCCCTGCACGAGTCTACGGCACCGATGTACCGTCGTTCTGGTGTGGCCAACTTCACCCTCAATTGTCTCAAATTAGGAGGTTAACCCGGTTGACCCGAAGGGGCTAACCCCTTGAGAATCACTTTGACGAGGCGCACGGGGGTCCGGCTGCGAAGCCCGGTCGGCGCGTCGTTCGCGCTATCGAGCTCCTAGGGGGGTGCCTGTACATGGCCGGGTCAAAAGCGGCAGGAAGCCGCTTCACAATCACACGCCGTCTGCGGGCGGTCAGCATTTTCGTGCTGGTCGCCTTCGTCGCGAGCATCAGCTTGGCTCCTCTGCCCGGCGCCGAGGCGCACGGCTACGTCGACCAGAAGGTATCCGGCAGTACCGTATGCAACGCCAGCAACTTCAAGGGGTTCGTCGTGACGGCGAGCGCTCTTCGTCAAGAGTTCGTCCCGTCGCGTAGCGGAATTGTCGGCGTAGACCTGTGTCTCAACGTGCTCACCCCCGCCGTTGGGTTCACCCTCAACATTCGCACCGGCACTGCGGCCTCTCCGGGCGGCACGATCGGCACGAAGCTGATCCCCAACGAGAGCTCCGGCGGCGTCCAGTGGATCCACGTCGACTTCGATTCCCAAGTGGGGACCGTCGCAGGGACGAAGTACGTCCTGGAGATTCCGCCGACCCAGGCCACGTTCCAGTGGCTTACCACGTGTGGTACGACGGCGATCGCATGTTCGGCCGCGGACACGGATCGGTATCCCGCAGGCACCTCGAACTTCTCAGGGAACGGACCCGGCCAGCTCGGGCCGAAGGCCGACTTTGCGTTCCAGACGTATTCCGGCCAGCCCGCGTCGATTACAGGGACGATCGCCGGCCCGGCCGTCGTCTGCGAAGGCACGACAGACGCGAGCGTGCTGACGGCGAAAGTAAAGAATCTGGGTGCAGGCGTCAGCGCCTTTAACGTTAAGGCGTCCATCGTGGACAAGAACAACGTCGAGCGCACTATTGCGACGACGACGGTTTCTTCTCTCGGTGCGAATGAGGAAAAGCCCGTGAGCTTCGGCACGGCGAAGATCCCCGCGCTCACCGCGGAAGGACGGGCAACCCTCAAGCTGACGGTGGACCCCGATCAGGCCGTCCTGACCGCGCCGTTCATAGCGACTGCGCCGACGGCGGCGTTCTGTGGAACGGCGCAGATCTCTAACTTGAGCTTAACGACGGACACGTCGTCGGTGGCGGCGGGGTCGTACCGGGTTCCCCTCGAGAGTATTCCCGTTGAGAACATTGGCTTCAGCGCGCCCGGCGTCGAGTCGGCCGGGCTGCGTACGTTCGGCCTGCGTACGTTCGGTTTGCGCACATTCGATCCGCAGAGCGCCGGCCTGCGCACATTCGGCTTGCGCACGTTCCTCGGCGGCAGTGCCGAGCAGAACGCCCTCGACAAGATCTATTTGTCCGAGGTTCCGGTTAACGGCGGATGGGGTCCTAAGCTTCCGAGCGACCTCGCGAACGTGCCCCTTCAAAACATCTCGCTGTGGGACATCCTGTCGCACAACCCGGTCGTGGAAGTCAGCGCGGCGGACATCGACTTCGCGCACAGCCCGCTGCGCGGCCTGACGCTTGCCGGCATGCTCAGCGCCGGCGCGCCGCTCACGGCATTCGGTGCACAAGTGCCGACGGATCCGCCGATGAGCTGGTGTGCATTCTTCGCGAACCAAAGCTACAGCTGCTCGGACTACGGCATTTCGTCTTCCAGCTCCCTGATCGACGCGGAGCTGGCAGGGATTCACGCGAGCATCCCGTGGAGCGCGTTCCGATTCGCGTCGATGGACTTGAACGCTCTCGCGGCGACACCGCTCTTCAAGCTCGTTCTGCAGGATTACCAGATCTCGCAAACGCCGCTGCGGTCGTTTACCACCGCCGACTTGGCGTCGCCGAACACGTTCCTCGACGCGTGCTCGACATGCACGACGCTTGGGGACTACGAGGCCGCAGGCAAGATCAAGCTCGGGCCGCTCTTCGGGGACTTGATCGCGAATCTCGTGAACAAGACGGCAAATGGTCCGCTCGGTCAGACCACACTGGGTGACTACATGCGCGGCGCACTTGCCAGCCCGGAAGACTTCCCAGTGGGCATTCTGGGTCTCGACCAGGCGCCGCTGTACCCCGGCGCCGGGACCGGCGTACTGGTCCATAACACCCTCACGCTCACAGCAGGATCGGGGACCGGGAAGACGACCGTCGTCGACCCGCAGATCTCCGTAGTCCCTCCGCCGGGATTCCTCCTCAAGGCGGGCACGTCGGTTGCGACCTACAACGGTCAAGCTGTTGCCGGCCTGGCCGAGCCGTCGCCCGCCGGCGGCAAGCTCACGTGGACGGTCCCGGCGCTCGTCGCGCCCGGCACCTCGCTGACGCTCAAATACGATTTGGCGCCGGGACTTACCCTGCAGACGGCAGGATCAGTTTTGTCGGCACACGCCTCGTACGCCTCGCCCACCGACGGGCGACCGGCCGATGCGAGCTTCGGCCCGGTGCAAAACGTGGCGCCCGTGCAAGTCGTCGACACCGAGACGCTTCCCGGTCAGGCCAACAATAATCCGGAGAGCGCCCCTCTCCTCGAGCGCGGCGTGAAGCGCATCGGCTTCGTGTCGAGCAACTCGGACTACGACTTCTACAGGATTCCCGTGCCGCGTGGCCCGTCTTGTGACATCTCCGGTAGCGCGGCCGCCCTTGCGATGCCTGTGGAGCCGGGCTGTCGCATCGCGGTTCACATGGAGATGCTCTCCAACGACCAGCCGCTCGACTACGACTTGGCGCTTTACGGCCAGAGCCAGACCGAGGACGCGGAGGGGGCGGGACTGCGTACGTTTGGGCTTCGCACGTTCGGCCTGCGGACGTTCCCCGTCACCGACGAGTCAAACGACGTGAACAGCACGTCCAACTCGGTGCCGGAAACGTTGCAGGACTTCGGCCTGCGTACCTTCGGACTTCGTACGTTCTCCGCAACGCGCGGGTCGAGCGATGAAATTGCGGACGTCGTCTCCCAGTCCGGCGACAGCGGCTATTACACGCTGCAAGCATTTGGATTCAACGGCGACCAAGGCCCGAGACCGTACGTGCTTGGGACGGTCGTTTCGCCGCCACCATCGCTCGGACCGTGTCCTGCGCGCACGTTCCCATTTGGCAACGCTTCTGCGGGGGCGACGTCGGGGTCGATCCCGAGCGACACGAAGACGCTCATTCTCTTCAATCAGAAGCGCATGACCGACCTCTACGGCGACGCCAACGGACAGGTCACGCAGCTCGCGCAGGATCTTGCAACGTACGCCTCCCGCGCCGAGGTCGGCGGCTTCGTCTACAACGTTGCAGCCGACTCGCAGACGAGTGCGGTACTGGCGGCGTGGGACGCGAGCCCATGCGATGTCGCGAAGGCGAACGCCGTTGCGGGCGCGTTGCGCGACATCGTGCACAGCGCCGCGCTGGCGGCACCCGACACGTTCGCGAACGTGGTGATCGTCGGTGACGACGAGATCGCGCCGAGCATCCGTGTTCCGGACCGCACTCCTGCCTCGAACGAGCAGGACTTCTACAGCGCCATCGATTTGGCGACCGGTCCCAACAACAACGCGCTCACGAACGCGGCCGCGAGCCGCTTCTACCTGAGCGACGACGGTTTCGGCACGGATCAAACAGCCGACGCGAATGGCCACCCCGTCTACGTGCCGAAGTGGGCCGTGGGACGTCTGGTCGAGACTCCGACGCAGATCCACACGCAGCTTCAGAACTACTTCACGTCGGACGGCATCTTGGAGGCGCCCGGCTCGTCGCAAACGGCCTTGGTTGCCGGATACGACTTCGTCCGTGACGGCGCCACGGCGATCGCGGACGGTTTGGCGCAGCGTTTGCCGACCGGAAACGTCGGCCGGCTGACGTGTGCCGCCGATTCCTGGTCGAAGGACGATCTCGTGAATGACATCGTCGGACCGCTTACATCGTCGACGTGTGCAAGCCCGAACCCGCTGCCGGCGCCGCAACCCGACATCGTGTCGTTCAACGGCCACGCCGACCAGTATCGGTTCTTGCCTGCGATCTGCAATACCAACCCGGTGAACTGCAACCTGCTGACGACCGCGGATACGGGCTGGGCGAACTTGCAGGGCCGCAAGATCATCTTCAGCGTCGGTTGCCACCTCGGCTTGAACATCGCCGACACGCTGAATGCTTCGCCGACCGGCGACCAGTCGGCTCGCTTGCAAGACTGGGCCGAGCTCTTCGGATCGAAGGCCGCGCTGCTCGTCGCGAACAGCGGCTTCGGATACGGCGACACCGACACCGTCGCCTTCTCCGAGCGTCTCATGACGCTGTTTGCGCAGAACCTCGACTCAGCCCGTTCAGCGGGTGAGGCACTGCGTGACGCGAAGCGTTCCTACTTCCTCAGCTACATGGGCGCGTATGGTGCATACGACGAGAAGGCTTTGCAGGAAGCGATTCTGTACGGCATTCCGACGTTCCGTGCCGAGGCGTCGGGCGTGCAGGCGAACGGTGCGTTCGTTTCGGCCGACGCGACGCCGGCCCTAATTACCGACCCGATCACGGGAATGCTCGTTCGCCCGTTCGACTCCGGCGCGATCGGCTACACAGCGCATGCGACGGCGAACGGGACGTACTACTCGGTGGGCTCGGACGGAATCATGGTTCAGAATCAGCGTCCGATCGTTCCGCAGTCGGGGTACGAGATCGCGCGTGATCCGGCCGGCAACCATGCGGTCGGCTTCTACCTCACGTCGATGGACGCGCAAGTCGTCGCAAACAACGACCCCGTCGGCGGCCGCGCAGAGGTCGGCAATAGCCGCGGAGAGACCTCGTCGATCGGCGTCTGGCCGGCTGCGCCGGGCGTCGTTTCATCGGTTCCGGGTCTGAAGGGCGGCACCGACCAGCAGCTGCTTCTCTGGGGTCGGTTCAACTCGACGAGCCCGGCAGGCGCGAAGCCGCTTCTCGGCGATTTGCTCCTGCCGAGCAACGTGCGCGGTTCGCTCTACTTCAGCAACACCGACGCACCGACCGCGCGCGTTCTGCAAATCACAGGTCAGACGGTGAACAACAGTTCGACCGCGCTCCACGTCGAAGTCCGCGTCAGCGACGACGGCGTCACGCGCGCGGGTGTGTTTGTTGGCGGCCATTACGTGGAGCTGTCGAAGCTGGGCGGGCTCAGGTGGGGTGCGAACACGACCGTTACGGACGCGTCGAGCCCCGGCCCGATTCTCGCTGAGATCGTCAACGCCGGTGGTGTCGCGTACGGTGCGCTGAAGGGGGGTCCGCTCCGCTCGTTCACCGGACAGCAGGATGCTGCCATAAACATCTCGGTAGCGCCGGCCGCCATTAATGGCTGGATCAAGGGCGCGGCGAATGTTTCCGCAACGCTGAACAACGGCGCGAACTTCCCGCTCGAGTCGAGCCTCGACGGCAGCGAGTTCGCGGCGTACACGCCGGGAACGGCGGTCACCGTTACCGATACGGGTGAGCACACCTTCGCCGTCCGCGGATACGACGCCATCGCTGGCCGGTTGATTTCGGCCAGCCGTGCGTTCCTCGTCGATGGAGCTGCCCCGACGATTCGGCTCGTCACCCCGGCCGCCGACGGATCGTCGACGTTCACGCTCAACCAAGTTGGGGCGCCGGATGCGATTTGCGACGACCAAGGGTCGGGGGTGGCCCTATGCGACACCTCGGCTCCGGTCGTCACGAACACACCGGGAGACCACACGTACTCCGCATCGGTAACCGATTACGCGGGCAATACCACGAGCGTGACGGTGCACTATACGGTGCTGCAGGACCTCACCCCCCCGACTCAGTCGGTGGGCTCGCCGACGGCCGGCCAGCACTTCGATCAGAACTCCACAGCTACGGCGTCGTGGACATGCTCAGATCAAGGTGGATCAGAGGTCGCGTCGTGCGACGGGACGCAGGATGGCTCGATCCGGATTACGAACGGCGGATCGCTGGATACGTCGACGTACGGCGATCACACGTTGACGGTCACCGCGACCGACGGCTCGAACAACACGTCATCAACCACAGTGCACTTCTTCATCGACGACAAGACCGCGCCGTCGATCACGATCACGAAGCCCGCGTCGAACGCGAGCTACGAGATCAATTCGAGTCAGCTCGCCAATTACTCGTGCCAAGATAACGCGGGCGGGTCGGGACTGGCGGCGCCTCCGGATGGGTGCAAGGGGACCGTGGCGAACGGGGCGGCCTTCGATACGTCGACGCTCGGTTCGCACGGCTTCACCGTGTCGTCCAAGGACGCTGCCAATCCAGCGAACCCGGCGGCCCTGACCGTGAACTACACGGTCGTCGACACCGGCGCACCGACGATTAGTGCGTCACTCAACCCGTCGGCCGCCAACAACACCTACACGCAAGGTGCGTCGGTCACGCTGACGTACGCGTGTGCAGATTCCGGATCCGGCATCAAGTCCACCGGGGGTTGTACCGCGAAGTACACAGACACGAACGCAGCGCTCGGCGCGAGCCCCGCGAGTGTGGACACATCCACGCCCGGGACACGGACAATCCGTGTGACGGCCACCGATAACGGCGACAACAGCACGACGCAAGATGTCACGTACACCGTGAAGGCGGGGTACGGGTTCGATGGCTTCTATTCGCCCATCATGAACCCGGGAACCAACAACACATACAACGTCGTCCAAGCCGGTAACAGCGCCCCGTTCAAGTTCCGCGTCTACGACTCGAGCGGCAACGAGGTCACCAGTACGTCTTCGACGCTCTGGCCGGCGACGTCCTTCCAGTGGCAGCAAATCACCTGTGGTGCTCCGGTGACCAGCTCGACGTGCGGATCGGTCTCGCCTTCGGGGACTGCGACGAACGCGACCTCGAACCCGGCGTTCCGTTACGACACCTCGAATCACCAGTACGTCTTCACGGCTCAGACGCTGAAGACGTACGCCGGCAAGTACTACGAGTTCATCCTGACTCTGCCGGATGGGACGAAGAAGTACGCGTACCTGAAGTTCACGAAGTAGCGACAACACCCACTCGACCGGCCCCTTCGGGGGCCGGTCTTGTTTGCGCGCGGGGCCTTGCGGCGACCACCTCCAGCAAAAAGACCGGCTCATTTCGAGCCGGTCTTGATGTGGGCCGCCAGGGACTCGAACCCCGAACCTTGGGCTTAAGAGGCCCCTGCTCTAGCCAGTTGAGCTAGCGGCCCGCTCCTCGCTGATCGAGGCAGGAACGTTCGCGACAGGATATAGGAACTGGGGTGGCGTAGGGGACTCGAACCCCCGGCCTTCGGGACCACAACCCGACGCTCTAACCACCTGAGCTAACGCCACCACGGTGCTTCGCGCGCCCGGGAGGATTCGAACCCCCGACCCGCGGCTTAGAAGGCCGCCGCTCTGTCCACTGAGCTACGGGCGCGTGGATTGGCATGTTCGGCTTCGTCGCGAGCGCACTGATGCGGCGTCAGTCTACCAGCGAGGCTTACGAGCCTTCGTCGGTTACTCAGCTCGACCGAAGCAGCGCCGCACCGCACGCCATGGCGATGAACAGCGTCAGTGCCGCTGCGGGCAGCGAGGAATCGCCGAGGCCCGTGTGTGCGAGCCCGGTACTCGACGGTGAGATCTCGATGGACTCGGATGCAATTTCTGTCGGTGTTGCGCTCGGCGTCTGCGTTGCCGGCCCCTGGGACGGTGCTTCGGTGGGCGTGGCCGGAGCCTCGGTCGGCGATTCAAACGGGGTGCCGGCGGCCGGCTGAGGCGATTCGGTGGTCTCGATCGCCTTCGGCACACCGGTGGTCTTCGTGCCGCGCACCACGACGACGGCCGAGCCGGTAACCAACAAGCCCGCGATCAGGACCGCGAGCAGCTTCGAGTACTTCGACAACGGGCCGCCTCCAAGCTGATCGATAAGAGCCGCTTCGAATTACATCCGTGTAAGCATACCAATTCGGCCGCGCAAGTCTGGCCGCGAAGGGGCATGGAAGGCAAGAGCGTGAAGATCGCGCAGGAGGGCCCGAGATTGGCTCTGAGAGCGGGTGATGGGAATCGAACCCACGTGACCAGCTTGGAAGGCTGGAGCTCTACCATTGAGCTACACCCGCGTGGAGGCGACATTGTAGCGTCTGCGCGCCGATACACTGCAGCATTGCGGGGAGTAGCTCAGCTTGGTTAGAGCGCGGCGTTTGGGACGCCGAGGCCGCAGGTTCGAATCCTGTCTCCCCGACTTGCTCCTGTCATATGGATGAGGCTCCGCGATGCGGTATTGGTCGCGGATATAATCGCGCTCCCACCATGAAAACTACCCTGACGCGCGAATCTCCCACGACCGTTCGTCTCACGATTGAGGCGACCTCGGACGAGATCTCTCCGGCCGCCGACCGGGCGTTCCAGAAGTTGGCCGGAGAGGTAAAAGTGCCCGGCTTCCGCAAAGGGAAGGTGCCGAAGCAGGTGCTCGCTGCTCGTCTCGGCAAGGAAACTATCCGTGAGGCGACGATTCGCGAGGCGATTCCGTCGCTCTACGCACAAGCAGTCGTCGAAGAAAACCTCGAACCGATTGCTCCGCCGCGCATCGAGGTTACGTCTGAAGACGACGCCGACGGGCTGGCGTTCGACGCGACGATTGAGGTCCGGCCGGAGATCCAGCTTCCCGATTACACGGGGCTCGTCGTGTCTCGTCCGTCCGACACGGTCACCGACGCCGAGCTCGAGGACCAGCTGAAGAGGCTGCAGGAGCGTTTTGCAACCCTCGAAACGGTGTCGCGCGAAACGCGAACGGGCGATTACGTGCTCATGAACATGCGCACGTACGTGCACGACCGCCAAGTGGATCAAGCGACCGGAACGGACATCTTGTACGAGCTCGGCGCCGGCGGCCTCACGCCCGATCTCGACACGAATCTCGCCGGCAAGCGCGCCGGAGAGATCGTGAAATTCAACACAACGTTGACTGAAAACTTTGGCGACTTCGCGAACCAAGAAGTCACGTGTGAGGTGCTCGTGAAGGAGGTTCGGGTGAAGGTCGCGCCCGCCCTCGACGACGAGTTTGCAAAGACGGCATCTGAATTCGACACAGTCGACGAATTGAAAAAGGATCTCAGAGAGAAGATGGGTGCCGTCAAGCGCGCGACCGTGGACGGCGAAGTTAGGAGCCGCGTCCTCGAGACTCTGGTCACGGCGTCGGACTTTGAAGTCCCCGCGTCGCTAACCGAAGAGGAGTTTTCGTTCCGGCTCGAGCGGTTCGCCGAGCAGTTGCGTGGTGTCGGGCTCGGTGTGGACGACTACCTCTCACAGACGCAGCAGACCGAGGAACAAGTCGAGACGGACCTTCGAGCGCAGGCCGAACGGAACGTCCGCGCGCAGCTGCTGCTCGAAGAAATCGGGAAGGCTGAGGGGATCGAGGCAACCCAGGAGGAGCTCGAAGACGAGGTGCGGCGCCACGCGGAGGCGTTGCGCGGCGATGCCGCAGAACTGCGCAAACAACTCGAATCGAAAGGCCGTTTGGGTGCTCTGGCCGGTGATATCATCCGGCGGAAGGCACTTGATTTCGTGACCGAGCGGGCCGAGATCAACTACGAGGATCCGGCTGAGGCTCCGCAGACACCCCAGAACCCGGGGGCTGCAGAAGGCGAGGAATAGACATGCAAAGCTCGAACAACTCCACCATTCAGAACTACATGGTTCCCATCGTCGTCGAACAGACCCAGCGCGGGGAACGTTCGTTCGATATCTACTCGCGTCTTTTGAAAGAGCGGATCGTTTTCCTGGGTACAGAGGTGGACGACACGATCGCGAACCTCATCATGGCTCAGCTGCTTCATCTCGAATCAGAGGATCCCGACAAGGACATCCACCTGTACGTCAACTCGCCGGGGGGTTCGATTACCGCTTTGTTCGCGATCTACGACACGATGCAGTACATCAAGCCCGACGTTTCCACGATCTGCATGGGCCAGGCGGCTAGTGCCGCGGCTGTGCTGCTGGCGAGTGGAACGAAGGGCAAGCGCTACGCGTTGCCGCACGCGCGTATCCTGATTCACCAGCCGCACGGTGGCGCGCAAGGACAAGCAGTCGACATTGAAATTCAGGCGAGAGAGATTCTTCGGTACCGAGCGCTGCTCGATCAGATCCTTGCCGACGCATCGGGTCAGTCTCTTGAAAAAGTCTCGAAAGATACAGACAGAGACTTCATCATGACGGCAGAAGAAGCGAAGTCCTATGGTATTATCGACGAGGTCATAGCAAGCAGAAAACGCCAGGAAGAGCTGGTTGCTGCTGTGCCGGTAGCTGCGGGGTAGAGGAGTAGGGTGATGGCGAAATTCGGTGATGGCGGAGACCTGCTGAAGTGTTCGTTCTGCGGGAAATCGCAAAAGCAGGTCAAGAAGCTGATCGCCGGACCGGGCGTCTACATTTGCGACGAGTGCATCGACCTCTGCAACGAGATCATCGAGGAAGAGCTTTCCGAAGCAACTGAGCTCAAGCTGGAAGAGCTTCCCAAGCCGAAAGAGATATATACGTTCTTGAACGACTACGTGATCGGTCAGGAACAAGCGAAGAAGATCTTGTCGGTTGCCGTTTACAACCACTACAAGCGGATCCAAGTCGGCGCATACAACGACAACGACGTCGAGCTGCAGAAGTCGAACATCCTTCTGCTCGGCCCGACCGGCTGCGGCAAGACACTGCTCGCGCAGACGCTCGCAAAGATGCTGAACGTTCCGTTCGCGATCGCGGACGCGACTGCGCTCACTGAAGCAGGGTATGTGGGCGAGGACGTCGAGAACATTCTGCTGAAGCTCATTCAGGCAGCCGACTACGACGTCAAGAAGGCCGAGACTGGAATTATTTACATAGACGAGGTCGACAAGATCGCGCGCAAGTCCGAAAATCCATCGATAACCCGCGACGTGTCTGGTGAGGGCGTACAGCAGGCGCTTCTAAAAATTCTCGAGGGCACAACCGCCTCGGTGCCGCCGCAGGGTGGCCGCAAGCATCCCCATCAGGAATTCATACAGATCGACACCACGAATATTCTTTTTATCGTCGGTGGTGCGTTTGCCGGCCTCGAAAAATTGATCGAGAACCGGATCGGCAAGAAGGGCGTCGGCTTCGGCGCCGACGTGCGCCGCGCTGATGAGAAGAACATCGGCGAGATACTGTCCCACGTAATGCCCGAGGATCTCCTGCGGTTCGGCCTCATTCCCGAGTTCGTGGGGCGTCTCCCGGTCATAAGCTTCGTCCACAACCTCACGCAGGATGCGCTCGTTCAGATCCTCACCGAACCGAAGAACGCACTCGTGAAGCAGTACCGCAAGTTCTTCGAATTCGATGGTGTGAAGCTCGACTTCGAAGACGATGCGCTCGGTGCCGTCGCTGAAGAGGCGATGAAGCGCGGCACCGGCGCCCGCGGCCTGCGCGCGATCATGGAGGAGGTTCTTCTCGGCGTCATGTACGAGCTGCCCTCACGCGAGGACGTATCGACGTGTCGCATCACGAAGGACGCGGTGCTGACGGGCGTCAACCCGACGCTTGTGCCGAAGAGCGACGAAGAGCCGCCGGCAAAGATCCGCCGGGAACGCAGCGCGTAGCCGAGCCGCGCGTAGCCGAGCGCCCATAGCCGAGCCGCTCATAGCCGAGCCGCTCATAGCCGAGCCGCTCATAGCCGCTCGACTCGCACCCACATCGTTCACCAGGCGCAACTTTTCTTCAGCGCGGCCCTCTAGCCGCCTGCCGCGGGTGGAGAGCGATCCCGATGCGGGCCTCGCTTCCAGATCCAGTTGCCCGGCTCGCCTTCGAGCCGCCAGCCGTGAAGGGTCTTCTGCGAATGGTGATACCGGCAGAGTCGCACGAGGTTTTCAAGTGATGCCGGCCCGCCGAGAGCAAACGGCGTCACGTGATCGATTTCCAACCCATACCGCCGGTTGCACCCCGGCACGACACACGTCGGGTCGCGCACTTCGAGCACCGTGCGCAATCGCGCCGGAATGCTCCGCCCGGCGTGCACGACGCGACGGACGTCCGCTCCGTCGGTCTCCAGAATCTTCACAAAGCCATTGATTGCGAGTCGTTTCGCAGCGCCGACGCTGATCGGCGTGACGCCGTCGATTCGAGACGTCTCGCCCGCGATCGTGTGCCCCCGATCCAAGGCCGAGCCGGACACATGGACGTTGACCACGGTTTTAACCGAGGAGCCGTCCACCAGCGAAGTCAGCGCATCGGCCGCGTACGCCTCGAACGTCTCTAGCTGCCGTGACGCGCGCGCTTCAGCCGACAACGCATGTGCCCTGGCGTCGATCACCGCAATAAGCGGTGCGGCATCATCCGGTGCCATACGGGCATCGATCCGAACTGCGTTGTCCCGGTCTTGCCAATGCCGGAGATATCGTCCGCGGCGGATTCGCTCATTCGCGTTCTCGTCGCCGATCGCGGCGGCGCGGACATCCCGACAGCGCTCGCGCAGCGAAGCGACACTTTCCGTCGCCGCATGCGAGAGCAACGTTTCCTGCGCGTCCGCGTCCGCAATCGCAGCAGCAGATATTTCGTCTGCCTGGACGGCGGAAAGCTCTCCCGCGAGAAGGGCTTCTCGAACCAGCGGCAATTCCGAGATTCGATCCGCCGTATTCAGCATGGCAGTCGCATGCCCGAGCGGCGCGCCCATCCGATCGGCAACCCACGCGGCTGCGGATGAGGATCCCGCGGCCCGCCACACACGCGTCTCTTCGACGCATCCCGCCAAGAGCGTGAGTGCAGCATCTGCGAGCCGAGCTACTTCGCTGATCTTTTCGAAAAGCTCCGTAGCGCGCTGCGGATGAAGTCGTGAGGCATCCAACAGCGTCACGAACTCGCGCATCGGTACAACGAAATCTTCCGGCCGTTCGCACATGAAAGGCATTCAAACACCTGCCTGCGACACTCACGACCAAATAATTGAGCGAAACATCGCGAACGCCCCCGGTCCCAAAAAAAATTCAGCCCTCAAACTGCTGAAGCCCGCGCAACACGCGGGCTTCAGAGAAAAAAGCTTTCCTAGCTTGCAGCCTTGACGGTGCTCTTGCGCGCAGACTTCGTGTTCGGTGCGACCT
>JAIVGO010000030.1 GCA_020201525.1 Actinomycetota bacterium | reverse complement strand
TCCCTCAACGAGAAACGGCACGTATCGATCGAGGGAAACCTTTCCGCGCGCAAGCGTGATGTGCGGAGTACCCGGGAGCCGGAGCTGAACCGATCCAGCGAGAAGAGGGCTTTCGATGTCGGGACCTTCGTAGAACTGGTCCGCCGCGAGGCAATCGCAGATCGACATCCACTTCGTGGGACCCGGGCTTTCGCCGATCGAGTTCAGATCGGTCAGCCAGGGGCTATCGGGATCGACCTCATCGCAAACATGACTGGGGTGGAGCACGGTTCCGCCACGACAGACGGTCGTACCGTGGTTCCCTCCGGCAATCATCACCGCACGGCGGACGACGTCGTAGGGATTGACGTCCGGCGCATCGTGACGGTGCAGGAACATTCCCTTGCGAACAACGGTGACACCGAGCGAGTGCCCGACGACATCGACAACGGGGGCGCCGGTGAAGTCGCGAACCGACATGATGAACTGCCAAACCTCGTCTGCGTTCACATCGTTGTAGGTGTAATAACCCGCTCCATAGCTTCCTCGCGGGTTTCCGTCTCCCGTGTAGGAGATCGCCCAGATTTCGGCGGGGCAATATCCGTCCCGGATCAAGCGTTCTCGGACGTTCGTGATCGTGCCGTCGGCGGTCTCCGATGCTGCGCGCCAAAACCACGCGTCCGCAGTCGTTCCATGCACGAGCACCACCGGTGTTCGCTTTTTGTGATCGGCGGGACAGTCGCCGCCACCCCATCCCCCGACGTGCTTGTCCTTCCACTGTACAGACTCGTTACGGCAAATCTCTGCTTGATGGTCGATCGGCAGGCGAAACCCGCTTGGAAACTCACGGGTCGGTTCCGTCGGACACACATCGCGCTCGACGTGGTCGGCGCGCGCGGGCACGACGCCGAGCACGAGCCCGGCGGCCACGAGCGCGACCACGAATCGTTTCACGCCGCGCAGTCCGTTCGGGGAATGCCGCCATCCGCCGCTTCGAGGAACGCGCGGTACACGGCAACGATCGCCGGGTCCATCCGCAGATCGTTGTGATACGTGCCCGGAAACACGCAATTAACGGCGCCGTCCAGCGACGGGCTTTGCGCATACGTCGGGCCCACGTAGGCCGGGTCGCCGGCGCCGGTGCCGTCGTACACGGTCATCCATCTCGCCGGCGAATAGGTCTCGTCCCAGCTCCCGTCGGCATTGTGATTGAGGTCCCACAGCCACGGCGTCCCGGCGGCTATCTCGTCGCATGACTCGACCAACGGCTCGGACCCGGGGGGGCAAAACGTTGTTCCTTCATTTCCGCCGGCGATGCCGACAAACGCAACCAGGTCCGCACGCAGCTCGGGATGCACTTTGAGCGTTCTCCGCGCGAGCGTCACGCCGAGCGAATGAGAAACGATCGAGAACCTGTTCGACCCGGTGTACGCGCGAACCGCAAGAATGAAGTTGTAGAGGTCGGGCACGTTCACTTCATTGGAGGTCACTCGGGTCTGGCCGTCCCACCCCATGTCTGTATGTTCCTGATCGCGGCGTGGATTGGCGGTGAACAAAGCGCTGCCGTTGCTGCCTCCAAGGCCGTTGTACGACAGCGCCCACAGCTCTTGATCCGTCCAATTTGCTACACGGAAATCATCTTGCACCGGATACCAGTCGGCGGCGTCCACGTTGTTTCCATGAACGAAAATCACCGGAACATGGGTCCGCGCCGCCCCGCTGGAGATACCTCCGAATCCTCCAATGCGAAATCCCCATTGCTCGTCCTTCAATCCGGGATTCAATGCCTGGAAGTCGGTCGCGAAACCGATGTGAGCCGGTCCCTGTGGTACACCGCGAGCGAGGTGCATGTTCTCCGCCGACGCTGCGCCGGCTACGAGCAAAGCCGTGACCACTAACGCCGAGAATCTCTTCATGTCCGAGCCACCTTTCGCACGTGCTCGGCCACAACGTGCACGCCGGCACCGAACAACAACGTCCAGTGATTGGCGTCGACCATCGCCGACTCGAGCTGGGGGACTCTCTCGCGCAGGGCGGCCATCTTTCCTTCGGAATAGAGGCCGGGTGTTTGATCGAACACGCCGCGGGCGGCCCACAGAAACGTCATGGGTTGGGTGACGCGCTCGATCGCGCCGACGACCGTCGGCTCGGTGAGCTCGCTCGTGCAATCGGCGAGAACCGCTTCACGAGACACGCTCGAGCGATACGCGCCTTCCTCACCGACGAGGTCGTACGTGAAATAGTCTTCGACGAGTTCCGGGACACACGCCTTCAGACCGGGGTGTGGCTCCCAGAAATCGAGATACGCACGACGGGTCGGGAACGTCATCGCCAGCCTCTCCATCGAGGGACCGAGGATTGTCTTCGCGAGCTCCTCGATGTCTGTGCCGGCGTCCACCTCGATGATCTCGACGCCGCCGTCGACGACGACCAGGTTTGTCACCCGATCGGGATAAAGCGTCGCGGCGACCGGTATCACGAAACCACCCATGGAGTGACCGAGGAACGTCGCCCGCTCGACACCGAAATGATCGAGCGTTGCGATGAGATCCTCGGTGTGCGCGCGCATCCCGAAAGGACCGGGGAGTTTTCCCGACCTGCCACGGCCCCGAAGATCGGGCGCGATCAGCGTGATCTCGTCACCGATCAAGTCACCCAGCAAGGAGAAGTTCTTGTGGTTGGCGGTGATCCCATGCGCCGCGATGACAACGGGCGCGTCGGGGCCCGGGGTCCAGCGAGCAACGCGAAGCGCGCCGCCTCTTACCGGAACATTGATGAATTCGGGCGTCACGGCAGCTCCAAGTCGCCGAGCTTCGCGCGAAGCACCTTCTTGTCGAGCTTGCCGACGCTCGTCTTCGGGATCTCATCGACAACGACAACGTCGTCGGGCAGCCACCATTTCGCAAAATTGGGCGCGAGAAACTCACGAATCGATTCGAGCGTCGGAGCCTCGCCGCGCGGAACGATGACCGCAACCGGCCGCTCGTCCCACTTCGCCGACTTGATCCCGACGACGGCGGCGTCGCGAATCTTTGGATGCCCGAGCAGCGCCCCCTCGAGCTCGACCGACGAAATCCACTCGCCGCCCGACTTCACCAAGTCCTTCGCGCGATCAACGAT
Organism: Actinomycetota bacterium; assembly: GCA_020201525.1. Taxonomy (GTDB): domain Bacteria; phylum Actinomycetota; class AC-67; order AC-67; family AC-67; genus JAIVGO01. The sequence continues at coordinate 15,278 of JAIVGO010000030.1, read as the reverse complement.
CTTGAAAACGGCTTCCGGCTCGACGTATGCCATGTCGCCCGTCCGAAGCCAACCGTCGTGGAACTTCTCGTCCGAGGAGTCGTCGTTGTAATACGCGCCGGCGATCCACGGACCCCGAACTTCGATCTCGCCGACGCTTTTGCCGTCCCACGGCATAATTTTTCCGTCCGGCGCAGCAATGCGCAGCTCGACGCCGGGCATGATCGTCCCGGTTTTCGCTCGCAGCTCGAACAAGCCTTTCTCGTCGAGCGATGTGTGCGGCCGGCGCGGATACGAGACGCATGCGAGCGGGCCGGTTTCCGTCATCCCCCACAGCTGGACGATCTTGGATCCGAGCGCGTGATATGCCTCGATGAGGGGCTGCGGCACGGCCGAGCCGCCGATGTAAATACCACGCACCGAAGAGATGTCGAACTCACCGCTCTGGAGGTGCGGCAAGAGCTCCTTCCAGATCGTCGGTACCGCCGCCGTAACGGTGACTCTCTCGTCTTGCAAAAGCCGACCGACGTTCGGGCTCGTCGTGTCCGACCCGTGAAAGATCAGCTCCGCGCCGGTGAACGGCGCGGAATACGGTAGCCCCCACGCAAAGGCGTGAAACATCGGAACGATCGGAAAGACCCGATCGGCTTCCCGCAATCCCAGACAGTCGGCGGTGCATTGCGCGAGAGAATGCAGCCACATGCCCCGATGAGACGACAGGACGCCTTTCGGCATTCCCGTCGTTCCCGACGTGTAGCACAACCCGCAGGCGGCGTTTTCCGGCACGTTCGGCAGCGACGGCGCCGGCTGCGTGGCAGCAATCAGCTCGTCGTGGTCGAACAACGGGGATAGTCCGGACGCCGTTGCAGCACCCATGCCGACGAACGCATCGACCGTCTTGAGGCGCGGCGCAATTTCTTCGATGTTCGGCGCGAGATCCCCGTCGAAGAACACGACGCGGTCTTCGGCGTGATTCATGACGTATTCGATCTGCTCGGGAAACAAGCGGACATTGACGGTGTGCAAGACCGCGCCGACGAGCGGTACGGCGTAGTACAGCTCGAAGTGGCGCGAGGAGTTGAACCCGAACGTTGCGACGCGGTCGCCGGGATGGATCCCAAATCGCTCCGTCAAGACCGAGCAGAGGCGGAGAATCCGGTCGGCGATCGCGCCGTACGTTATGCGCCCTTCCGGAGAGACGACTTCGCCCTCCGGGTAAATCGTGCGCATCCGATCGAAGATCGACCCGATCGTCAGCTGCGCGGGCTGCATCAGTCCGGGGAGCGTCATGACTTCTTCCTCGGTGGCGCTTTGCGCGCCTTCCCTTTTGCGGGCGCGCGCCCGTTCGTGCTCGCACCGGCTGCCGCGACGGTCGGCGCAAGTAACCTGCCGATGCCGAGATAACGGACCATCGCCTGGTGATCCATCGAATCGACCTCGCTTTCGTAGACGATTCGTCCGCGCTGCATGATGTGAGCGTGCTTCGCAAGGCGAAGCGCGAACGGGACGTTTTGTTCGACGAGCAGCATGGTGAGCCCCGACGCGTTGATTTCGCGAAGTGTTTCGAGGAATCCTTCGACAACGACGGGCGCAAGCCCTGCCGTCGGTTCGTCGATGAGAAGAACTTTCGGTTCGGCCATGAGCGCACGAGCGAGGGCGAGAATGGCTTGCTCGCCGCCGGACATAGTTCCCGCGAGCTGTTTCCGCCGCTCGGCAAGGCGGGGGAACCGCTCATACATGCTCTCGAGATTGGTTCCGTAGCGTCTGCGGTTTCGCTTCCGCGACAAGTACGCGCCGAGGCGCAGGTTCTGTTCGACCGAGAGATCCGGAAAGACTTGACGACCCTGCGTCATCGAGACGAGCCCGAGGCCGACACGTTGCTCGGCTTCGACGTTTTGGATCTCTTCGCCGTCCAGCATAATGGTTCCTTTCCACACTGGGACGAGGCCGGCGAGCACTTTCATCGTCACGCTCTTGCCGGCGCCGTTCAGGCCGAGCACTGCGGCGACTTCTCCCTCACGTACGATCAAGGACGTTCCGTGAAGAACGGTCGTCGATCCGAAACCCGCTTTCAGATCCCTCGCTTCGAGAACGACACGCGGTTCGGTCACGGCGCAACCCCCACCGTCGTCGCGCCGAGATACGCTCCGATGACCTCTGGGTGTTGCGCGATTTCCGCGGGGAGACCGTGCGCGAGCATCTCCCCGTGGTCGAGCACGTACACTTCGTCGCAGACGTCGAGAACCATCGGGACGTTGTGCTCGATGAGCAGGACGGTGCGTCCCAATTCGTCACGCAAGTCGGCAAGGCGCACGGCGAGGTTCTCCGCAGCGCCGGGCGACATCCCTGCCGACGGTTCGTCGAGCATCACGAGCTCGGGCGCCGTCACCAGCAGGCAGCCGATCTCAACGATTCGTTGCTGGCCGTGTGAAAGGTTGCGAACCGGCGTGTCAAGGAAGCGTGTGAAGTCGAGCGCTTCGACGGCTTCTCGCGCCCGATCGCCGAGCTCGCGCTCTATGCGCGCACCGCGCCTCGAGTAGAGCAGGGCTGTGCCCGTTCCGTATGTTGCGACCTGGTGCTGCGCGAGGAGAAAGTTTTCGAGCACGGTCAGGCTCTTCGCAAGGCCGATGTTCTGGAATGAACGCGCGATCCCCCGCCGGGCACGTTCATCCGGGCGCAAAGCCGTGATGTCTTCGCCGAGAAACGTCACGTTGCCGGTTTCGGCCCGAACAAGTCCGGACACCGCGTTGAAGAGAGTCGACTTCCCTGCACCGTTCGGCCCGATCAGACCGATGATCTTGCCGCGCGGTACCTCGATCGAAGCTTCACTGAGCGCCTGTAGGCCGCCGAATCGCACGGAGATATCCGTCGCGTGCAACACAATCGGAACATCCGCCGTCGGGCGGTCCGCGAGCCCCGCGGGGCGAGGCAGGCTCGGAAGCTTCGGCAGCGCTCCGGCATCTTCGATTTCGTCCTCTTCCGCGCGTCTGCGAAGCTTCTCTGCGCGCTCGCGCGCCTCGTGCATCGCGCCCGCGAAGCCACCGGGATTTCTTGCGACTGTGAAAATCAGCAGCAACGCGCCGATGATCAAATGCCAGCCGAGCAGCCTTGGAAAAAGCGTTTCCATGACGTGCGGGAAGATGGTGAAGATCAATGCGGCTGTGACAACGGCGGCTCGGCTTCCCAAACCCCCCACGACGACCATGATCACCAGGAGCAGCGAGCTGTCCAAGCCGAAGCTTTCGCCATTGACGAATCCGACGGAGTGGCCGTACAGCGCACCGCCGATACCGGCGATCGCTCCGGACAGTACGAACGCGGTGAGCTTGTACCGCGTGACGTCGACGCCGAATGATTGAGCAACCGCTTCGTCCTCGCGAATCACTTTGAACGCGCGCCCGAGCTTTGTTCGCACGACATTGACGTCGATCAGCCAGACGATCAGCAGCAAGACGAGAGCGACGACGAGGAAATCGGCGTTGTTGGTGAGATCGTTCTCGTTGATGACACGGCGAGGAAGGGCGATGCCTGCCGATCCCCCGGACAGGTAGTTCGTGCGAAAGACAGACTGCTGCATTGCAAAACCGAAGGCGATCGTGATCATCGCGAGGTAAAGGCCCCGCAACCGCAGGGCCGGCAACCCGACAAGAAAGGCGACTCCTGCAGAGATGAGTGCTGCCGCCGGTATCCCCACGTACATCGGGAGGTTGTATTTGCTCGTCACGACGCCGCTCGTAAACGCGCCGAAACCAAGCAGGGCCGCGTGACCCAGCGAAATTTGCCCGGCGTATCCAAGCAGCAGGTTGAGCGAGATCGCGGCGACTGCAATTGCGACGGCCTTGCAAAACACCAACGTCGTCGTCCCGGTGAACCACTTCGGCATAGCGCGCGCGGTGAGCGGCGGAAGCGCGATGAAAAGGATGAGCACAATCGCGATGTTTGCGCGATGGGGGGTGAGCCACCCCCACCCGCGCCAGGGTGAAGCAGTTTGTTCCTCGGTCATGCGCGGCCTCCCAGCAAACCTTGCGGCCGCAACAAAAGCATCGCGGAGATGACCGCGAATAAACCTAGAGACGTGATGCCCGGGACGGAGAGTGAAACCAGCTGCGTCTTGATCAGCTCTTCAACGACTCCGACGACGAAGCCGCCGACAAACGCGCCCGACAAGCTGTTGAGCCCGCCCACGAGAGCGGCGGTCAAGCCCCCGATGAACAACCCGGCGAGCGCACCCGGCGTGAGAAAGCCGATCGTCGGCATGATCAGCAGGCCGGCAATCGCGCTGAGCGCTCCGGCGGTCCCCCAAATAAAGACACTCACGCGCCTGTGCGAAACACCCATAAGGCGCGCCGCGGTCGCATCCTGCGCCGCCGCCAAGACGCCGAGCCCGAAGTCGGTGTAGCGAAGAAACATCGAGAGCGCGAGCGCGATGATGACGACAATGGCCGCCGCCAGCAGCTCGGAGGGGCTCACGATCACGCCGGCGATGTGTACCCCGGTTCCACTAATCGGTGCCGGGATGCGCCGCGGCGATGGGCCAAAAATGACGCCCTCGACGGCAAGCGCCAAGGACAACAAGCCGATCGTCGCGACGGCGACGGTCACGCGCGGCGCCTCGGTCATCGGCCGGACTGCGACTCGCTCGAATGCGAGACCGATCAAAACAGCGAACGCAATTGCCGCCAGCGCCCCGGCGATGTAGGGATAATGATGAGAACCCGAAACCCACCAGGTGGCGTAGAGGGCCATTGTGCCGACCTCGGCTTGCGCGAAATTCAACACGCGTGATCCTTTGTAAACGAGGACGATCCCTGCGGCGATGAGCGCGTAGATGCCGCCGTGAATGAAGCCGACTACAAAAGTTTGGCCCATCTCATATCGCCTCGACGCAACGTTCGTCGGGGCGCCACGCAAGGTGGCCGTCCTCGGCGCGGAACGTCTCGAACACGTTCGCCTTCCAGCCCGCGTGATGGCCGTCGAGTCGCGTGAAGTCGACGTCGCAATATTCCGGCAGCTTCTTGTGATACGTCAGCATGATTCCTGCCATGCGGTTTCGCGTGCATTCCGGAAGGCACATCTTGAAGAAGTCCCTCAGGCCGGCGAAGCCTTCCCACGCCAGAAAGAGCAAATCGTTTCCTTCGGCATTGGTGGGCCCGTTGTTCTTCGCCCACGCATACTGCTCCTCGAACTCCTGCATTGCGCTCTTGTACGAAGCGAACCCGTCACCGTAGTAATGCGGCACGTACGCGTCCCACGCGGCAACGCCGTGCAGCTTCGGCCCGTCCGTGAACGAGCCCTGTGGACTATCGAGACTGAACAGCTCGAGATTGAACGGGAAGACGATCCAGTCCGGATGGAAGTCTTGCTTCTGCGCTTGGTCGATCATCTCGATGGTTGCCAGCGCGTTCTCCCATGCGAAGACCACATCGGCTCGATCCGTGTTTTTGAGCGTGGTCAGCTCGCTGGTGTAACTGCCTTGGTTTTTCGCAACTGGATAGTCGCCGACGATCGTCATGCAACTGCAGTCGTGCACTACTTTCTTGAAGAGGTCGTGGCCGGACTGCCAGTTGGGACTCTCCCGCCACAGAATGCCAACACGCTTTCCGCTGAAGTGCTTCACCGCGTACTGGCCGGCCCACGCGCCCATCTGCTCTTCGCTCGGGAGAGCCGTGAAGCTGTACCGGCGGCCTTGCGATCCGGCGGTCGTCACGATGTGGTGCACGTACAGCTGGCTATGTGATTCCGCCCACGAACGAACGGCAGGAATCTGATCGAAGCCAATGCCCCCAAGAATCTCGAATGCGCCGGAGTCCATGCATGCCTGTGCCGCCGCGACGGCCTTGCCCGGGTCGTATCCGTCGTCTTTCCATGCGACGTTGAATTTCCATCCGTCGATCCCCCCGTGGGCATTGAGGTAGCTCCAGAAGACGTTCAGGTCCTCGGCGCCTATGTTGAAGGCGGGCCCGAACGTCAGTGCCGCGTGTCCGCACAACGTGATCGTCTTCGTCTGGAAATTGATGCCGGTGATGTCATCGTTTCCGTGATAGAGGTCGGCGGCCGGTGGGCTGCCGTCCGCGGGGAAGAACACGCGAGTAGTGCCGATGGTCTTGTAGGTGCCCGGGCCTTCGAACTCGCTCCCGGGCTTCACGCCCTGTGTCTTGCCGCGCACGATCGCGTACCCCGGCCCGATCGTCTTGCCGGCCGCCGGCACAGCCCTTCCCGTTGCACCCGGCACCCGCGCGGCAGGGTTGTCCACGCGCGTGAAGGGACCAGCCACTTGAAGCGTCGGGGGGGCGATCGTGACTGAGTACGACGTAAAAAGCAGGCCCCACACCGTAAAGACCGACGCCAGCGCGTAGGCGCGAGGATGCGCGTGCCAATCGATTCGGAGCCGTTTCGGCAACGGTACTCCGGCCTTCTTCAACCCGCGTTGGTGTCCGAGGGCCATCAAGGCCGCAGCCACGGCGACGCACGCCGGCAGAACCCACATCCACGTAGTGGAACGCCCTTGCCGAACCGTCCTGGGCTCTCCGGGCGCAAACGATGGCTGCGGTTGCGGCGCAGCGGACGGGACCGGCGCAGCCGTCGGAACGGTCACGACGGGAGAAATCGGATTCGGGATTCGGTAATACGTCGGCGCCGGTTTCTTGCCGGGGCTCGGCGGCGGCACCGGCGGCAAGACGTACGAAATCTGTGCCGTCGAGTACCCCGTGCTGAATCCGACCGACCAATTAGAGGCCGGGCCGTAGTTGATGGGGACGATCGCAGCCCCGGTGTTGCCAACGACCGACCACCCTCGGAAGAGTCCCCGGAGATCGAACGTCCACGCAACCGGCTTGCCTTCGGCATCCTTCTCGACCAACCCGAGGGAAGAACCCTTCGTACATGCGGCCTCCGGTGCCTGATGCTCCGCATCTATGTCAGCCGGCAGCGGCGTCGTCAGCACGCAGGCGGCCATGGCGACGTCCGGCGAGTCGTTGTTGAGGTTGTACGTCTGAGACGGCCCGTTGGTCGACGCGTCTCCGGCCGTCACGACCTGCAACCGAATGCTGCCGGAGGCGACCAAAGCGTCCTTGGGCAAATAATCGAGCGCGATGTGCGCGAAGGCGCGTGCAAACTCGCGGCCGCCGGTTATCCCGACGTGAATGGCCGTGTCGTCGTTTTGATACGGGTCCGCGGGCGCGTTGACGACGTAGCCTTGCCGGTCGACCGGCACCTCGGTGCTCTGGCGGGTACTCGAGGATGCATTCGCGCTGAGGAACGCGAACGGCGCAAGCGTGACCACGAGCGCCACGAGCCCGGCACCCAATACTTTTCCGCTGCGTCCGCTCTTCATGGTGCGTCCCCTCGCCGCAACCAAGTTTCGCCTGCGTGCGGCCTGCTTCCTGCCCTCGTCACGGGGCCGGTGACTCGATCGCCGGGAATGCGCTGCGATCCTGCAGCGCTCTCAGCGGAAAATCTGAACCTATATATGAATCAGGTCTTAGTTTTGGTAGAGTACGGGAACGCCGAGGAGGGAGTCAAGGGTTGGCGAAGCGCATCGCGGAACCGGCGGTCCCGGTCCAGGACACCGAACCGGACGGACCTCGGCTGACGAAGGGGGAGCGAACGCGCGCCAGGCTCGTCGCCGCCGCAGAAGAAGTGTTCGGGGAAGGAACGTACGACGAAGCCTCCATCGTCGAGATCACGCGCCGGGCCGGCGTATCGCAGGGGACGTTCTATCTCTACTTCCCGTCGAAGCTCGACATCTTCCGCGAAGTCGTCCGCGACCTCGGCCATCAGCTACGCATGCGTTTGTCGGTCGCGGTCCAGGGCGCGGAAACGCGCGCGGAAATAGAACGACGCGGCTTCATAGAATTCTTCACGTTCATCGAAGAGCATCCGGAGATGTACCGGATCATCCGCCAAGCCGAATTCGTCGATCGCGATTCCTACCGCGCACACTACGAACGACTGGCAGCGGGATACGTCGAAGGGCTCTCCAAGGGGATGGCGGCCGGGCAAGTGCGAGTCATGGATCCGGAAGCAGTTGCTTACTGCTTGATGGGGCTCGCCGAGATCATCGGCATGCGCTGGATACTCTGGGACGGCGGAGGCGGAAGGATGCCGAAGACCGTCGTCGAGTCAATCCTCGATTTCATCTACCACGGGCTACTGCCGGCCGACCGGTCGTGAGCACGCGGGTCATCCTCGAGCGAGACGTGCCCTGCACGCTTCGCGACGGAACCATCTTGATGGCCGATGCGTACCGGCCGGATGACAACGACCGGCATCCCGTGCTCCTCCAACGAACACCGTACGACAAGACGTTCTGGCCCTTTACCTGGGCTCCGTTCGACCCGACGAAAATGGCGGCAGCGGGCTACGTCGTCATCATCCAAGATGTGCGCGGCCGCTTCATGTCGGGCGGTACCTACGATCCGTACGCGGATGAAGATGTCGACGGCTATGACGCCGTGCAGTGGGCGGCGTCTTTGGAGTCGTCGAACGGGCGCGTCGGCACGTACGGCATCTCATACATGGGCGGCGTGCAATGGCTCACCGCGTCGCTAAGGCCGCCTGGGCTCGGCGCAATCGCTACCATCACGTCGCCGAACGACGCAGTGGAGAATCACTACGTGCGGGGCGGCGCATTGCAGCTCGGACTCGTCGCCTCTTGGGCGCTGGCGTCGGTCGCCCCCAACGCGGTCGTGCGCGAATTCATGGCCGACCCGGCTCGCGTGAAGCAGGAAATCGCCGGCGTCATCGACGACATCGATGCGATCGACGAATGGCTGCGACGAGTTCCACTCGTTCCGTTCCCGCCGCTGGAGAATCGCGGCGAGACGCTGGCGAAATTCTTCAACGACCGCGTGTCGACGGAAACACGCGAACCACGACACGATGCCATCTCGTCTTCCCACCGTCATGGCGACATCTCGGTCCCGGCATTGCAGATAGCGGGCTGGTACGACGTCCTCCTCCAAGCCGACCTCGAGCATTTTGCTGCGATGCGCAGTGAATGCGGCTCGGAAGACGCGCGGCGCTTGTCGCGACTGATCGTGGGTCCGTGGGCGCACGCAAGTTTCGCGCCGATGGTCGGCGAAGTCGACTTCGGCTTTCGGTCGGCTGCAACACTGCTCGACCTCAAAGAGGATTTTACCTCCCTCCATCGGCGATGGTTCGACGCGCGTCTGCGTGGGATCGACTCCGGTATCGATGCCGAGGCACCAGTGAAGCTGTTCGTCATGGGTCGCAACAGGTGGCGGGACGAGGACGCATGGCCGCTTTCGCGCGCGCGTGAGCAGCGGTGGCACGTGCACGATTCTGGGTCGCTATCCCCCGTGCCGCCGGCAGATTCAGTGCCGTCGGTTTTCACGTTGGATCCCGACGACCCGGTGCCGACCCGCGGCGGCAACATTCTGATGACGCTGCGCCACATTCGCGGGCCGCGGGAACAGTCGCCGATCGAGAGACGCGACGACGTGCTCGTCTTCACTTCGGATCCGATCACCAAAGAGCTCGAAGTCACCGGTCCGGTTCGGTTCGTGTGTTGGATTGCGGCTGAGACCGTAGATACCGACGTCGTGGCGCGATTGTGTGACGTCTATCCCGACGGGCGGTCCTATAACGTCGTCGACGGGATCCGGCGGCTCCGTTTCCGCGAATCCTTGCGCGAACCGAAACCGCTGACGCCGGGCGAGGTCGTCCGTGTCGAGGTCGATATGTGGGCGACATCGCACGTGTTCATCCCGGGCCACCGCCTGCGTTTGCAGGTCTGCGCAAGCGATTTTCCGCGGTACGATCGCTGTCCGGGTAACGGCGAGACGTCGGCGACCGCAAAGCAGATCTTGCCGCAACGAAACAAACTTTTTCACGACCCGCACCGGCCGTCGCACATCGTTCTGCCCGTCGTTGAGGGCTGACAAAAAAATTTTCGTACCAGTTGTCGTGCTCTGCTCGCTCTCTCCTTGAGTCGGTCACAGAGAAATGTTTGGATGCGATCATGTGTGAGCGAGTTGTGGATCTGGCCGGCGCATTGCGAGCTATCGTAGGCAGGCTCGACGTTCAAAGCCTCAGTGGCGAGGATGCGATGGAACTCGCGCAGACATGTGACGACATCGTACGCATCGCCTCGGCGGGACGCGCACTCGCATCCCGACGCGTGGATGAGACGCGCGCGTGGCGGTCGAGTGGATCATCATCCGCGATTGCCTGGATGGCCGATCAAATGGGGTCAACGCTTCGGCACGCGGCCACCGCGCTGAACACTGCTGAGCTTCTCGATGAGCTACCCGAGGTGCGAGAGGCATTTGTGGAAGGGCGGTTATCCGAAGCCCAGGCCGCGGAAATTTCCGCTGCAGCCGTAATCGACCGATCCGCGGAGAGAGAGCTTGTCGCGCTAGCCGGTCATGCGACCTTGGCCGCCTTGCGCGAACGATCTCGCGATGTGATCGCCGCGGCGACAGGAGACGAAAACAAGTTCGAGCGAATTCGGCGTCGCCGGTACTTCCGGTCTTGGACCGACCGTGATGGCGCAGTGCGAATCGACGGATTGCTCGCGCCCGACGATGCGGCTCCATTTTTGGCCGTTGTGAAAATTCGAACGCACACTTTGCAAGAGGACGCCCAACGCGCAGGCGAGCGAGAACTCCTCGAAGCCTACGCCGCCGACGCACTGGTCTCGTTGGTCGACGGAAATGGTGCGCCCGACGCCGTCGTGCACGTCCATATTTCGAGTGAGGCGTTTGAGCGTGGCCATACCATTGCCGGCGAGACGTGCCGCATCGATGGCGTGGGGCCGATCAGTGTCGGCGCAGCCCGCCGCCTCGCCGCAGGCAGTATTGTGAAAATCCTCGAGAGCGACGGCACCGACGTGCGAAGAGTCGCACATGCGGGGCGAACGATCCCGGCGAAGATACGGACGGCTTTAGAAGCGCGGGATCCGCACTGCGTCGTCCCGGGGTGCAGCCGCCGATACGGACTCGAGATCGATCACATTGTTCCGTTTGCCGAAGGTGGGCTCACGAGGCTCGATAACTTGGCCCGATTGTGCCGATGGCACCATGCGCAGAAGACATTCAACGGCTGGCGTTTAACCGGCTTGCCCGGAGAATGGTCGTGGTCGCGAGACTCGCAGAACGGCCGATCGCCGCCGACGAATGACGGCTAAAGCCGTCACACCTTAGATCGCGTTGCGGTACCGCCGCACGGCGAGGGGTGCGAACAGGACCAGAATGCCGATGCACCATGCGACGGCCTGAAAGCTGTTCGTTACCGCCGAGCCCGCGCGACACGCGTCACCGCACATCAGTGAGCGCACAGCGGACGCCGTCACGGAAACCGGTTGATGCGCCGCAAAAGCTTGCAGCCATCCCGGCATCGAGCTGACCGGAACGAATGCGGAGGACGCAAACACCAGCGGCGCCATGACGGGGAACGCAGCGGCCTGAGCAGTCTCCGGATCGCCCACGGCAAGGCCGACCGTGGCAAAAACCCACGAGAACGTGTACCCAAACAAGATGACGATCCCGATGCCGACCACAAATTCAACCACGTTGGTATGGATGCGGAACCCGACGGCGAAGCCGACGACGGCCATCAGAATTGCGACAAAGAGATTGCGCGTAAGGTCGCTAAGTGTTCTTCCCGCCAGCACCGCGGATCGCGCCATCGGAAGCGAGCGAAAGCGCTCGAGCAGCCCGCTCTTCATGTCGGTGGCCAGCCCGATGGCGGTGCCGATCGATCCAAACACGGTGGTCTGCACAAAGATTCCCGGCATCAGGAAGTCCACATACCTTCCGCCCGGTACCTTGATGGCGCCGCCGAAGACGAACCGGAACATCAAGACGAAAATCACCGGCTGAATGGTGGAGAAGACGACGAGCTGCGGGACGCGCTTGTACGCGATGAGGTTTCGCTGCGTGACGGCCAAGGCGTCCAGGATGGGTCCTGCCAAAAACGTACGGCGGCGTTCTAGATCGCGGACCGGAGTCGAAACAGACGTCACGCTGCACCTGCCTTCCTGCCACGAGCCTTGCGTGTCGGCGCGGCGTCGCCTTCCTCGGCGTGGCGTCCCGTCAGTGCGAGAAACACGTCGTCCAAGCTGGGTTCTCGGACGGTAAGGGTGACCGGCGTAATTCCTTCCGAGTCCAGTGCGCGCAAGGCTTCCATGAGGACACGCGGACCCTCGTCCGTGGTGAGCCGCACCATCTCGCGCTCCCGTTCCGGCGAATGCGATTCGAGGCGTGACAGCGCTTTCGCTCCAAGCTCCGCGGTGCCATCGTCGGCGAGTCCGAACTCGATGACGGTGCCGCCCATGCGCGCCTTGAGTGCGGCGGGGGTGTCCATCGCAATGACCTCCCCTTTGTTGATAACCGCGATCTGACTTGAAAGCCGATCGGCCTCTTCCATGTACTGCGTCGTGAGGAGCACGGTCGTTCCGTCGGCGACGAGCTCCCGCGTCATCTCCCACAGCTGAGCGCGGCTTTGCGGGTCAAGTCCGGTCGTCGGCTCGTCGAAAAAGAGCACCGGTGGCCGCTGTACAAGTGCAGCCGCGAGGTCGAGGCGACGCCGCATTCCACCGGAGTACGTGCGCACCGGTCTATCCGCCGCATCGGACAGCCCGAAGCGTTCGAGCAATTCTGCGCCGCGCGGGCCTATTTCTCGCGACGGCAAGTGAACGAGCTTGCCGATGAGTCGCAGGTTTTCCCGCCCCGTCAGATTGGGATCCACAGCAGCGAACTGGCCGGCGAGCCCGATTCGGTATCGAACTTCGGCAGCCTGGCGTGCGACGTCGTATCCGAGCACCTCCGCTTTGCCGCTGGTTGGCGTGAGTACGGTCGCGAGGATACGGATTGCAGTCGTCTTGCCGGCGCCGTTGGGACCCAAGAGCCCAAACACGGTTCCTTGGGGGACAACGAAGTCGATCCCTTTCAAGGCATCGACGTCGCCGAATCGCTTGGTCAGCCCTTCAACGCGGATGGCGGCTTCATTCATGGCGGCGATCATGGCACCAAACCTTTGAACTGTCAAACTATCTTAGGATCAAATCTTTTTAGTACTGGAACTATCGGACGGCACGTCGTATCATGAGGGTATGGCTCACGATCCGGCACTAGCGCAGGACCTTTGGCGACTGATGATGCAGTCGGCGATGTCGCAAGTCGGACGGGCATCGAGCATTCTTCAACAGCTCGGGCTGACTCCGGGACACATGAAGGCCATCCTGTCGTTGCGCCCCGGAGAGCCTCGCCCGATCGGCACGCTCGCTCAAGGATTCGGATGCGACGCATCAACGATGACCTGGCTGGTCGATCGCTTGGAAGAGCGCGGGCTCGTCGAAAGGCGGCCGGACAAGACCGATCGTCGCGTCAAAGCAGTCGCACTGACGCCCCAAGGTGTTCGAATGAAGAAGAAGCTCGAAGCACGCATGTTCGAAGTGCCGGAATCAATCGCCGGGCTAAAGCCGGATGTGCTCGAGCAAGTGCGAGACGCGCTTGCTCTTGCCATGAGTCGGGCGGCCGAGAACAGCTCTATGGCATCCGCGGCACACTAAAACCTAATTGCGGCACACTAAAACCTAATTGTCGTCGGTCCGAAAACCGACGCGCGTGTGTGTGCCGTCGCAAAACGGCTTGTTCGCCGACTGTCCACACCGGCATAGAACCATCCGTGTGTCCTCACGAAGGACATCTCCTTCCGCCGACAGAACCCGTATCTTCCCACGCACGTAGAGAGGTCCATTGGGCCTCTCTGTAACGGTCATTTCCGGCTGAGGTTCTTCGGCAGGTCCGCCGTCATGCCGTTCGAAGTGCAAGGCTCCGCTCGGACATTGGGATACGGCATTCGCGATATCATCCGCAGCAGCCGCATCGACAGAGATCCACGGGCGCGCGTTGAAGTCGAAAACCCCCGGCAATGCGCGCAGACATTTCGTGGAATGAATGCAGTATTTGGGTTCCCACACGACGGTGATGCTGTCGTTGGAATACTCCTTACGAATCTCCTTCGGAGGCATGCAATCCCCAATCGATTGGACCCACGTAGCCTAATCCTCGAAATCCGAATTCGCGACCCATCTCCCTAGGGCATACTCAATCAATGCCGAGCATCGAGATCAGGGCTGCAACTCGATCGGATCTTCCGGGTCTGAACGAGATCTACAACCATTACGTCCTCAATACACACATGACGTTTGACGTTGAGCCGATAACGTCCGACGCGCGGTCGGAGTGGTTTTCGCATTACGACACAACAGGCCGATATCGCATCTTCGTCGCCGTCGAAGAGGGGCTCGTGAAAGGCTACGCAAGCAGCAGTCGCTGGAGACCAAGGCAAGCGTACGAGACCTCGGTCGAAACGAGCGTGTATCTCGCGCCTGCGGACGTGGGTTTAGGGCTCGGGCCCCGTCTCTACGAAGGGTTGTTCCGAGCCCTTGAAGGCGAGGATGTCCATCGGGCCTATGCAGGCATTGCCCTTCCCAACGAGGCATCAATTGCGCTGCATGAAAGATTCGGATTCAGACAAGTCGCGCACTTCACCGAACAAGGTCGCAAGTTCGGGAGGTTCTGGGACGTCGCGTGGTTCGAGAAGTCTCTTTGATTCGACGCACCCGTACGACGCGAAAGGGAACTTCCGGCCGACTCGGCCTCTTCAGCGTATGAACCGGCGCCTCCTTTCGTTTCACTCATTGCTCGACTGGCGAGAAGGGGAGGCTTTTCATGTCATACTTCGAACGCACCATCGTGCGATGGGTTCGTCGCGCCTTACCGGCACTCTTCGTGCTCCAAATCTTTGCCCTCGGATCCGGCGGCGGCCTGAACTCCGCTTTCGCCGCCGTTCGCAATGCGATGCCGACGCCGCTCGCGTCCGCACTCGGCATGAAGAGCTCATCGACGGCAGCGGCAGATCCCGCCTCCGACACGACGCCACCGGTCATTTCGCCGTCGATCGACGGCGTGCAAGGTCTTGAAGGCTGGTACACGAGCAATGTGACGGTTTCTTGGACGGTCACCGATCCGGACTCAGACGTCACCAGTACGTCCGGCTGCGACCCTTCGCCGGTGACGGCCGACACCGCAGGCACGGAATTTACGTGCACCGCAACGAGCACCGGCGGCACATCGGAAAACAAAGTCACAATCAAACGCGATGCCACCGTGCCGACGGAGGTTGCCGTATCCGCCGATCGCGCTCCCGACGCCGGAGGGTTCTACAACCACCCGTTTACGGCAACGTGGACCGGCTCGGATGCTCTCAGCGGAATCGCATCGTGCACGGTGACACCGTATTCCGGCCCGGACACATCCGCGGGTGAGCTC
>JAIVGO010000188.1 GCA_020201525.1 Actinomycetota bacterium | reverse complement strand
GAGCTGGCGATGTACGCGGCGATGTGGTCGGAGCACTGCTCGTACAAATCGTCGAAGATGTATCTGCGCACGCTGCCGACGAAAGGTCCCCGCGTCGTCATGGGACCCGGAGAGAACGCGGGTGTGGTCGACGTGGGCGACGATCTCGTTGCCGTTTTCAAGCTCGAGTCGCACAACCACCCGTCGGCGGTGGAGCCGGTGCAAGGTGCCGCAACCGGCGTCGGTGGGATCATCCGGGACGTGATCGCAACGGGAGCACGCCCCGTCGCGCTGCTGGATCCGCTCCGCTTCGGGCCGCTCGACGAATACCGCCAGCGGTGGCTCCTCGGGGGGATCGTGCACGGCATCTCGCAATACGGAAACTCGATCGGCGTCCCGACCGTGGGCGGCGAGGTCGTGTTCGACCCGTGTTACCGTGGGAACCCACTCGTGAACGTGATGTGCGTCGGCGTCGCGCGCATCGACGATGTTCAGCACGCGCGAGCGGCCGGCGTCGGCAACGTCGGCATACTGTTCGGCGCGAAGACGGGACGCGACGGCATCGGTGGCGTGTCGGTGCTCGCGTCCCGCCCGTTCGACGCCGAAGCTGAAGCGAAGCGGCCGAGCGTGCAAGTGGGCGACCCCTTTACCGGCAAGCTCTTGATCGAGGCGACGCTCGAGCTTGTGCGCCGCCGGTTGCTGGTCGGCTTGTCGGACCTCGGCGGCGCGGGTCTGTGTTGCGCGACGAGTGAGACGTCCAGCCGGGGCGAAGTCGGCCTGGAAGTCGATCTCGACGTGGTCCCGGCGCGCGAGGTGGGCATGGAGCCATTCGAGCTCCTGACGAGCGAATCGCAAGAGCGAATGTTTGCGATTGTGAGACCCGAAGACGCCGACGAAGTCGAAGCCGTGTGCCGGCGCTGGGGCGTGCCGGCCACGCGCATCGCAACGGTCGTCGAAGGCGCCCGCCTCCGCGTGAAGCAGCACGGAAAGGTCGTCGCCGACGTTCCGTCGCGTTCGCTTGCCGACGAAGGCCCGGTGTACGAGCGCCCGGCGCAACGCCCCGATTGGCAAGACGCGCTGCAAAGTGACGATCCGCTGGCCCTGCCGGCGCCGAAGGATCTCGGCGAAGCGACGCTGTCGCTGTTGTCGTCTCTCAACATTGCAAGCAAGCAGTGGGTGACCGAGCAATACGACTGGATGGTGCAGCACAACTCGGTTGAAGGACCCGGCGGCGACGCGGCCGTGGTTCGGCTTGAAGGGACAAGGCGCGGCATGGCGCTCGCCACCGACGGCAACGCGCGGTATTGCTTGCTTGATCCGCACCGGGGCGCGGCGCTGGCCGTCGCGGAGGCGGCGCGCAACGTCGCGTGCACCGGTGCGCGCCCGATCGCCGTCACCAACTGCCTCAACTTCGGGAACCCGGAGCGGCCGGACGTCATGTGGCAATTCGGCGAGGCGGTCGCCGGCATCGCTGAGGCGTGCGCTGCGTTCGCCACGCCGGTCACCGGGGGCAACGTGAGCTTCTACAACGAGACCGACGGCGACTCGATCAAGCCGACGCCGGTCATCGGCATGCTGGGGATCATCGAAAACATCGACGACGCGCTGGGGATCGGCTACGTGAACGAGGGGGACGCGGTGATCCTCCTCGGCGAGACAAACCCGGAGCTCGGCGGGTCGGAATGGGCGTGGCACTTTCACGGCCACGTCGGGGGGATGCCGCCGGCGCTGGACCTCGTCAAAGAGAAGGCGCTGCACGATCTTCTTGCGGAGCTGGCCGAGCAAGCTGTGATCAAGAGCGCGCACGACTGCTCGGACGGCGGGGTCGCGGTGGCGCTTGCCGAATGCGCGATCGCCGGGGGGATCGGGGCGACGATCGAGCTTTCCGACGCGACCTACGTGGGGTTGTTCTCCGAGTCGTCGAGCCGGGCGGTGGTGACGTGTGCCGCGGATCAGGTTGACGCGGTCCTTGCAGCCGCGGGCCGGAGCGTCCTTCCGGCGGCTCGGATCGGAAAAGTGAGTGGTGACAGGTTGATCGTCGCCGGTGCTTTCGATCTGGAGCTTTCTCTGCTGGTTTCGGCGCATCGAGATGCCCTCGCTCGGGCGATTGCTGCAATTTGATTCTTCTCGTACTGGGGAATTGCGGGGCGCACTGATAAACTAACCTTCGAATGGGCGCGGAATCCCCGAAAGAAGAGTGCGGTCTTTTCGGCGTTTGGACGCCGAACGAGCAGGTATCCAAGCTCATTTTTTTCGGCCTGTACGCGCTCCAGCACCGCGGCCAGGAGTCTGCCGGCATCGCGGTCGCCGACGGCTCCGGCATTCTCGTCTACAAGGACATGGGGCTCGTCGCGCAAGTCTTCAGCGAGGGAACGCTGGCGACGCTCGAAGGCACCCTCGGGATCGGTCACACCCGCTACTCGACAACCGGCTCGACCAAGTGGGAGAACGCGCAGCCGTCCTATAAGCCGACCGTGGTCGGCGGCGGCGTCGCTCTCGGGCACAACGGGAATCTCACCAACACGATCGAGCTCGCTCAAATGGTCAAGCAGCGCAGCGGCCCGCTCGCGACGACCGACTCCGATCTCGTCGCGGAAATGCTCGCGGCGCGTGCCACGGACGGCAACCTCGAAGAAGCCATCGCGGAGACGATGCCCTTGCTTCAAGGCGCGTACTCCTTCGTGATGATGGATGAGCGAACCGTGTACGGCGCGCGCGATCCGCACGGGATCCGGCCGCTGTCGATCGGCCGGTTGCCGGGGGGCGGCTGGGTGCTCGCGAGTGAGACCTGTGCGCTCGACATCGTCGGCGCCGCGTTCGTCCGCGACGTCGAGCCCGGCGAGATGGTGTCGATCGACGACCGCGGGTTGCGAAGCCGCATCATTGCGAAGCCCACTCCCAAGCTCTGTATTTTCGAGTACGTCTACCTCGCGCGGCCCGACAGTGTGATGCAGGAGCGCAGCGTTCACGACGCACGGCGCGAGATGGGACGGCTGCTGGCACAGGAGGCGC
Source organism: Actinomycetota bacterium (assembly GCA_020201525.1). Lineage (GTDB taxonomy): Bacteria > Actinomycetota > AC-67 > AC-67 > AC-67 > JAIVGO01. Next base: position 2,441 of record JAIVGO010000188.1, on the reverse strand, counting down.
CGGTCGACGCAGATATGGTGTTCGGCGTGCCCGACACCGGTCCGGTGGCGGCGGCCGGTTATGCGGAAGAGAGCGGAATCCCCTATGGCGAGGGGCTCATCAAGAACCGCTACGTCGGACGCACATTCATTCAGCCGACGCAGACGATCCGGCAGCTCGGTATCCGCTTGAAGCTCAACCCGCTGAAGCAGGCGATCGAAGGCAAGCGACTCATCGTCGTCGACGATTCAATCGTGCGCGGGAACACGACACAGCAAATTGTTCGGATGCTTCGCGAGGCGGGCGCGCGCGAAGTGCACCTTCGCATAACCAGCCCGCCGATTCGCTGGCCGTGCTTCTACGGCATCGATATGGCGACGCGCGCGGAGCTTGTCGCGAGCGACTTGAGTATCGAAGAGATTCGCGCGTACATCGGTGCCGACTCGCTCGCGTATCTTTCACTCGCAGGGCTGGTGAAGGCGACCGGCTCGCCGGCCGATGCGTTCTGCCGCGCGTGCTTCGACGGCATCTATCCGGTGCCGATTCCGGAAGGTGCTCTCGAGCACAAGTTCGTTCTCGAGCGGCAGCCGACCACCATCGAGTAGTGACGGGCAAACGCCGGCGCGGCCTCAGTTACAAAGAGGCCGGCGTGGACATCGGGGCCGGTGATCGCGCGGTCGAGTTGATCTCCGCGCACGCGAAAACAACCTTCCGCCCTGAAGTGATCGGCGATCTCGGCGGATTCGCGGGTGCGTTTTCGGCGCAGTTCAAGACGCTCGACGACCCCGTCCTGATCAGCGCGGCCGACGGCGTCGGCACGAAGCTCGTGATCGCCCAGCAGCTCGACCGGCACGACACCGTCGGCATCGATTTGGTTGCAATGATCGTCGATGACATCGCGTGTGCCGGCGCGGAGCCGTTGTTTCTTCTCGACTACATTGCGTGCGGTCGCCTCGTGCCGGAACGCATCGAGAGAATCGTCGCCGGCATTGCCGAAGGATGCCGCCAGGCGGGATGTGCCTTGCTCGGGGGTGAGACCGCGGAGCATCCCGGCACGATGGACGCGGACGCATACGATCTCGCGGCGTTCGGCGTCGGAGTCGCCGAGCGCGGGCGCATGTGGGGCACATCGCATGTGAAGAAAGGCGACCTTGTGATCGGTCTTGCGTCGACCGGCTTGCACTCGAACGGCTACTCACTTGTGCGAGCGATCATCCTGAACCACGACCTGGATCTGGCGACGGTGCCGAAGGGATGGACGCGGTCCATCGGCGATGAGCTTCTCGAGCCGACGCGCATTTATGCGCGCGCGCTGCTATCTCTCGAAACCGAGGTGCACGCGGCCGCACACATCACCGGCGGTGGTATCGAAGGCAACGTCGTTCGAGTTTTGCCGAGAACGATGCGTGCCGTCCTTCGCCGCGATTCGTGGCCGGAGCCTCCGATCTTCGAGTTCCTTCGCTCCGCGGGAGAGTTGGCGGAGGGGGAGATGAGCCGCACCTTCAATCTCGGGCTCGGAATGACCTTGATAGTGGCGCCGGAGGATTCGGCGGCTACCATCGAACAATTGGGCAACCACGGATGCCCGGCCTTCGAAATCGGGGAGATCGTGATGGGCAACAAGGGCGTCGTGATCGAATGAGCCGGTCCCGCCAGAGCTTCCGCACCCCGACGAACCCCTCCGCGCGCTCGCTCGGCGCACTCGTTCCGGGAATCGTCCTTCTCATCGCAGGCATCTATGCGGGCATATCGTTCCTCGGTGAAAGCCTTCCCGACTCATTCGAACCGGCGTTTCGACCCGATGTCGTGCGATGGGTCCTGGTCGGAGCGGCTGTGGTCGCCGTGCTGGCGCTGTTTGCGATCGACGCGCGCCGCCGAGCGGCGACCGAGGCATATGCAACACAGATGCAAATGGCGGAAGAGTTCATCCGTCGCGCAGAGGACGCTGCTGCGCTGACGGAAGCCAACCGCGGCCTCAATCGAGCGGCGCCTGAGAACTTGATGGAAGCCGTTGCGCGAGGCGCCATGGTCACCGTCGGTGCCGCCCGAGCGGAGGTCTTTGCGTACGACGAGGATCGCGATGTGATGACGCCGATCGGCTGGACGGCCACGCAACCGGAAGACCGCACGATGAGCGAGCCGGTAGGTCGGGCTTTTGCCACGCAGCAACCGGTCTTGTCGAATGATCCCCCGCCGTCCTCGGTGTCCGCGCCGATCACCGTCGGCGACGAGATCGCAGGTGTCGTGGTCTCCACCGCCGAAGGAAAGCGCTTCGGCGACCGCGAATTGCGGATCCTGGCCTCGTACGCCGCCGACGCCGCCGTTGCAATCAATCGTGCTCGCGCGCTCGAGCGGGAGCGACAGGTCTCAGACCGTCTCGTGGAAATTGACCGTGCCAAGAACGACTTCGTTGCCGCCATCACACATGAGCTGAAGACACCGCTCACGTCGCTGCTCGGGTA
>JAIVGO010000127.1 GCA_020201525.1 Actinomycetota bacterium | reverse complement strand
GTACAAAGACCCGTGGGTGTGGCCGGTGGCGACGTCCACGGCCTCTGTGATGCACGTGATGGCGCACGATGCGGCAAAACGCGGCGCGCGCAAATTCGGGATCGTCTGGGAGTACACATATCGCTTCGGCCAAGAGGGACACGACGCATTCGTCGGCGCGGTAAAGCGCATTCCGGGCGCGACGATTGCGGTCGACGTGAAGATCCAAGGCGGTCAGACGAGCTATTCCAACGACGTGAATACGTTCATCGGAGGCTGCGGCGGCGCCGACAAGCTCGATACGCCGCAGGCGAAGTGCGATTTTGTCGCGATGCTACTTGAGCCGAACACAGCCTCGACGTGGGTGCGCGACAAGGGCCTCGGAGATCCCGCTCACCCGGTTAAGTACGGCATCGGCGGCCCACAACCCTTATTCCTCAATTCGTTTGCGCGCGATTGCGGGGCCGACTGCGCGAATATGCGGGTGTGGACAAGCTTCAAGCCCCCCATCGACCCCTTCGATACCGACCCCGCCGTCGTCACGTACAAGAATGATTTGAGGAACGTCAGTCAGACGGCCGATGCCAACAACCCGCACGTCGAAGGTGCGTATGTGGGGATGATGCTGGTCGTGGAAGCCCTCAAGAAGCTCGGAGCGTCCCCAACGCGGATCGGGATGCAACGTGTGCTGGATTCGATGACTCTGGATACCGGGCTATCTCCGACCATCACATTCTCGCCCGGGCATCACGAGAGCCATGCGTCGGTGCAGGCGTTCGAAGACATCGTCAACAACGGGTCGTTCTCGAACTGGCGCTACACCCGCAGCAATTTCATCCGCGACGACGACCTCGGCAGGGACGTATAAGCCGATGGGATTCTTGCGCGACTTGTTTGTCAATGTCGTGCTGACGACGCCCCTCGTCGGCGCGTACACGATGTTCGCGCTCGGGATCGTCTTCATCTACCGGGGCTCGCGCGTGCTCAATCTCGCGCACGGCGCTATGGCGATGTTCCCGGCGTACATTGCCTACGCGCTCACTGGCGTCGCCGGCCCGTACGCGGGTGCGCTCATCGCGCTCGCGGCCGGAGGCGTTCTCGGTTTGAGTATCGAGCGGGTGCTCGTGCGCCGGTTGCGACCGGCCGGCCCGACGGCGCAAACGGTGGGGACCGTCGCAGCACTTGGCATCTTGATCGCCCTGGCCGCGCGAATATGGGGCACCACGCCGATACATGCGAAGGGCGTCTTCCCCGATAAGTCTTTCGCCGTCGGCAACTCCGCGTTGTCGCTCGGCGGCATCGCGTTGTTCTTCATCGCAATAGCCGTTGCCGGGGGATTCATTGCGCTGTTCCGGTACACCGACCTCGGGCTCGCGATGCGCTGCTCCGCCGACAATCGCCGCGCCGCCGCGCTCATGGGCATCGACCCCGAGCGAACGACGGCCGTCGCCTGGCTGTTCGCCGGCGCGCTTGCCGCTCTCGGTGGGGTACTGTTGGCTGCGTCGACGAACCTGCATCCATACACGTTGTCGCTCCAAGTGCTGCCGGCGTTCGTCGCTGCGCTCATCGGTGGGCTAGAGAATGTCTCCGGCGCATTGTACGGATCGATCCTCGTCGGATTTACCGTGGGTATCGTGCCGAGCTTGGGTGGCATCGGGAAGCAGACAGGAGCGCCGCAAGTCGCGCTCGCCTTTCTCGCGTTCATCGTGATGGGCATGCGCGGCGGCCGATTCGCTGCAACCGACGTTCGGAGCGGTTTGTGAAGCGACTCGTGGGATTTGCGCTCTTGGTCGGCGGGATCATTCTTCTGCCTTGGCTGCCCGGCGTTCCTCTGTCGGTCGTGATCAACGCGGACTACGCCGGCGAGCTTGCGATCGTCGCTATCTCACTCGTCATCCTCACCGGCTGGGTTGGTCAGATATCCCTCGGGCAAGGCGCCTTTGTTGGGATCGGCGCCTTCACTACCGGCCTGCTGGCACGCGGCTTGCACATCCCCTTTCCACTGAATCTGCCGTTCGCGATGGCTACGACGGCGGCGGTGGCTGCATTGCTCGGCGTCGTAGCTTTGCGCGTTCGCGGCTTGTATCTGGCTGTTGCGACGCTGATTTTCGCGTGGATGGCCGATGCGTACCTGTTTCTGTCGAGCTGGTTCGTCGGCAAAGGCGGCGCGAGCACGATAAGGAACCGACCGATCGGCAGGCCGGGTACCGTGACGCACTTCGACCTGAGCGACAAACGGGTTTTCTACCTGGTCGTTGTCGCTGTTGTTGCTGCGGTCGTGTTCGCCGCCCGCAACTTGCGGGATTCGAAGACGGGTCGTGCCTTCTTTGCCGTCCGGGGCAGCGAGACGGCCGCGGTATCCCTCGGAATCGATGTGGCGAAGTACAAGCTGCTGGCTTTTGCGGTGTCGGGTGCCCTTGCCGGCCTGGCCGGCAATTTGCTGTTGACTGACCTTCGCACCGTGACGCCGGTGACGTTCGCTTTCACGCAATCGCTGTTCTTTCTGTCGGTGGCCGTTGTCGGCGGCATCATGAGCCTTGGAGGTGCCGTCGCATCTGGCGTATTCTTCGCGGCGCTGAACGAGCTGTTTTTCCGCGTTGAGCTCCTCAACGGCTACGTCGATATCGTGTCGGTGCTGCTGCTGCTCGTCGTGCTCCTCGGGTATCCGGGCGGGCTCGGGGCGCTCGGGCCGGACCTCGTCCACCGCCTCCGTGTGGCGAAGTCGCGACGCACCCAGCGCCGCCACCGGGCGGAAGTCCGCCGTGCCGAAGTCCGCCGTGCCGAAGAACGCGCATCGGCGCCGGCTCATATACCGGAGCCTGGGCGCGTATCTCGGTTTGCTCGACGGTTGCGGCTTCCTTCGCTGCGCTCGGTGGTGGTCAAGCTTCGTCCGCGCCGGGTGGACATGCCGCGTTACACGATCGATCCCGCCTTGCTGGCTGGCACCAAAAGTCACGGTCCGGCGTCGAACGGAGAGCGGACCATGGTCGTGCCTCCCGTCGTAGCGGCGCCGGCCGGTTGGCGTGTTGCGGCCGTTGACGGATTCGCGCTTCCACCCGACCGAGGGCAACGAGAGCCCGTTCTGCGCGCCCGGAACGTCATCGTGCGATTCGGGGGCCTCACGGCGGTGAACGACGTGAGCCTTGAAGTGCGCGAGCACGAGATCGTCGGTCTTATCGGCCCGAACGGCGCCGGTAAGACGACGACATTTAATGCAATTGCCGGACTGAACGAGCCGACGGCCGGCACCGTCGACCTCTTCGGCGTGGACGTTACGCGTGAGCCGGTGCACCGGCGGGCGCAAATGGGGGTTGGACGTACCTTCCAGCTCATTCAGCTCTTTCCACAGCTGAGCGTGTTTGAGAACCTCCTCGTCGCGACGCATGTGCACAACGAGACGGGATTCTTCTCGCACGTCGCTCTGACCGGTGCGGCGACGCGGGCCGAACGCGACGCACGTGACCAAGTCACGCACGTCGTGTCTCTCCTCGAGCTCGAGGACGTCGCGCACCGCAAGATCGCCGGCCTACCATTCGGCATTCTCAGGCAGGTCGAGGTCGCGCGGGCTCTCGTGACGCGGGCGCCGCTGCTCATGCTGGATGAACCGGCGTCTGGGCTCGACAACAACGAGACGGACGAACTGGCGCGCTTGCTCTACTTCCTTCGTGCGCAGCTCGGCATCTCGATCTTGCTCATAGAGCACGACGTCCGAATGGTCACGTCGGTCTGCGATTACATTTACGTGATCAATCGTGGGGCGCCGTTGGCCGACGGAACGGCAGCCGAGATCCAGCGCCACCCGGATGTCGTGTCGGCGTACCTCGGCGAGCCGGCCGGAGAAATGGCACGCGAAGAGCCGGTGCACGCAGGACGGTGACTACATGGAGACTCCGATGACCGAGCCACTTCTCGACGTTCAGACAATCGACGCGTTTTACGGGCCGATCCAGGCACTGCGCGGCGTATCGCTGCAGATCAACCCCGGTGAGCGCATTGCGCTCGTCGGTGCGAACGGCGCCGGAAAGACGACCACACTGCGCACGATTTCGGGCTTGTTGCAGCCGACGAACGGGAGCATCTGGTTCGACGGCAAGCCGATTCGCGGTTTGAAGCCGAACCAAGTCGTCCAGCGCGGCATCGCGCACTTGCCGGAAGGCCGCGAGCTGTTCAGCGGGCTCACCGTCGAAGAAAACCTTCGCGCCGGCTTCTGGTCGCAACGCAAGAAGAAGGAAGCGAACTTCACCGCCCAGCGCGACCGTGTCATGGACCTCTTCCCGATCTTGCGCGAGCGCGCCAAGCAAGCCGCCGGGACGTTGTCGGGCGGCGAGCAGCAAATGCTCGGCGTTGCGCGCGCGCTCATGTCCAACCCGCGGCTGCTCATCGTCGACGAGCTGTCGCTTGGGCTGGCTCCGAAGATCGTTGCGCAACTGTTCGAGATCTTGCGCGAAGTGAACGAGGCCGGATGCGCGATCATGATCGTCGAACAGTTCGTCCACATGGCGCTCGCGAATACCGATCGCGCATATGTGCTCGCCAAGGGCGCGGTCGTGCTCGAAGGGCGCAGCGCGGAGATGCTTGCCGATCCGAAGCTCATCGCAAGCTATCTGGGCGAGGAAGCAGCTGGTGCCGCTGAAAAGCCCGTGCCGACAAAGAGGCCACGCAAGACGACAGCCAAGACGGCAGCGAAGACGCGCAAACGGTGAGACGCGCGGCAGCGCTGCTGGTCGCGTTCGCCTTCGTGGTGCCCGCGTGCGGTGGCGGTGCATCCGCAGGCGAGCGCATTGGTGTGCGGACGTACGTCGAAACGATCAAGCCACTCGCCAAAGAGGGTGGCCGCGTCGTGATCGAAGGAGTCCGACCGGGGCTCAGCGATCTCGTAAACGGTCGCATCACCGGCGAAACGTTCCGGAGTCAAGCCAAGGGATGGCGTGGCGAGCTGGAACAAGTACGCGTGGGATTCGCCGCCGCGAAAATTCCCGACAAGCTCGCGCGCGCGGCGCAACTTTTCGACACGTCCCTCCGTGGCTACGTCGCGGCCATCGATGCGTTCGTGGCGGCCTCCTTTTCCGTCGGCGAACCGCTCAAGACGGCGATCAAGTCGGCAGTTCCACTCGCCGAACGCGCCGACAAGACCTACGACGAGGCGACGGCGATACTGGAAAAAGAACGCAAGCGCGTCGGCCTCGCGGATTCTTACAAGCTGTGACCAACGCACGTCGCCGGATCGTCTTCGTCGGGCTCACCGCTGTGTTCGTTGCCGGCGCGACTTCGGTGTTCCTGGTCGGATCCCACAACCGGGCGACCGATCGCGCAGCTGTGCTTCGCTACGAGGCGAGCGTCCTTGCTCAAGTGCGCGAGATGAGCGTTGTCGCCGGCTCGATGGCGGATGCAGCGGACGCATTCGGGGCCGGTCACCTGACCGCGGCCGCGTTCGCGAAGTCTGCCGGCGAGTGGCAACAAACCTTCACGCGAGTCGCCGGTCGCATCGCGGCGGTTCGGGTTCCGCGACCGTTCGGCCAAGGCGAAACGATGTTCGCCCCTGCCGCACGCGAGTACGCGCGAGCCGCCGGCCTTTACGCCGCCTTCGCGGCTTGCTCGCAGAACTCGGTCGGTCCTTCAGCGTCGTGCATCCAAACCGCAAACGCGAGCAGTGTCGCCGCGCACGCGTTATCGCTCTACCGGCATGCCGCCGAGGTCATGCAAGACACGCGCGAACGACTCGGGCTCGGGAAGAGCCCGAACTTCGGTGACCCGCCGCGGTAACTAGTTCGCGTACACGGAGTTGTTGTCGAGCGTCTGTGCCAACGAGCCCCACGTGCTCCCGCAGAGATTCGGGCATGGGTATTGCGGGTTGTTCACCAGCGATACGTTGTCGATCGTCCCGGTGATCGTGTAGCCCGTACGCGAGAAGGCGACGTACGGCGCGCCGGCGAAGACGGCGGTGTCGTTCGTGTCGACCCACGGGTTCGGCAGGCTGTTATACGCCCAAGTCGACTGCGGACGAGAAATCGTCAAGTTGAGCGTGTGTGCGACGTTGCTCTGATCGGTAATCGTGAATTGTGCAGTTGCGCTATTGCCGAGCGGATCCATTTGCAGCGTGCTTGACGGCAGCGTGTTGGACTGCGCATACCAGCTATCGCACAAAGAAATGCCGCAGGTGGTCCACTGGATGTTCGCGCTATAGACGTCGGAACCAGCAAGGTTCTGTGTGGTGCTCGCGCTGTACATATTCAACATTCCGCCACTCGACCCTACTACGGTGGTCCCGGACATCGTGACGCTGTTGGCACTCCCATTGAACGAGCGGCTGATGGACGTCTTCACTGCGACCCCGGCGTGCGCCGGCGCGAAAGCCGCGACGGCCAGCGCGACGAGCAGCAACAATCGAACCACGTTTTTCATCTGGAGATCCCTTTCACCCATGCGCCGCTCCGCGGCACCCTGATCTCCTTGGTTCGCTATCGAGATGCCGGATTCCTCCCTCGTATTGACCGTCAGAAAGCTTCGGAGTACACCTGCGGCATGCCCATCCAGGTCGTCCTGCTTCCCGGCGGCGTCCTTCCCGCCGAATTCGCCTACGGGGGGCTGATCAACGAGCTCGGTCCCGGGGTCGACGCCCGTCCGAAGGAGCTCGAGGTTTACAAGGACGGCATGCCGCCGGCCGGTTACAGCTTCCACCTCGAGATCGAAGGAATCCTCCGGCACGCCGATGCGGCCGGCTTCGATCGCTTTCATCTCGTCGGCTACTCCGCAGGCGGCGCGTCGTGCCTGGCGTTCACCGCGTCCCATCCCGACCGGCTCTTGAGCCTCACCTTGAACGAGCCGGCGTGGGCCGGAAACGAAGGGCTCTCGCCGGAAGAGCAAGAACGCTGGAAAATTTTCGATCACCTGTCGGAGCTCCCGTTTGTGGAGTTGATGCCTGCGTTCGTCCGAGCGCAGCTACGAGACGGCGTCGCTCCGCCTCCGCCGCCGGAAGGACCGCCGCCGCCCTGGATGGAGACGCGCCCGGCGGGCATTCGCACTTTCATCGAGACGTTCAAGACGTCGAAGCTCGACGTCGAGGCGCTGCGCACATTCGACAAGCCGGTGCTGTTCACGCTCGGCGGAAAGAGTCACCCGTGGTACTACGCCGAGATCGCGAAGCGCCTCGCAACGATCTTCCCCGACTTCACGCTCGAAGTGTTCGAGGATCGTCACCACTTCGATCCGCCGCACCGAACGGAAACGAAGCGTTTCGCAGAACTCCTCCTCGGCTTTTGGGAGAAGGCGGCGAATCCGAAATGAGTTTAGGACACGACGGCGAATAGAGCCCATTCGCCGGGGATGCCTTTGAGCTCGTGTGCACCCCGGTCCTCGAATTCGATTCCCGAGCCGGCAACCAAATCTTTGACGGTCCGGGAGACGAGCGTTTCCCCGGGCAGTGCAGCCGCCATGACGCGCGCTGCGGTATGTACGGCAATGCCGCCGATATCTTCGCCTCGCATTTCTACTTCGCCGGTGTGAATCCCCGCTTTGATCTCGATGCCGAGGCGCCGGACTTCGCCTGTGATCGCGTTCGCACAGCGAATTGCCCGCGCCGGCCCATCGAATGTGGCGAGCACGCCGTCACCGGTTGTTTTTACCTCCCGACCGCGGAACTTCTCGATGTTCCCGCGAATGATCGCGTCGTGTTCGTCGAGGAGCCGCCGCCAGCGACTGTCGCCGACCGAAGCTGCGTGATCGGTTGATGCCACGATGTCGGTGAAAAGGAGCGTGGCCAAGACCCGGTCGGCCTCGGCGACGCCGCGCGCACCGGTGAGGAACTCTTGAATCTCGTCGAGCATCGCGTCTTGGTCGCCGGCGTACACCACATGATCGCGCCCGGCAAGCTCCACGAAACGCGCCCCGGCGATGTGATCGGCGAGCCACTTTCCCGCGCGCCGGTTCACAACGCGATCACCGCGCCGGTGCATCACGAGCGTGGGTACGTGCACGGCCGGAAGCACGTCTCGCACGTCGATGTCGAGGAACATGCGGTGTGTCTTTTCGAGCATCGCGGGGCTCACGCCGTATCGCATCCACTTTGCGTACCACTGCCGCATCGCGGGGTCGTCGGCCCAGCTCGGCGCGAAGATTTCGAGCCCCTCTCCCGCCTCGATCATGGGCACTACGTACTCTCTCGTCGCGCGCTCGAGATCTTCGACACGCGGCGCCCATTCGTGATCGAAGTCGGGAGCCCACGTCGAACGCGCGATGCCGCCGCACAAGATAAGCGAAACACAGCGGGCGGGATACGTGGCCCCGAACAACAACGATAGGGGAGCGCCTTCTGAGACCGCCAGGAACGACGCGCGTTCGGATCGCGCCGCATCCATCACCGCGCGGATGTCGTCCATGCGCTCCTCGAGTGTTGGAACGTCTTCCACGGGGTCGGACATCCCGGTCCCTCGTTTGTCGAACACGATGACGCGTGCAAAGGACCCGAGGCGCCGCAGGAAACGCACGGCCGGAGGGAACTCAAACAGAAGCTCCAAGTGTGACACGTACCCCGGAACCATCACGAGGTCGCGCGGGCCTTCACCGCTCACGTTGTAGGCGATGCTGACGTTTCCGCTGCGCGCGTATTTCGTTTCGGGTACGTCCACCCCTGCAGGGTGCGCGACGCCGGGAACAACAGTCAAGCGGCCGGGTCTAAACGGGTGGGAGCAACTCCACGTCGACCGTGTACGTACCGGCCCCGCTGGTGGGCGAGATGGCCGCATACCAATAGAACACCGGTTGCGTCAGCGGAAGATCAATCGTCGCGACGCCGCCCGGTGGGGCCGTTGCGGAGAACGCGTTAACGAGCGTGCCGATGCTCAGCGTTACCGTCGCGCCGAGCGTGGAACCCGTGCGAAGCGTAACGCGCATTTTGTTTGCGAACGGAGCCCCCGTCACGTTGTCGATCTCGCCGCACCGGTCGTTGGTGTAACACGCGGCGAACCGGACCATGTCCTTGGCATCCGTCGTCACAGTCGTGCCCGATTTGGCGAGCGTGTATCCAAGCTCGCCGGCGCAGTGCCAAAGCTCTTGTGCGGCAAACTCATGCTCGAATTTCGGATACGGAAAGGCGCTGCCGCTTTCCGGCGCGTCCGCGGCAGCCGTTGTGTCGTCACCACAGCGGTCGTCGGGCGCTAGAACCGTGATCGGAATCGATGTGGACGCCGTGGTTCCGTCGTCGCTCGTCACCGTGACGGTAATCGCGCGCGCGCCGGTGCTGGCGGACGAGTATTCGTGTGTGAGCACTTGCGCGAGGTCGCTGCCGATGAGACCGGAGGCCGGCACTCGTTGCGACGTACCATCGTCCCAGCCGACCGAATACCACATCGGCAAGCTGTTCGGGTCGGTCCCGACGAACGAGAGTGTCAGCGGTTCCCACCAATGCGGCGTCGCCTTCGACACCGATGCCGTGAGCGAGGGTGCGCTGAGCGGCCCGATTGCGCGCACGTTGAGGTTGTAACCGCCGAAGGACGTGTCTACGCCGGATACGAACGTCGAGATGCGGTCGACATTCAGTTGCCACGTCCCCGTTTCGGCCGGCGCGTAGACGTTCCCGTTCTGCAGACCCGTGTACACGACATTGGTCGGTGATGTGAGGACGAGCCTCCGGCTGAGAGCCCCCGACGTTCGCGCGAGTCCGGCGGCGACACGGTCGGTGCCCGAAGGCACCGTGAACGTGAACGAGTCCTGGTTGTCGCCGAGAGATGGCGTGAGATGGCCGTGGCACGTGAACGGGAACGGCTCGGACGCGAGCGTTACGTCGGCGCCGGTGCCGCAATCGTTTTCGACGAGCGTGACCGCGTGCGTGACCGGTGTCGCGACGGCGCCGAACACGTCGTCCGCCTTGAAGTCGAGCGTCGAGCTCGCGCCGAAAGACAAGGTGAACGTTGCGTGTCCCGTCGCATCGGGTGTTTTCCAGGTCGTTTGGCTCCCAGGATGCACTGTCACGCCATCGCGCTTCAAGTTGTTCTCGGGGTCGGTGGCGACGATCGTAAAGTTCGTCGGGTCGCCGGGGAGGGCCGTCGCCGGTGCGGACACGATCGAGACGCTCGGCCGCGTGTTGGGGATAACACGGATGCCGACGCTGTAGCTCGTGCTGCCGGAACATCCGCCGCCGTCGAAGCCGCTTTCGGCGGTGATGTTCACGCTGAATGTGCCCGTCGACGGCGCAACGAACGTCGTTGTGGTCGTGCCGCCCCCAACGCTGGATACGAACCAGTGGGAGCACGGGCTCCCGAAGCTGATCGTTACCGCGTCATCGATTGTTGCGTCGAAGCTGTATCCGTCCATGGCACAAACGAAGGAGCAGCCGGGACCGGCCCAGCCGTATCCCTCGCCGTCCATGCTTCCCGAGCACGATCCCCCGCTTGGAATCGGGATTCTCAAAGACGGGCCTGTATCGCTCCCCGAGCCGCAGTCGTTATCCCACGCGGCCGCGTGCGCCTGGACGGGAAGAAGAAGCGCCGTCAAGAGAACGGCGATCGCCGTGCGTCGTGCGGTACGCCCGATGAGGTCCTCCCCAGCGCCCCGGAACCAGCCCGATCGCTCAATTCGCTACCGAGATGCCCGATTCCTCCAGGAAACGACCCCACGTTTCTGCGTTCCGGCCGGACGCCCTTGCCGACGAGTGCGCTGACAGCCGGCGACCCTTACGAGAGACCGTACTGATCAGCAAGTGCCGAAGACACGGGATCGCTTGCGGTCACCACAGCGCAATACGACGGCACGTTCACGGCTGTGAACCCCATCGCGGCCGCTGCGATGATGTGCTCGCAGACTAGGTGATCACCGATCGTCGGCCCGCCGTTGAAGAGGCCGTTGTCGTTGCCCTCAGCGTCGCGCACGGCGACTACTGCCGGCCACTGGGTCGCCGGACCGATGATGTAGCCGACCTGGTCTTGGGCAAGCCCGAGATAGAAGTGCCGCGCGCCGGGGATGGTTTGGCGCACCGTCTCCGCGAGGTTCGGATACACCTCGCCCGGACCGCCGGAAAACAAGACGTCGCCGATACGGAAGGTCGTGGCCCAAAGCCCGGACGTTGCGACCGCGCCGTACGGCAGCGTATTTGCTCGCGGTGTCGGTGAGCACAAAGACAGCCCGCCACCCTGAATCGCCGGGGGCGTGCCGTACGGCTGATTGACGTCGGCGCCACCGGCGCACAGCACCGGTGCGGCCAGCCGAGCGCCGTTCAGGAACCAGATGTAGACCGGGTTCGTGATCTCTTCGGTCATCAATTGCACGCGTCCGTCGATCGTTCCGTCGGTGATGGGCGTCATCGTGGTGCCCATTGCGCTCAGGGCAGCGGCTTCGATTCTGCCTTCGCCGCCGTCGCTTCCTTGACGCCCGATGTCTCCTTCCCACCCCACGCCGATGCCGCCGAAGTTCGACGCGGCCCAGTCGGCAACGCGTCCTGGCCAGTCGGAATCAATGGAGCTCGTGCCCGACGAGGAGTGCGACGATCCATACGACGTCGGATGGAACGGCGCCTCGATGAACGTGACGACGGCGTTGCCCGCCGGCTTTCCATGCGCAGACATGCGCTTTGCTTGAAGGACGCGAATGGTCTTGTCGACGTAGTCCTGGTCGGGAGCGCCGGGGATACCGAGCTGGTCTCCATCGTAACCCGGGTCGTCGAAGCTTCCGACGGAGATCGTCGCGGGAACTTGATTGTGATACGCGGCGACCACCGACTTGATGATCTGGTCGTGGATGAACTTGAGGTAGTTGTCCGGAACTCCTCCCCACACGAACGTCGTATCCACTGATGCGTGGGAGTGATCGGATCCCAGCACGATGTGGTTCATCGGGATTCCGGTTGCGAGATTTATCTGCCGTCGTGCATCGTCGAGCCCGTAGGGCCCTTGCTGGTACGCGGCGAACATGCCTTGCGTTTCGTTCATCGCGAAGGCAAGCGTGTTGCCGGCGTGGTTCGCGATGACCATTGCGCGCGCGCTGATCCGGTGATCGACGACGCCGTTCGACTGGCGATGGGCCGCGCCGAGCCCGTACCCGCCGAGCCAGACTCCCTTGTTATCGGGGAAACACGGCCCGGGATAGTCCGCGCACGGCATCGCGTCCGGGGTGATGTCTTCGACGGCGGCTCCGACACGAAACACATAGGCCGGAGCGGCCTTCGCGACGCCCATGCCAAGCAACGAAGCGAGCGTGAACACGGCGACACAAAGCGCAGCTGTGCGTTTCATATAGGCTCCTCTCACCCACGGACATGTTATGCGCCGGGCGCAACTACCCACCGTCGTGGTACGCAGGAGCTATCGCCTGTGATTGCCGGCGCGTACCACGATGGGGCGGCGGTCGGCCAGAACGCGCCTGATTGCGCCGGTCGTCTCTCCCGGCCGCGTGGTGATTGCCGTCCACGTAACGCGCACGACGTGCCAGCCGAGTTCCGCGAGCTTGGTATCGCGCCTCCTGTCCTTCGCCCAGGCGCGACCGCTGCTGTGCGTCTCGTATCCATCCGCCTCGATGACGACGCGCTCGGCCGGATAGGCGAAGTCGGCAACGGCGACGAAGCCGCGTCCGTCTTCGATCCGGTACTGACGGACCGGATCGGGAAGCCCGAACCGCTTCATCATGCGATGTGTCATCGTCTCGAGCACGCTTTGCGGAACCGGTGAGCCGTCGGACCGCTCCTTGATGAGGCGGTGCAGCAAGGCGACGCCTGCAATGCGGCTGCCCTCGCTCACCTGCCGCCCTAATCGTCGCACCGACGTGAGCCGCCGCCGTATCGCGGCGTCGAGGGCCTCCTCGACCACGTGCGGATGCGACACAGCCGCAAGATCGAGAAGCGTACGGTCGATCGTTGTCACCGGGATCCCGTTGCGCTTCGTCACGTCGGTGAGTGGAAGCGAGCGCGGGCGGTGAACGATGCCGGGAAGAACGCGACGTGCGGAGCGGGGCACGATCAGCTCGATCGTTCCTGGAGGGAACCCGGGAAGTTCCCACAACGCGGCGGCGGCGAAGTGCGACACGACGGCTCCGGGTCCGGCGGCTAGGCACGCCGCGAGCAGCAGTTGATGCCACGTCACCGCCGCGCCGGCCACTCGAAACACGCCGCGGTGCACGCGCTCCCAGCGTCCGGTTGCGAGGCGGTGCTGCACGACGCCGTCGCCGTATCCGATCGCGTGAACCTGCCGGCGTGAGAAGACGCCATGCTGCGCGGAGGCAAGCTTCGCGATCCGGCGGTCGATGGAATCGGGTTCGGTAGCCACAGCACACCGAAATACCATGCCGTGCGCCCGGAGTCCCGCGCTTCACGACTGACTTACGCGCCTCGACCTGAAGTTCTCGATTTCAATCGTGGCATGCAGGAGCTATCGCCGGTGATTGCCGGTGCCTACCACGATGGTCACAGTCCCAATACTTGGAACCAAAATTTCTGGTCTTTGCGCGGGGACTGGTCGACGTGGATGAACTTCGTCTGCTGGTACTCACGGATGCCCCAGGTGCCGAGCTCGCGGCCGACGCCGGACTGCTTGTAGCCGCCGAAGGGACCGAAGCCACTCACCAAATGGTAATCGTTGATCCACACCGTTCCCGTGCGCAAGCGCTTCGCGACGTTAATGGCACGGCCGGTGTCGCGTGACCACACGCCGCCGCCGAGACCATAAATAGAGTCGTTTGCCATCGCGATCGCATCTTCGACGGACTCGTACCGAATCACCGACAGCACCGGTCCGAAGATCTCTTCCTGCGCAATGCGCATCTTGTTGTCGACGTCGACGAAGATCGTCGGCCTGTAGTAGTAGCCGCCGTCGGCGCCCGGGACATCGACGCGCTCGCCGCCCGTGACGAGCTTCGCTCCTTCCTCCAATCCGATGTCGACGTAGCGCTGCACGGTGTCGAACTGAGTCTTGTGAATGAGCGGTCCCATGTCGGTCTCGAAGTCCATCGCGTGGCCGACCTTCAATCCTTCTGCGAGCTCGACCATCCTCGCGACGACCTCGTCGAAGATCGATGCGGGAACGAACGCGCGCGTTCCCGAGTGACAAATTTGGCCGGAGTGCAAGAACGTCGCCCACAACGAGCCCGGTACGGCAACGTCCAAGTCGGCGTCGTCGAGCAAGATGTTGGCGCTCTTGCCGCCGAGCTCGAGCGTTACTTTCTTCACCGTCGACGACGCGAGCTGCATGATGCGCCGCCCGACTTCGGTCGATCCGGTGAAGCCAACCTTGTCCACGAGCGGGTTGGATGCAAGCTCCTCGCCGGCCGCGCCTCCTGCGCCGGGCACGACGTTGAGCACTCCCGGCGGGATCAAATCGGATTCGGTGACGAGTCTTCCGAACTCCGCCGTCGACATCGGCGTGTACGTCGCTGGTTTGATCACGATCGAGTTTCCCGTTGCGAGCGCCGGCGCCGCTTTCCACATCATCAAGATGAACGGAAAGTTCCACGGCGTGATCGCGCCACACACACCGTACGGCTCGCGGCGCACGATGCCCCACGCCGGCGCGGGGTAGTCGACCATCGGCACCGGCTCGTACTCGCCGATCTGGTTCGCGGTTTCAGCGATCGCGCGCCAGTTCTCGATGCCGAGCGGTACCGAGAAGAGATTCGCCATGCGAATCGTGTGGCCGCCGTCGTGGGCTTCGATGTCGCTCAAGTCGCCGACGTGCGCTTGGAAGATCTCCCACAGCTTCAGCATCCGTTCGCTGCGCTCTTTCTGAGGCATGTCGGCCCATACGCCGGAGTCCTGCGCTCTGCGCGCGGCCTCGATGGCCTGCCGCATGTCTTCGCGGCCACCCTTTGCGATGCGTCCGACGACCGCACCGTCCGACGGATCGGTGCTTTCAAAGGTCGCGCCGTCCTGGGCGTCGACGAACTCGCCGTCGATCAGCAGCTTGTACTCGCGAACATCGGCCATGGGAGCCTCCCCCTGCGCTTGGAACGCTCATGATACGGCGGCCGCCCTCGGCCGGACAGTCCAATGTGCCCTTTCGGACGACGGACAACCCCCCGGCTCGCCGGTATGCTTTCGCCCAATGCGGGGGCGATTTTTCTTGTGCGCGATTCTTCTCATGGGCCTGGGCGTTGTGTGGCCTCAAGTGGGGCATGCGTCTTCGCAGGGGATCCTCGAGCGCAACTGCGCGTTCGCGCCGAGCGGCGTCTCCGTCAACTCCGGCGACTCCGTAACGTGGACGTACAACGAGAGCGGAACGGGCCCGTGCGCCGGTCGCAACCACCGAATCGAGACGTACGACGCTCCCGAAGGCTTCGACAGCGGCGCTTGCAACGACGAGTTCTCCGTGCAGCCCTCGTGCATGAACAACTCGCTCGGGCGCCGACCGTCGTTCACGCGGCAGCTCCAGACGCCGGGGCTGTACCGATACCGCTGCACGTTCCACGGGACGCTTACCGGAGGGCGATGTGACGGAATGTGCGGCACGATCCGTGTGAGAACAGCCGCCGTCACGAGCCCGTCTCCCGGTGCCACGAAGAGCCCGCGCCCGCCCCCAACGCCGACGGTCACGCCGACGCCGACTGTGACGCCGACCCCGACGCCGTCGGTGTCACCGGGCGCGACAACTCTGGCCGGAGAGGACGGAACCGGCGGTTCAGGCGGCGGCGGGCTCAGCATCCTGGCGCGCGTGCTGATCTCGACGGGCGTGATCGCGGCGCTCGGATCGCTCGCCTTTGTCGTGTGGCGAGTGTTCCTGACCTAACTCGCTCGGCCCGACGCCTCACCCGTAATATTCGCGCGTGCGCAAGGCATCGGTGATTCCCGTCGTCGCCCTTCTCGGCGCGCTGTTCATGGTTTTGCCGCAGCACGGACCCGGCCACCGCGTGATCATGCGCGACTTTCGCTTCGCACCCTTCGACGTGATGGTCGATCGAGGCGATGCGGTCTCGTTCCGCAACGACTCTTCCCACACGCACACGGCGACGTGCGTCCAGTGCCCGGTCTCGCTCGACACCGGCGACGTGCAGCCGGGTCAGGTGAAGTCGCTCACGTTTCCGAAGAACGGGACCTACATCTTCGTGAGCTCGTACGACCAGGACCGGCAAATGGCGATCCGCGTTCGAGTCGGCCCCGCGGCGCCGTCGCCTGGTCCCTCGGCGTCGCCCTCGCCCTCGCCCGTCGCGACGTAAGGAGCGCTTCCGCGAAATCGGACGCGGCCGGGCGCTTCCGCGGAAACGGTTGCCGACGGCCCTCCGCGCGTCACGCTCGTGCGGGCTCAGTGCGGCGGGCACGGGTGGCCCTCATAACATCGGGACATCGTTCGGTCAGATTTGAGAAATCCGCCTTTTCTTCTCGAGCCGAAAACAGAGCGAGCGCGCCGAAAACAGGGCGAGCCCGCCGAACCAGCACCAACACCCCCCGCTGAAGCGGAACCCAATGTCACACCCCCTCGCTAATGTCGAGGAAGTCCTCGGCCGGACATGGAGGTGAAGGTTGATCGCTGGTATGCTTGCCGCTCCGGCAGCCCGGAAAACGCTGCCGGATTGTTGCTCACCCCTGTTCCTTCCCACCGGGGAGGGACCGCTTGAGACCAGAGGAGGTGAGGATGGCGGACCGGCGCCAGTACGAAGTCATGTTCATCGTCGATCCCAAGATGGAGGATGCCTCCATCAACACGGCGATCGACCGCTATCTCGGAGTCGTGACGCAACGCGGCGGCGAGATCACCAAGGTCGACCACTGGGGTCGGCGCAAGTTCGCCTTCGAGATGAGGCATCTCAACGAGGGCTACTACGCCATTGCGGAGGTTCAAGCCGAGCCTGCGGCAATGGACGAGCTGGATCGCGTGCTCAGGCTGCAAGACGAGCTCGTGCGTCACAAGATTGTCCGGCCCGGACCAAAGACCTAACCAAGGTCCTTCCCCGGGAGGTGGTACACGATGGCAATAGGTAACTCGGTCACGCTGGTGGGAAACCTCACCGACGATCCGGAGCTCCGGTTCACGCCGCAAGGCGTTGCCGTGGCGAACTTCCGTGTCGCGGTGAATCAGCGTTTCAAGGATGCGCAAGGAAACTGGCAGGACGGCGAAACGTCGTACTTCCGCATCAACTGCTGGCGTCAGCTGGCGGAGAATGTGGCGGAGACGCTCACGCGCGGGTCGCGCGCGATCATCTCCGGCCGGTTGAAGTTCCGTCAGTGGGAGACGCAGGACGGCGAGACGCGCTCGGTCGTGGAGATCGAGGCGGAGGAAGTCGGTCCGTCGCTGCGCTTCGCGACCGCGAAGGTCGAGAAGGTCTCACGCGGCGGCGGCGGTGGCGGCGGCGGCGGAGGCGACGACTGGGAAGCCGGTTCGTCGGCGACAACGCCTCCTCCGGCCGACGACATCCCGTTCTAAGAGAAATAGGCGCACCCAGGCGCCCGAAGAGTTGGCGTCGGGCGTCTGGTTGCGTCGCAAATAGGAGGAAGAATGCCTAGAGGTGGTGGCAGGGACAAGGACCGCGACAGAGATCGTGGGCGCGGCGGTGATCGCGATCGTGGTCGCGATCGTGATGGCAAGGGCGGATTTCGCAGGCAGCGAAAGAAGGTCTGCCAGTTCTGCAAGGAAAAGGCGACGTGGGTGGACTACAAGGACACTCAGCTTTTGCGACGCTTCATCTCCGACCGCGGAAAGATTCGCGCGCGCCGGGTGACCGGAACATGCGCGCAACACCAGCGAGACGTTGCGACCGCGATCAAAAACGCGCGCGAGATGGCGCTTCTACCCTACGCGGCGCGATGAAGCTCATCTTGACGCAGGAAGTCCGTTCGCTCGGCGCGCCGGGTGACGTGGTGGAGGTTGCCGACGGCTACGGCCGGAACTTCCTCATTCCGCGAGGGCTTGCGAGACCTGCTACACAAGGCGCGCTCAAGCAAGTGGAGACCATTCGCAAGACGCGTGAGCTGCGCGAAATTGCCGACCGCGATAAAGCCGACGAGCTCGCGAACCAGCTGCAGTCGCTGAAGATTCGCATCATCGCGAAGGCCGGCGACTCCGGCCGTCTCTTTGGTCAAGTGACGCCGGCGGCCGTGACGGAAGCGATCACGAAAGCCGGCGGTCCGAAAGTCGACAAGCGCCGCTTGCACTTCGACGGGCCGATCAAGAGCCTGGGTGCCCATCAAGTCTCGCTCCGCATTCACCCGGAAGTCGAGGCGACTCTCAACGTCGAAATCGTCAAGGGCTAGCCATTCCGCGCGCGAGCGCGAGGGAAGATGCAACAAAAAGAGAAGCCCCGGCGCGGACCGGGGCTTCTTGATTGAAGCGACTTACGCGAACACTAGACGGAAGCTCAGTGAAGAGGACGGGTTCCCGGCCTTGTCGTAGGCGACGATGCTCACGCTGTACGCGCCCGCTGCGAGGCCCGGCCTCGAGCTCCACGTCACGGAGGCACCGGATCCCGACGGCCTACAGCCGGTGCAGACTGCATTCAAAGACGAGCGTGCGTTGGTGGCGGCGTTCACGAATGTGAGTGTGATGTGATCGACTCCCGAATCGAAGCTGTTGTTGTTGTCGGTTGCCGACCCCGTGATTGCATCACCCGCAATCATCGCGGCGACACCCTGGGCAGCTCCCGGGGGACCCGCAATCGTATTCGCAGGGGCACTGTTATCGACGGTGAACGTCCGGACGTCCGAAGTCTTTCCGGGAGCCGTCCCGACAAAGGCTTGGGCCCGGATCTGGTGACTTCCCCGGGTGAAGGTGAGCGATTTCGTCCAGTGCCCGCCTGAGGCTGGAGC
>JAIVGO010000029.1 GCA_020201525.1 Actinomycetota bacterium | reverse complement strand
GTGCTCCACGGCGCGCCGGCGCTCGCACTACACCCGTATGAGGAAGCGCACTACAACTGGGCCGTCGGCGGCCCCCGCACGGCGACGCACGCCGTCATCGTCGGATGGGGGGAAGGCCTCGACGAAGCGGCGACGGCGCTCGCACGCTCACCCGACGCAGCCCGGACGACGATCGCAACCACGCGCGTCACGCAATTTGCCGACTTCTATCCGGGCACGACCGTTCGCCTCGAAGACAGCTCGTTGATGAAGCCCGGCGGGGTGCAGCCCGACTTCGTGCTGTTCTACATCTCGAGCGTGCAGTCCGGTCGCTTTGCGTCTGTGTGGAAGCGCTACAAGAACAGTGACCCGGTCTACCGGCTCGACATCAATGGAATTCCGTTCGTGCGCGTCTACCGCGCGTAGCTATTCCCACTCAATTGTGGCCGGCGGCTTCGACGTGACGTCGTACGCGAGACGGTTGACGCCGGGCACTTCGCCCACGACGCGAGACGAGATGCGCTCGAGCACGTCGTACGGCAACCGCGCCCAGTCGGCAGTCATCGCGTCGTCGCTCGTCACGCACCGAAGGACGACGGGGTGCGCGTACGAGCGCTCGTCTCCCATCACGCCGACCGTGCGCACGTCGGGAAGGATCGCAAAGGACTGCCATAGTTCGCGCAGCAACCCGGCGCGGCGGATCTCTTCGAGCACGATCGCATCGGCCGCCCGAAGAATTTCGAGCTTTTCGCCAGTGACCTCGCCGATGATCCGAATCGCGAGGCCGGGCCCGGGAAACGGCTGGCGCCACACGATCTCTTCGGCAAGCCCGAGCTCCTCACCGATCGCGCGAACCTCGTCCTTGAAGAGATTGCGCAGCGGCTCGACGAGGTCGAACGCCATGTCCTCCGGCAGGCCGCCGACATTGTGATGCGACTTGATCTTCGCGGCGTCGCGTGTGCCCGATTCGATGATGTCGGGATACAGCGTGCCTTGGACGAGGAACCGCGTGCCGGCAAGCTCCGTCCGCGCGACTTCCTCGAAGACGCGGATGAACTCCTCGCCGATCGCTTTGCGTTTCGTTTCAGGGTCGGTGACTCCGGCGAGCTTCCCAAGGAACCGGTCGCGGGCCTTCACGTGTATGAGATTGATCTTCAGGTGGCGGTGGAACGTGTCTTCGACTTGTTCCGGCTCATCGGCGCGAAGCAGGCCGTGGTCGACGAACACACAGGTCAGCTGATCGCCGACGGCCTTGTGCACGAGCGCGGCCGCCACTGCCGAATCAACGCCGCCGGACAAGCCGCAAATGATGCGCTCGTCGCCGACGCGGTCGCGAATCTCGCGGACGGCTTCCTCGATGATCGAAACCTTCGTCCATTTTGGTTGCGCGTCGCAGATCTCGTACAGGAAGTTTTTCAGCAGGTCGAGCCCCTTCGGCGTGTGAGCGACTTCCGGATGGAACTGGACGCCGTAGAGACCTCGCGTTGGATCTTCGAAAGCGGCCGCCGGCGATGCGTCGGATGACGCGGTGACGCGAAAGCCTTCCGGCGCCGTCACAACGGCGTCTGAGTGGCTCATCCACACGGTCTGTTCGAGCGGAAGATCCTTGAACAGCGTGCTCGTACCTTGGGCACGGAGCCCGGTTTTGCCGTATTCGCGCACCCCGCTCCGGCTGACCTCGCCGCCGAGCGCTTGCGCCATCGCCTGCTGCCCATAGCAGATGCCGAGGACGGGAATCTCGAGCCGGAAGAAGCCTGGGTTGACGGAGGGCGCGCCGGGGGTGTTCACGCTCGCGGGGCCGCCGCTCAGAATGAGCCCGCTCGGCCGGCGGCGGCGGATCTCGTCGAGCGAAACATCGTGCGGCAGGATTTCCGAGTAGACCTTGCACTCACGAACGCGCCGCGCGATGAGCTGCGCGTACTGCGCGCCGTAGTCGATGACGATAACGGAATCGAACCCGGCCCCATCCACGATGCGCCAGATTCTATCCGAAAACCTCGTGATGCTTTTGGCAGGACAACCGAAACGGCCGGCGAAAAGGTACGGCCCATGGGGATTCGGGGGAAGGTATCGGGGGCGGTTGGGCTCGTGGCGTTGATTATTCCGCTGACGGGTCATGCCGCCGAGACGCGCACTTCGGGCGCACCGTACGATTACTCTCGCAACGATATTCACAGTTGCAGCGTCGTATCGACGGCGAGTTCGTGCACGACGGTCGACTATCCGGACGAGAGAACCGGCCACATGGCGCTGTCGGTGACGCTCCAGTCAGCGTCCGGAGGCACTCTTCCGTCGGTCGGATCGGGGGAATCTCAGCCCGAGATCTGGGGGACGATGCCGGTGGACCACGCGACGAGCAAGATCGTCGTCAGGGCTACGTACCACGTGAGGGAAGCGCACGCGTGGCGCGACGGTTCGATCGCGTCTGCTTCCGGCCGCGCGCTCGCTTACGCATCCGCCGACGCGTATCTCTACGTGAATCTTTGGCGCGATTGCTACATCACCGATGGATGCACCCGTGACCCGTGCCCACTGACGTGCGGCTATTCCGCGAGCGCACGGCTCGTGGACATCTCGACAGGGCAGACCGATATGAGCGCGCAGGATGTCGTGGTCACCGTTACCCTGCAGCCCGAGATCGGCATGCTCCCGGCAGGCACCCTCAGCTTTGGTGGTGTGTTGTTCGGGGCGGCGTCGCTCGGATCGTTCACGCTGCCCGATGATGGAACTGCCGGTGTCAGTGTTGACGCAACACTGACGAGCGTCGTCGCCGACCTCTCCTAACCGGCGAGCTCGCCGTGGGGCTTCGCGCCCGGTCTTTGAACCTGCGACGCGGCCGACGGCAGGAACACCGTGAACGTGCTTCCTTTGCCGAGCGCGCTTTCGACTTCGCAGTCGCCGCCCATCGCTTGTGCGAGCTGCTTGACGATGTACAAGCCGACGCCGGCGCCGCCGGTTTCCATGCGCATCGGATCCTCGAGCCGGCGAAACTTTTCGAAGATAACCTGATGCTTTTCCGCCGGAATCCCCATTCCTTCGTCGCGAACTTGAATCCGGATCTGACCGTTGTCGACGAGGTCGACGACGACGGAGACTGAGGTTCCTTCGTCGCTGAACTTCACCGCGTTCGAGATCAAGTTGGCGAGCATTTGCTCGACGCGCAGCGGGTCTCCCGCAGCGATTTTCCCTTCTGGTTGCACGTCGAATATGAAGTCTCGGTGCGGGTGCGACCGCACAAAGGACCGCAGCGCACGTTCGCCGACTTGCTGCAAGTCGACGGGTATCCGGCGAACCTCCTCCGGCAGCCGGCGCTCACCTTCTCGCGACACGTACGACATGAGCAAGAGGTCTTCGACCAGGCGCACCATGTGGTCGGTTCTCTCGATGATCGACTCGAGCACTTCCTTTCGCCGCTCCGGATCGACCTCATCGCCTCGACGCAACAGCAGCGACGCATAGCCCTTGATCGGTGTGAGTGGCGTCCGCAGCTCGTGTGAGATCGTCGACACGATGTCGCTCTTCATGCGCTCAACCTCGCGCTGACGGGTGACGTCGTTGATGACGACGACGTCGGACGTGAGATTGCCGTTTCGATCGCGTGCGGGGCCGTGGCGAACGCTGATCCACTTATTCGTCCCGCTCGCCGTCAGGATCTCGAGCTCGAACGGCTCCGCCAGGGCCGACACTTCCACAGCGACCGGCTGGCCGTGATGCCCACGACCACGGAGCAAGAAGGGCAGAGCCTTGCCGACCGCTTCGTCGGCTGAGATGCCCGTCATCTCTTCCATCGATGGGCTCCATAGCACGACGGTCCCGTCGGATTCCGCGAGCACGATGCCCTCGCTCGAATGCTCGACGATGCGTTGAAGCTTGGCGCGCTCGTCTTCCATCCGAAGCGAAAGCTCTTTCTGTTTCACCCAGCCGCGGAAAGCGATATGTAGTGCGACGGCCGGGGCGAGGACCGCCGGAACAAGTCCCGGACGGGTTTGATATAGCTGCACCGCGACGAGCCCCACGGCCGAGTTTCCGATTCCCATCGCGAGCGACACGCCGCCCTCTTCGGCGATAACCGCGGCAAACCGGCGCCGCTCGGTCGCCGCAAGAATCGCCGACAGCGTGAACAGGTTCACGCCGACGAACGCCGACATGCCGAGGCCGAGCGCGACCAATCCATGCATCGTGCCGAACGCGCCGTCCCCGAACCCGTGATAGGTCGCCGCCGCGATGACGAGACCGAGTGAGTACTGACCGAGGTTGAAAGCCGTCTTGACCAAACCGCGTCGGCGATACGCAAGTGCGACTCCGAGACCCGCGACGGCGACGACGACGCCCATCGACGGCGGCAGCAAAACAAGGTCGGCGACAACGGCTACTTCAAAGAGCGTGATGAGCTCGGAGGAATTTCCATGCTTCAGCGGGATCGCGACGAGCTCGGAAATCGCCGTGATGACAAACAGAATGATCGCCGCGCGCAGCGAGGCGGGAGTGATGTTGAACGGGAAAGCGAAAACCACCCCGAGCAAAGCAAGACCGCCACCGGCCGAAACCGTGGCGATCAGAAGCTGCGTGACCCTATCCGGTGTTGCTCGTGCCTTCACGTACACACCCCATTCGGCCCCTCACCTACGTCCAGCTAGTCGACGACCATTGACGCGCGCTCCACTCCCGCGCGCTCCACTCGCGGGCATCCCACGTCCGCGAATCCCATGTGCGCGAATCCCACGTTCGCGCGTTCCACGTGCGGGAATCCCAGGTGCGCGAGTCCCAGGAACGCCCGTCCCACGAACGTCCGTCCCAGGTGCGCGCGGACCAGTCGCCGGCACTCCACTCGCGTGCGTCCCAGAAGCGTGCGTTCCACTCGCGCGCGTCCCATGTCCGCGACGTCCATTGACGAGCCGCCCATTCGCGGGCGCTCCACTCACGTGCGTCCCAGAAACGGGCGCTCCACTCGCGGGCGTTCCACTCGCGAGCCGCCCACTCGCGGGCCGCCCACTCGCGTGCCGCCCACTCGCGTGCCGACCACTCGCGTGCGTTCCACTCCCGCGCATCCCAGGAACGGGCCGCCCACTCGCGCGCGTCCCAGGAACGTGCGCCCCATTCGCGAGCAGCCCACTCACGGGCGTCCCACGAACGAGCGTCCCACGAGCGCGCAGCCCACTCGCGTGCGTTCCACTCACGCGCGAGCCAGCGGTAGCCGATGCCCGCGTCGCCGAACCAGTCGAAGTTGCGTCCCTGCAACCAGGGGAACGATGAAGCGTTTCCCGGTCGGTCTGGAACAGGCGGAAGGTTCGTCGGTGCAGAAGTCGTCATCGCATCGGCCGCGTTCACGACACCGGCGCCGACTGTGTCGACGTCGCCGGCCGGAATCGCATTTGCCGATCCCATCAGCACGGCCTTGACCTGGTCCGGCGAAAGCTCGGGACGTTGCGACAGAAGGAGTGCCGCCGCTCCTGCCGTGACGGCGGCCGCCATCGACGTTCCGGATCCCTTGAAGTACGCGCCTTCGACGCGCGAGCCGGGATTGGCCGAGTCGATTGTGCTTCCCGGCGCACGCAACGACACGAGGTGCTCGCCTGGGGCTGCGACGTCCGGCTTGTCGGCACCCCAGCGCGTCGGTCCGTGCGCGGTGAAAGAGCTGATCGTGTCGTCGAACACCGACGGGGTCGCCATGTCGTTGACCGATCCGGCAGTCAGAAGAACGGGGTCTTCGCCGGGCGAAGCGATCATGCCGTCGGCGCCGCCGTTGCCCGCCGGGACGACGACTGTGATGCCGTCGGCCCACAGCCGGCGAAGCGCTTGCGTGAGCGGGTCAAGTTCGGGAGGAAGCGGAGAACCGTCGTCGATCGCCAGAAGAGCGACGCGAACGTCGAAGCGACTTGCGGCGCTGTCGACGAGCTGCGCGCCCATAAGCACCCGGCCGAGTGACGACGAACCGTCCGCTGCGGCAACCTTGACCGACATGAGGTTCGCCTCGGGAGCGACGCCGACGAAGCGGCCGCCCGACGAAGCGCCGTTGCCGGCGATGAGGCCTGCTTCGAACGTGCCGTGCCCGTAGCCGTCGGTGAAGCTCAGCTCGGGACTCAAGTCCGCAGAGGCGACGACGCGTCCCGCGAGGTCCGGCACGTTTGCGACACCCGTGTCGATCAGCGCGACCGTGACGCCGGCGCCCGTAACGCCCGTGCGCCACAAGCCGGCGGCGCCGACTTCCGCCGGATACGCGGTCGTGAGCTGCTGGCCGAACGACGCCGACTGCACGCGCACCGAGCGGTCCGGCACGACGACCATGCGGGTGGACAGCTCCCCGATGCGAGAAGAAGGAACGTGAGCGAGAACGCCGTCGACGATCGGCAGCGGCGCATCCACGCGACCGCCGGCACCGGTTGTCGCTTCTGCAGCTGCCGTCGCGCTCGGTCCGACGACGATCACCGACACGAGCTTGCCGAGCGCTTCGGCTGCCGGCGTACCGCCGATGAACAACACAAGAATGAGCGCGAGAATCGCGCTTCGCCCCGTACGGCGGTGCGTCAACGAAAGCGTCATCAGGCAGATGCTCCCGTCGGCGAAAGAAGACGGTGCACGGCGGAGATCAGGTCGTCGGGCTCAAAAGGCTTCGTCAAGTAGTAGTCGCATCCACCACTCCACCCCTTCCAGGTCGTCTCGTCGTCGATCTTTGCCGTGACGATCACAACGGGAGTCGAGCGTGTCGCGTCGTTCTCGCGCAGCGCATGCAACACGGAGAGCCCATCCATGTGCGGCATCATCAAGTCCAGGACGACGAGATCGGGGTTTTCGGCCAGCACGGCGTCCAGAGCGCTGCTTCCGTCCGACAAGGCCGTAACTTTGAAACCGTCGAGAACGAGAAGCTGACGAAGCAAATCGCGAATCGACGGGTCGTCTTCCGCGATCACAATGCTCGGCATTCGGAACCTCCTATTGGTGACACTTTCGTATCGGTCTTTGAGCGGTCATTTCTGAAGGGCCAGATGCGTCACTTCTTGAATTCCGGGTGGGCTATAGATCGCCCGGAGTGACTAGACGAAACGCGGGGCAAAATGGTCGATTCCGCATCGATTCCGGCGGGCCAATGTCTCTTTCGCTGGTACGGTGGCATTTGTGACCGTGGTTGATTTGAACTCCGACCTGGGCGAAGGCTTGCCTTCCGAGATAGACGATTCACTGCTCTCGTTGGTGTCATCGGCGAACGTCGCGTGCGGCGGTCACGCCGGTGACGAAGCGACGATGCGACGCACGGTTCGGGTCGCGCTTCAGAACGGTGTTCGCATCGGCGCCCACCCGAGTTATCCCGATCGGGAGCGGTTTGGTCGTGACCACATCGACATGACCGTCAAGGAGCTCGTGGCCACGCTGACCGAGCAGCTTGCCGGTCTCCTCGACATCGCGTCGGCCGGAGGCGGGCGCGTCGCCTACTTGAAGCCGCACGGCGCGCTCTACAATGACGCCGCTGCCGGCGACCGGGTCGCCGGCGAGGCACTCATGAAAGTTGCCGGAAAGTTTCGGCTACCGATGATGATGCTGCCGAAGTCGGTGTTCGCGCGGTGGGCAGGCTCCGTCATCCGGGAGGGATTCCTCGACCGGGCGATGCGCAAGGACGGCTCCCTCGTGCCGCGCTCCGAGCCCGGCGCCCTGATCACAGACGCCGACGCGGTCGCGCGGCAAGCCGTCGAGCTCGCTCCGACGGTCGACTCGCTGTCACTGCACTCCGATACCCCGGGCGCCGTAGGCCTGATGCGTGCAGCGCGCGAGGCATTGCTCCATGCCGGTTATGAGATCGGCGCAGCGAAATGAAAGCCTTCACGACCGAGGTCGCCGGAGACCGAGCGGTCATCGTGCGCTTCGCGTCGCGGCCGACACGCGATCTGAGTGGGATGCTCATCGCACTCGCCGAAGCAGCGCGGTTGGTCGACGGCGTCGTTGACGCCGTGCCCGGTCACCGCACCGTGCTCGTCGAGACCGATCCCGGGGCGGCATCGTCGGTCGAGCCCGCAATT
Organism: Actinomycetota bacterium; assembly: GCA_020201525.1. Taxonomy (GTDB): domain Bacteria; phylum Actinomycetota; class AC-67; order AC-67; family AC-67; genus JAIVGO01. The sequence goes on along the minus strand of JAIVGO010000029.1, from coordinate 22,534 downwards.
CGTTCGTTGCGCCCGGTGCCGCGCACAACGGGATGGACGCAGCATGTCGTCGACGTCGCGTACGACGGGCCCGATTTGGAGTGGGCGTCGTCACATCTCGGTATGTCGGTAGCCGAGATCATTCGCATGCACGCGGCGACAACATACGATGTGCGGCTCATCGGCTCGCCGGGCTTCGTGTATCTGTCACAAGCGCCGGCGCAGCTGCATATGCCGCGCCGCGACGAGCCGCGGCAGCTCGTTCCGCGCGGCTCCGTCGGCATCGGCGGAAAACAAACGGGCATCTACGCGTGCGCGATGCCGGGCGGCTGGCGCATTCTCGGAACGACGTCCTCGTTACCATACTTGCGACCGGGTGACCGCGTCCGCTTCCGGCCTGCATGATTCGCATCGCGAAGGCGGCCGTCGCGACGAGTGTTCAAGACGGCGGCCGGCGCGCACACCGGGCCGAAGGGTTTGCGCGGTCCGGCGCGATGGATCTGCTGTCCTTGACGCTCGCCAACCGCGTGGCGGGCGCGTCGCCGGAATCCGCCGGCATCGAATTTGGCCCGGGCGCAGCGTCGTTCGAAATCACCGCCGACGTGCGCATGGCATTCGGCGGCGCACAACGCGACGGCGCACCGTGGTGGGAGACGATCGAGGCAACGCGTGGAACGGTTTTCGAGCTTTCCGCGCCGCGTGACGGAGTGTGGAGCTACCTCGCCGTCGGCGGAGGCGCAGAAGCGCCGGTCGTTCTCGGAAGCCGCTCGACGAACGTTCGCGAGGAGATCGGACGGTGGCTGACCGCCGGCGACGTACTCACCTCCGGCGCCGACCATGCGAATCCTGTGCGCATCGAGGAGCCGCCGATGCACGGTGAGATCCGCCTCTTCGGAAAATTGCCCGGCCACTGGCGCACCGGCCTGCGCGCCGATCGCATGGGATACGTCCTCGAAGGCGAACCGCTTCGCAGCGGCACGGGCTCAGAGTGGTCCGAGCCGCTCCTCCCCGGCTTCATCCAAGTGCCTCCTGGAGGCTTGCCGATCGTGCTCATGGCCGAAGGTCCGACGGTCGGCGGCTACCCCGTTCCCGCCGTGGTGCACTCTGAAGACGTGCGGCTCGTCGCGCAGTCGCCCCCCGGCACAACGCTCACATTCGTTTCTTCCTGAGACGCAGTCAGTATCAGCCGTCGCGCGTCACGGCATACAGCACGAAATCTTCGCGCGTGCCGTCGGGCGACGGCCAAAACGCGCGCATCACGCCTTCGCGCTTCCATCCGAGCTTTTCAAACGAGCGCTGCATCGCGACATTCGAGATCGCAGTCCCGGCTTGCACGCGCGACATCCCGGCCTCATTCAGAAGCCAGTGCGTAAATGCGCCCACCGCTTCCGAACCGTGGCCCTTCGAGCGGTCGGATTCAGCGTAGATCGACACGCCGATCTCGACGACACCTTTCGGCAGCAATTGCGAGCTCGACCGGGCTTGAAGATCTCCTATCAAGCGTCCCTCGGCCTCCATCGCGAGATCCAAGCGCCCGCGGGCGAACCGCCCCGACGCTGCTATCACCTTCTTGCACTTCGCTCTCGACGTCGCGGGGCCGTGCGCATTTCCGGGAAGCCCCCGAAGGCCCTCGTACATGGCTTCGACTTCGTCGTCGCGGAAGGGGCGCAACAGAACGCGTCCGGCGCGAATCGACACGCGCGCGCTCATTCCTCGCCGTCCTCGGCAAAGCCATCATCCGAAACGTTCTCGCCGACGGAAATCCGGAAGACGATGATGGCCAGCACGACGACGATCGTGATCGCGGCAAGCGTGTTCGCGAGCGCAGCGGCGAGAAGGAATCCCACGCCGACGCGCACGAATCCGCCGACCAGCAACGCGACGAGGCCGCCGGCGATGAGCCGGAATGATCGCTTCCGCTCCTCACGCCACCGGATCATTGCGTCGCCAGCATCTTCAGATCGGCTTTGTCTTGCTCGTCGAACTCCGACGGCGGGCCGCCGCCCAGCAAAGACCGAACGGAAACATCCTCGACCGCCCAGTACATGACGGATCCGGAGTTCTTCGAGTGGTGTGGGTGGTCGGCGTCCTCGTGGTCGAATGCGCTCTTGTATCCGATGTTGACGAGCGCAAGAAGGTGTCCGGCCTCGTGTGTCAGCACAGACCGTTCGATCTCCGACGCCTGAAACAACGCCGTCGTCGAGGATTGGATCCGGTCCTCGAAAATGGCAGCAGCCGATGCTTCGTACGACACGCCGAGGGCATCCGCGTTTTCCGCGAGGCTGCCGTTGAGAAACACGAACCACATCGTGGCTGTGTCCCCTCCGGAAAGCGATGATCGGTGCGCCGCCTCGAGTCCGTGGAGATCGCGGATCGAATACTCATCCTTGCTTGCCGGAATCTGCGAGCCTCGCACCACGCGAACGCCACCCGGCTTGTCGGTCACGGATTCCAAAACATTTTGCAAATGAGTGAGCGCAAGGCTCGATGGGTCTCTTCCCGACGCCCAATCGACCTCGACAATGAGCCGCGATGCCGGAGAGGGACGCAAAAAAGTCTTGGCCATCGAGCCGACGGGACCTTCATCGTTGTACGTCGCGCGCGGGATCGTGCGCGCAGGCGTAGGCGTCGTCGCGCCGGGTCCGGTTGCGTCGGCGCCCGGCACGAGCTTTCCCGGTGAACGAGAACCACTCGCTTGTGGCGACGTCGCCGGCATCGGGCCAACATTGCCGCGGACGGAACACGCCGCAAGCAGAAGCGGCACCGCCACGAGCGTCGCTTGTCGCACGACGCGCCGGCTCATCGAGTGCAGATCAGCCCATTCCCACGTGCTGCTGGCGCTGGTAGCTCTTGCCTTCGGTGAGGAAGGACGGAGCTACGCACACCTCGACACGTTGGAATTCCTTGATGTTTTGATAGCCGCACTCGGCCATCGATTCTTTCAGCGCGCCGACGAGGTTCAAGCGGCCGTCGTTCGTCGGCGCGGGTCCGTGCAAGATCTCTTTCAACGTGCCGGCGACATCGGTGCGCACGCGTGTCCCGCGCGGGAGCTCCGGGTGGAACGTCGCCATGCCCCAGTGGTAGCCGCGCCCGGGCGCTTCCGATGCGCGTGTGAGCGGCGACCCGATCATGACCGCATCGGCGCCGCATGCGATGGCCTTCGCGATGTCACCGCCGGTGCGCATTCCACCGTCGGCGATCACGTGCACGTACCGCCCGGTCTCCTGTAGGTGACGCATGCGTGCACCGGCCGCGTCGGCGATCGCCGTTGCCTGCGGCACACCGATTCCGAGAACGCCGCGCGTGGTGCACGCCGCTCCGGGTCCGACGCCGACGAGAACGCCGACGGCTCCGGTCCGCATCAAGTGGAGCGCGGTCTCGAACGACGCGCAGCCGCCGACAATGACTGGCAGCTCATAGGAAGCAATGAACTCTTTGAGGTTGAGGGCCTTCGTCCGCGTGCTGACGTGTTCTGCCGACACCACGGTGCCCTGGATCACGAGAATGTCCAGCTCCGCGTCTTGTGCAATCTTGTGGAACTTCTCGACGCGCTGCGGCGTCAGCGAAGCGGCCGCGACGACGCCTGCCTCCTTGATCTGCCGGATGCATTTGTCGATCAGCTCCTCGCGGATCGGCTCTTGGTAGATCTGCTGCATCCGCTTGGTCGCCTCGGCGTCTGGAAGCGAGGCGATCTCTTCATACAGGGAGGATGGGTCGTCGTACCGGGTCCACAAGCCTTCGAGGTTCAAAACGGCGAGCCCACCGAGGCGACCGACTTCGACCGCGGTAGCGGGCGAAACCACGGCGTCCATAGCCGAGGCGAGGATCGGAATATCGAAGCGGAATGCGTCGATTTCCCACGAAACGTCGACGTCGTCGCGGTCGCGTGTCCTTCGCGACGGCACGATGGAGATATCGTCGAAACCGTAAGCTCGCCGTCCGCTCTTCCCGCTGCCGATCTCTACTTCCGCCATAAAAACAAACCCCCAGACGAGACCCGTGTTTACGTAAGACTATCGGTTTCTACGGCGAGTTGCAGAGCGGGAAAGTCTTGCGCTTCAGGAAACGGGGAGCGCCTGGCGGCGGGCAGGCGGAAGCTCCTCCAGTAGATCCGCATGCGACCGAAGATCGGCGGGATCGATGGAACCGAGCGCCTTACGCACGCGAGGCGCGAGCACGTGATCCGCTTTCGCGTATGCGCGAAGCAACGCCTCCGGCGCATCGACGCTGTCCATGACGGCGAGCGCGAGTGACAAGGCCGCCGCTTCGCGAGTCGCCCTGCGCCGCGCTGCGTCCGCGTACGCACCTTCGACCGCGGTGAGCACGTCGGGGATGCCTTGAACGCTTTGCAGCAGACCGATCGCCACATCGACGCGTACACCACTTTCTCCGGCGCCTTCGCGAAGCATGTCGAGCGCCGTCCGCGCGCGGCGCATCGCGAGAGCACCCGCCGTCGGGGTGTGCGCCTGCTCGTCCCACGCGCTTCGCTTTGGGGCGACCATCGGCGGAGGCAGTTCGGACGCGGCGGCTGCGCCGCGCTTCTTCGGCACCGAAGCGGCTTCCTTCTTCGCGACGCGACGCTCGTGCCGCGCACGGCGGTCCTCACGGCTGCGGCGGCTGAACAGCCCTACCAGCAGCCTGAATACCAGGAGGACGAGAGCCACGATGATCGCGACCGCCCACCAAATGATAACGACCCCAGTCGTGCGGGATTCTGCGACGTCGCCGCCGGCAGCACCCGGAAACGTCCATGGAATGTGCGCGGTGACGCGCGCGACCAAGATCGGCGGCGGCGACAGCCACGTGACGGTGACCGTCGTTATCCGTCCGGGCAAGGCGTAGAACCGAGGAATCGCGATGCTGACATCGTTCCTGCGAAGGCGATCGTGAATCGAAATGGTTCCGCCGAAGCTCGCGAAAGTGTTTCCGGTGTTTTGCACTTCAATGCGGAATGGAACGTGTCCGTTCATCTCGAGCTTCGGCATCGAGATGCCGAGGAGCTTTGCTTGCCGCAGGATCCCGACGCCGCTCACCTCGATGAGCATCGCGTGCAGAGCATTCGGACCGCCTTCGATCGAAAACAGCACGCCGGCGTAATGACCGCCGGCCGGCTCGCCGACCGGCGCTTTGATTGACAGCGTCAGCAGCGCGGATTCTCCCGCACCGAGGTCGACGCTCGATTGCGTCGTCGACACCCAGGCGGCTGCCGAGTTTTCCGTCGTCGATGCGGGGCGAATTTCAAATGCGCCATTCGCCCCGGGAACGATGTCGCCGACGGCCGCCTCTACCTTGGCGCCTGCGGCCGTCTTGTTCGCAACGATGACGGACTCGGTGATCGTCTCGCCGGGTCCGATCGTGAGCTCGCTCACGGCGGGCGTGACGGTCAGGCCGGGCTTTGCGGCGCGCGCAGGGGCCGCCGGCAGGACAGAGCCCAGTGCCAGAGCGGCAACGACGAGTCCTCTGAGCCAGCGCATCGCCCCCATTAAACCGAAAGCGGCCTCAAAAGGCCGCTTCCAGCGCTGAAGTTTTCGAACTATTTCTTGGACGCCTTCTTGCTCTTGATGACCGCGAGGAGGTCGCGCGCCGAAAGGACGAGGTACTCGTCGCCGTCGACCTTGACCTCGGTGCCGCCGTACTTGGAGTAAATGACGACGTCGCCGACCTTGACGTCGAGCGGAATTCTCTTGCCGTCCTCGAAACGTCCCGGGCCGACCGCGACGATCTCGCCCTCTTGCGGCTTTTCCTTCGCCGTGTCGGGGATGATGATCCCGCTGGTCGTCTTCTGGGTCTCTTCCTCGAGCGGCCGGACGACGACCCGGTCCTCGAGTGGCTCTAGGCTGAACGCCATGATGCATCCCTCCCGTTCAATGGATTGATCCCTATCTTTAGCACTCCAGGTGCTAGAGTGCTAATCGGGAATATAGCGAGGCGGCGGCCCGACCGTCAACCGGCGGGAGTCTCAGGCTTTCGTCCTGACGAAGGCCTCGACGGTCCCGCACCGGACGCCGTCGGCGGCCGGTCGCATGGTGAAGGTGCCGGCCGCTGCCGGAACCACGAAGGTTTCCGCGTAGTGAACCACGAACGGCTCGAAGGATCCGCGCGGCGACTCGACGATTGCTTCCTCGCCTTCGACGAGGTTGAGGACGGAGACCCCGCCGTGCCCACCGTGCGGCGCCGTCTTGGTGAACCAGCGCCGGCGCGTCTCGATGAACTCGGCCTCGTGCAGACCCGTCCGCTCCTCGAGCCATCCGTCGCCTTCGGCGATTTTCGTCACTTGATTGATCAGCCGCTGCTGTGCGTACGCGGTGTCACGCTCCCACCGGATGACGTTCGCGCCGTGATCGACATGCACCGGCCTCGGCAATCCATCGAGACCGGGACGATCCCAATCCCACAGCTTGAACGTGAAGATGTACGGCGTTGCGCTGATTTCCAGCACCATGCAGCGGCTTGAGCAATGAATCGTGCCGGCCGGAATCAGAAAGTGATCGTGCCGCTTCGCCGGAAACCGGTTCACATATTTCTCCGCATCGAATGAGGATTCGCCGAGTTCCGCATCTCGTAGGTCGCGGAGCATCGCTTCCCTGTCTACACCCTGCTTGACGCCGAGATACACGCTGGCATCAGGTTCTGCGTCGAGCAGGTAGTACGACTCGTCCTGCGTGTAATGCAACCCGAATTGGTCGTGTGCGTATTCGGTCAGCGGATGCACTTGCAAGCTCAAGTTCGACCCCTCCACCGTGTCGAGAAAGTCGAAGCGGATCGGAAATTCATCGCCGAATCGGCCGTACACCGCTTCGCCGAGCACCTCTTCGGCATGGCGCCAGATCAAGTTCATCGACGGGATCTCGAAACGTTTCTCGCCGAAGGCGAGCAAGAGTGAGTTCTCTTCCGGCACACAGTCGAAACACCAGCCGAAGTTGTCGACGGATTCATCGAGGCCGCAGACCTTCTTCATCCATTGTCCACCCCACGGCGCAGGATCGAAGTACGGTACGAGCCGGAACGGGCGCCGCGCCGCTGCTGCAAGCGCTCGCTGCATGGCATCGGCCGAAATCATCTTCGGGTCGTCGTTGAGATCGAGCACGAAGTCCATATCGTCGAAGAGGTCTTTCTTCCGGCGGTCGGCAACGCGCCAGTCGACAAACCACGCACGCTTGTAGCGAGCGCGTACCGAGTCGCCGGCATTGGATGCGCCGAGGTTGGCGAATTCGCCGCGGCGAAGGCGAAGCGTCGTTTCCCAGCGCGAAACGTCGGCATAGACGAGAACGCCTTGCATCGACACGAGCGACGCACCCGCGCCGTACACAACGACGCGGCCCGCCGCGGTTTCCACGCTGCGCTGAAGCTCCTTGAGCTTGGTTTCGTCAAAGAAATCGTCGAGGCGGAGATGCGTGAGCTTGCCGAACACCGGGTCGTCGGTGACGTCGGCTGCGACGAGTGCATCGATGTCTGATTCGGGCTTCAATGCTTCGGCGACATCGATCGCGGCGGCCGGGCTCAGCGATCGTGCCAGCTCCTCGAGGTTGCGCGCATGAACGCCGGGGCTTGCCTCAATGACAAAAATACGGGCGCCGGTTTGTGTGAGGCGATCGCAGATCGCGGGCCAACCGATTGTGCATTCGTTTTCGTCGCCGCCTGGGACCGACGGAAATCGGTCGTAATTCGATCGGCGGTTTCGCAGATGTACCGGCGTCTCGCTCATCGCGATTCCAGCAGACGGGATAAGCCGATCAGAGCGGCGTTGTCTCCGAGCTCCGCGAGCCGTACCTGAACGCGGTATGTGCCGTACAAGCGCTTGTTCACGAGCGCTTCGAGTCCGGGCATCACCGGATTGCCTTCGCGCATCGGGCCGCCGCCCAGGATGATTCGTTCCGGCGCATGGGCGTGCGCGAGTGCGACGAGCGCGCGGGCGAGTGCGTTCCGGTAGCGCTCCACTCCGTGCCTTGCGGCGTCGTTTTGGCTGTGCGCCTCAAAGACCTCCCGTACGGAGCCGTAGGACTCGCCGGCGTAGTCGAGGATCCGTTGAGCGGCACACAACGCTTCGATCGTGTCGGTTTCGCCGGTCGAGTCGGCATAACCCGGCGTTGCATCCGCAATCGGAATGAAGCCGCCGAGAATGCCGGCGCCGAACATCCCTGCGGTCGCCGGCTTGCCATCCTCGATGACGGTGACGCCGACGCCGGTTCCAATCGTTACAACGACGCTTCTTCGGCAGTCGCGGCCGGCGCCGGCGGTCGCCTCGCCGGTCGCGTATGCAACTGCATCGTTGGTCACCGCCACGCGCTGCGTCTCGAACACGTCGCGCAGGAAAGCGCCGATATCCGTGCCTTCCAGTCCGGCCAGCTTCCCCGGTAGCGCGACGAGCTTGTTGCCCTCGACAAGACCGGGAACACAGAGCCCTGCTCCTTCGGTGCGCGCGCCGCTCAGAATCTCTCGCCCCGCGGCGGCAACGACATCAAGAGGGGAAGCGTCGGACACATCTGTAATCGTCGCAGCGGAAATTGCGCCGCCCTGCGCGAGACCAGCTTTCAGCCGCGTACCACCGAGATCCATCACGAGAAAGCTCATCGCACTTGCTTGATGCCGGAGGCGTCCACGTCGTAGTACCGGCCTTGATAAGAAAGGTTCCTCAGCCGTCCGTCGAAGTAGTCGAGTCGCGGCGTCGCAGTGATTCCATCGAGCGACGCGCTCACACCGAACAAGCCTTCGACGATCGCTTGCACCCAAGCCCCGCCCGATGACACGGCCCAGTCGGTGATGTACGGAACATCCGACGGCGCTTTCGTCGCGCCGCCTGCGTCGGGGCCGGCGAAAGTTTCGACGAAATGGGCTTGACCGTACGGGCCCTGATTGCCGCTGCGCCCGAGACCGCGCAGCCACTCGGTCGCAATCTTGTCCTTGCCGGCGCGAAACAATCCGAGAACGGCAAGCGGCGGCCAGGCCGGATACGCGCCCGTCCATTGGTGATCTGGACGGAGGCTGAACAACGCGTCGGGATCCTTCGGCGACAATGCGTGCATCCACAACGGCGTTTGCAGCTCCCGAACGAAGAAGTCGGTCATCTCGTCACGCTGCTGCTCGCTCAAGTCCTGATCGATGGTCGTGAGGACGGTAATGAAATCGTAGCAATGCCGGACGGGAACAAGATTCCCATCCGGGTATCGCGCGTTCCAATACCCGCCGGCGTAAAGGTGCTGAATCGCATCGACGAGCTCCGAAGCGCGCGCACGAAGCTTCATTGCTTGCCCGTCGTCCCTGCGCATGCTCGCGACGTCGGCAGCGAAGCGCATACCCCACACGTTGCCGGCATTGAGTGCCGCAATTTCGTGTACGTAGGTACTCACGCATTCGAGCAGGTTCGCGATCCCGCCGTAGTCGGCGAGACCGGCCGGCGTGCGAAAGCGTTCACAGTTCGTCGCGAACTCGTCGAGATGCGTTGCCACGGTTCGCCCGTCGACGCTTGTGTCGAGCCACGTCATGTCGCCGGACCACCGGAGGTAGTCCGCGATCATCCGCGTCATCGCGTAATCGTTGACCGAGTACCACGGACCGACCGGATTCCCCGTCAAGCGATCCGTCCCGAGACACGAATGGACGTCGATCTTCATCCAGTGCTCGAGATGCGTGCGCATGACCCGTGGATCGAGCAACGCGTGAACGACCGACGAAAGATGAAAGTCCCACAAAAACGTAATCGTTTGCCAGTATCGCGGCATGAGGGTGTCGTATGACCGTCCGAGCGCCGACTGGTCACGCCGGAAGTACACGACACCGAGAATGCCGGATAGCCAGGCGCGCCGGACGTCGTCGTCGTCGGTTTCGAGCAGCGGTAACGAGCCGCCGTACCGGTCGTTTCCGGGCGTGAAGATGGCGCGAAGCTCTTCGTTCCAGTCGTCGCGCGATGCCGCGACGGCGGCATCGAAGCCGCGCAGGAGCCGTTGCGCGAGCCCATAGGCTTGCATGTCCGTCGACGCGTAGGCGCACACAAACCGCACGGTGAAGGTCGCACCGGAAAGCACGCGGGCTCGCCAGCGCAATGCGTGCGGCCCCGCTTCGTCCGGGATAGGAAATGCTGCTTGCGCCGCGATGGCTTCACTCGCGCGAGCGCGAAACAAGACTGCTTTGGTCGACGCATCGATCTGGACGTCGTGGTCCAGCTCCGCCGGCGGAAGTGGTTCGTTCCACGCGGTGTCCTTCCGCGTGATTCCGCATTGCAGCCCGAGCCGGATGTCGAGGTCCCGCTCAACTCCTGATTCATTCGTGACGTCGAGTCGCAGCAGCGCTGCTTGTTCGCCGACCGGCATCGCCGTGAGCGAACGCAAGCGAAAGCCATCGTGGATTGCCTCTCGCTCGATAGCATCCGGCGACCACGTGAACGTGACGGGAGCGCCGGTGGCGACGAAAAGCGTTTCGTTCAGGAACAGCGATGCCGTCGAGACGTCGCCCGCGCCGAAAGGCGGGAAGCTCACGCTCCTGATCGCGGTGATGTCGTGACCGGCTTGCACGCAGCCGAGGCGGTTCGTCAGACCGGGAGTATTGAAAAGATCGCCGAGGCGGTGCGTCAGCGGCGAGCTGCGGACGTCGTCGACGTTCGGAATCACTCGAGCCCCAATCGCACGAATCGTGGAAAGTACAGTGAGTCGTCGGCCAGCGTAACGTCCGCTTCGGCAATGGACGCGTACGTCAGGACAAGATCTGCTCCGGTGAGATGCGGGTGGGCCTTCCCGGCATAGACGAACACCTCGGGCCGTCGGGCTTCTTCCGGCTGAAACACAACGTGTGGCCGGCGACTCCACCATTCGGTGTCGTCTGTCTGCCGGCGGGCGAGCACAATTCGTTTTTCGTGATCCCATCCGTAGATGAGGTGCGAGCCGTTGTCCGCAACGACGGATGCGCCCATCACGATGTCGCACACGCGACTCGGCGGTACCGTTCATCTCCCGGTGCCGTTTGCCGCGAGCGGCTCGGAAGTGAAGCACGCGTATTCTTTCGTGCCGTCTCTTCGCGGCGTCTACCAAGTCGGTCCGCTCGTTGCGACGTGGAGCGATCCGTTCGGTCTCACAGCACATCGCGCGACCCTCATCGAACCCGTCGAGATCATCGTCCATCCAACCGTCGAACCGGTGCACGATCGCGTCGTCACCCGTGAGTGGGAGGATCCGCCCGTGCGCCCGCCTTTCTCAAAGCCGTGGCCGACCGGTTTCGAGTTCTACGGCATGCGCGACTACGTCCCCGGCGACGACCCACGCCGGATCGTGTGGCGGGCTGCAGCACGTGCGAGCGAGGCCTCGGGTGACGTTCGCCTGCTGGTGCGCGAAGCCGAACAAGGAATTACCGACCGCGTCTCGATCATCCTCGATACGGATCGAAAAGTGCACGCGGCCGGTGACCCGTCGGAGACGTTCGAGGCCGCGGTGCGCACCGCAGCATCGCTGGGAGCGCGCCACCTCGACGACGGATTTGCCGTGACGCTGGACACGAACGGCGGCCGGATCGTCGAAGCGCTGCGCGGTCGCAGGAACCGTGTGCGTTATCTTGATGACCTCGCGCGCTTGCAACGCGAAAATCTTCCCCTAAAGGCCGTCGCCGACCGCATGCTGGTCGGAAGCAGGCGCGACCTGCACACAATCATCATTACACCCCATCTCGACGACGACACTGCGCAACGACTTCGCGTCCTCGTGCAGCGCGGCGTTTCGCTGCTCCTCGTGCTCGTCATCACCGACGACTCCGATCCGCGATCCCTCCACCGTGCGGGTGCACTCGGATGCAACGTCGTCGAGGTCGTGCCGGGTGCCCCGCTCGATCAAACATTTCGACGCGTGGCCGGAGGCAGGCGCGCATGAGCGACGAAGCGCTTCAGACGCCGGCAGTCGGGGAGGAAGCTGCGGTTTCCGTCACGCTCGTGTCGGTCGCCGGATTCTTGGCGTCGGCTGCTGCCGGCTGGACGGCAGGATCGTTATTCCGCGGCGCATTACCGCGAGCAACCGGCATCGTCGCCGCCGCGCTCGGGGCAGCCGTCGTCGCGATCGCGCACCGAACAAAGCGCCAAAGCCTGGTGCAAGCGATCGGCCTAGCGGTCATTGTGCTGACCGGGTTGGCGCTCGCGCTCGCCGGTGGGTCCGCGCACGGTGGGCTCGGCGGAGTCGTCGCCGATGCAATTCGCGGCGGCGGACCGGCCGGCGAAGCGATGCCGTTCGAAGCCGGCTGGCGTCTCATTCTGGTCGTGCTGATTGCGACGCTCGCAGCAGGTGCGAGCTCACTCGGCATTGCGACCCGACGCCCGCGCTTCGCAGTCCTGCTTCCCGTGCCGCCACTCGTCGGCGCCGCGGCAGTCGCGCCGCGAGGAGCAGCGCTCTCCTCCGCAATCCCTGCGATGGCGCTTGTGCTGGGCGCGCTCATCGTCGCCTACAGCGTGGAGCTTGCCGGTCGCGGCGCATTCAGCCGCCGTTTCGAGATGCGTCGCATTGGGCGCGGTATCGCCGCGATCGCCATCGTCGTCGTGTTCCTGACCGGGATGAGTCACGCGAGCGTTCTCTTCCCAATCCCCGATCGCGAGCGAGTCATCCCCGCTCAGCTCCCCCCCGACGTCCCACCGTTGCCCGATCGCGTGCTCTTTACGGTGCGATCGGCCACGCAAGGACCGTGGCGCTTGGGTGTCCTCGACGTGTACGACGGCAGGGCGTGGCGGCTGCCGCCGTACGACCCGGAGCGCTTGCAGCGGCTCGCCCCCGACGGCCGGTTTCCCGATGCGCGACCGGCAAGTCCGCGCGACGTCAACGTGACTTTCGTCATGAGCTCACTTCCCGGGCCGGTGTTGCCGGCCCCCGCCGGCGCGCGGGTTCTCGGCACGCGGCCTGGCATCGCGGTGCGGCTCGACCCGCGCACTCAGATGCTTCGCGCGCCGGCGGGAACAGCGCCCACCGGCACGACGTATTCGATCACGGCAGCGCCACTGCCGTTCGGTAAAGAGTTGCAAGGGGCGCCCGCCCCGCGCGGCGTGAACGAATTCCTCGAGACGCCTCCGGCCCCCCCGGGCGTTGCCGCGCTTCTGGAAAAGATGCCGCGTGTGCCGATGTGGGACCGGCTACAGGCGGCGCGTGCCGCGTTTTACGCGAAAGTTGTCGCGGCCGGCGCCGGTAAACCGGTGCCGGTTCCACCGGCCCGTGTCGACCAGATTCTCGCCGGAAAACCGGCGAGCCCATACGAGATCACCGCCGCGGAAGCGCTCATCGCTCGCTGGGCCGGCGTTCCGACACGCATCGGTTACGGATTCTTCGAGGGCGACAAGACGAAGGCCGGATGGTCGGTGCATCCGCGGCACGCGGCCACCTGGCTCGAGACGTACTTCGAAGGCTACGGCTGGGTTCCGATCGTCGGTGTTCCACCGCGCGCGAAAGGGAGCCTCAACCACAACCAGAAGAAGTCGAATCCAATCGTGCGCCCGACCGAACAGCTTGCGCTCGTGCTGTACGTCCCGATCCACGAGCGCACGTTCCGCGCGTTTTACGTCGTCGCGCGGTACTGGATTGCCGTCGCCCTACCGTTCGCCGTCGCACTGGTCGCCGCAATCGCGCTCTATCCTGGCGCAATCAAGGTACTGCGCCGTATGCGACGGTCCCGATGGGCCAACAAGCGAGGGCTGCCTGCCAGAATCGCCGCTGCGTACAGCGAGCTGCGCGATGCGGCGACGGACCTCGCCATCGGCACCCCGACGTTGACGCCGATCGAGTTCGCAAAGCTGGTAGCCCACGACGACGAGCTCATCGAGCTTTCGTGGCTCGTCTCGCGTTCGCTGTGGGGCGACTTGCGTCGCGATCTCCGAGAAGAGGATGCTGACGCTGCCGCACGCATGACTCGTTCGGTCATCAAGCGCATGCGCCGCGCACAACCCGCGGCGACGCGGTTGCTCGCCGTCGCAGCGCGCGCGTCGCTCCGAGAACCTTTCACGCTTGAGGTCCCGAACCTGTGGCCTTCCCGACGTATTCGCGTACATCCCGTGCGCCGCGTCCTTCGCGCGCTGCCTCTTCGTCGTCTCCGCCGGGTGATCCCGGTCGGCGCGGCGTTGGCGATCTTGCTCTCGGCGTGCGCGGCGTCTCCACGCGTCACCGCGTCGGCGACCGGCGTGCTGCCCGACCGCATCGTCCCGGCCGGCGTGGACACTGTTTCGTTCAAGCGAGAGCCGGCCGTCGAGTCTCGCCTACGCGAAGTCGGCGATGCCGCCCTGATCGACGCCGCGCGCGTCTTCACATTTCGCAACGACCGTGAGGTGCAAGGGTATCTCGAGGTCGGCTCGTTCAAAGCGGGCGTTTCGGGATTTCGCCAGGAGATCCGGCGCGGCGTCCTAAAAGGAATCGGCGCGGCTCGATTTCGCTTGACGCGCGCGGGGCGCTTGCGTGTGTACGCCGCATCGCTCAACCACGAAAACTTTCTGCTGTGGTTTTCCCCGGAGGGATCGTACTTCGAGCTGCTCATCGCCCACAGCGATTACGCAGCGCCCCTGGATCTTCTCGCCAAAATTCTGACGTATCAAGGTCGAAACGTCGGCACCATCACCGGCGGTGGTGCCGTGATTACACCGATCGACCCTCGCCGCGGAGAAGCGACGTGACGCGCCGCCTCGCACTCGCGATCGTGCTGCTGCTGGCGACCGTCGCGTGCAGCGGGCCGCGGTCCCCGCTGGACGTGGGTGTGCGCGAAATCGACACCGACGTTTTGATCGGTCCGGGCCGGCCGACGGTCGTCGCATTCCCGCCGCTCGCGCCGGCGCCGGGGCCGATCGGCTTTCCGGGTTTCGTGCAGCCGCCGATCATCACCGGACCAAAGCCTCCCTCGCCGCCGGCGTGCCCGGCGGCGGATCCGCTCGCGCCGATTGCGCACGAAGCGACGACGTCGGCGACGAAGCCTCCGGTCGCAGGCACGTACCCGTACCTCGTGAAGGGATTCAACAAGATCGGCGACGCGACAAATCTCGTGTCGGAGACGACCTCCCGCACGGTCGCAAACGTCGTGAAGGCTGCGTCGGGCGGCGGATTCACGTTCGACATCGTCATCCCCCAACCGGGTGGCGCCCGCACGACAACGACATATCACGTCTATCCAAATCAGCCCGAGGCAACGGACACGACGCCGGGGATCTACATCGAAAGAGTCGAAACTAAGGTGCCCGGCGCCGATCCGCTGACGTTCAACCCGACGCCGCCGCTTCTGCTGATGCAATTCCCGGCATCGGCGAACCTCACTTGGACATCACGCAGCGTCGACCCGTTCAGCGGGACCGTCGAACAGTTCACCGGCACAATCGGCAACCGGCAGATCATCGACGCGTGCGGTACGAAGATCCAGACGTGGCGCGTGGACATCACGGATGGTTCCATCCAAAACCCATTCGAGTCGTTCACCTTCGAGGGCACGATTTACATCACGCCGCAATTCGGCGGGCTCTCCGTCCGTGACAACATCCACCGAAAAGGCACGCAAAAGAAAGACGTGACCGACTCGGGAACCACCGTCGAGTCCCAACTCGATGCGCGGATCGCGCACTCACCGCGGTTTCCTTGATGAGACCAAGGCGCTTCGTTGCCATGGCAGCCCTGGCGGGCCTCCTTTCCGCGTGCAGTGCCGCCCACGGTGACGCCACGTCTCGCATCGCCCGACCCGGCGCCGTCGCCGGTCGAATACTCACGCTCGCCATCGGACGGCCTGCATCGGTCGATCCCGCCAACTCGTTCGAGCAATGGGGCCGCCTCGTCGACTCGCTGATCTGCGAGCCTCTCATTCAAATCGACCCCGTGACCGGCGACCCGAAGCCGGCGATTGCGCAATCGTGGATCGTGTCGGCAAACGGAACGAAGCTCACGCTAAAGCTTCGCAAGGGACTGCACTTTTCCGACGGACGCTCCGTGACCGCCGACGATGTCGCCTATTCGTTGTCGCGCGTTGCGAGCGAGGAGCAGGCGAGCAACGTCGCCGATCTTCTGCGGCCGGTCTTCGGCTGGGAAGAGGTCCACGGGGACGTGGAGCCGAAAACGCCTGAACATGCGACACAGTTGGCAGGCGTCGGGGTTGTCGGCACCGATGCGGTTCAACTGTCGCTCAGCGCGCCGCGCGCAGATTTCTATCGAGTGCTCGCCGAACCGCTGTCGGCGCCGGTGCCGCGAGCGGCCGTCACAAAGGATCCCTCGGCATTCGAGGCGAACCCGGTGTGTGCAGGGCCATACAAGCTTGTGCATCCGTGGGACCCCGGGGACGCGTCGATTTCACTCGCCCGCTTCGAGGGGTATTACGGCCGAAATACCGGGTACGCACGCGGCGGGCGCGGCTACGCCGACCGCATCGAGCTGCACGTACTCGACCCGAGCGACGCGCCGTCCGAGGTCGCAGCTGGACGCGCGGACGCCGCCCTGCTCCAAGCAAGCATCGCCCCCCGCGGTACGAGAGTCGTCACGAACACCACACCGTACCTCGAATACATCGGGCTTCCCGTGACCGTACCTCCATTCGAACGTCGAGAGGTGCGCATCGCGCTCAGTCAAGCGATCGACCGCGCCGCAATTGCTCGCGACGTTTACGGACGTGTCCGAGCTCCCGCCGGCGGATTTTTGGCGCCGTCTCTCGGCGCCATGTCGAGGCGTAACGCGTGCGGCCCGGCGGCACCAGCGACGCAAAATGTGATCGCAGCGCGACGCACGCTCGAGGGCGCCGGCATCGACTTAATGGAGCGCAACATTACGATGTCGTACAACCCTGACTTTCAGAACCGATCGCTCGTCGAAGCGGTCGCGCGGCAATGGGAGTCCGCGTTCGGGCTTCACGTGGCGCTTCGTTCGTTGCCCTGGAGCCGGTATCTAGAAGCCGGCACCGCACCTCGCGGCTTCGACGGCGCGTTCCGTTTGGGGTGGAAACCGACCTACGCCGGGCCCGATCCCGCGCTCGCACCGCTGTTCACATCCGCGAACATCGGGCGCGACAACATGACGCGATTCAACGATCCGCGCTTCGACCGGATCCTCGACCGAACGGCGCGAAAAGCGACCTCGGAAGAAGACCTGCGCAATGCCTACCAAAGGCTCGAGGACATTCTGTGCGAGCAAATGCCCGCAATCCCGGTTGTTTTCGGTGGCGCGCGCGCTGTTGTGTCAGACCGAATAGGCACTGCGTCAGGGTCCTTCTTCGATATCACCTCGGGCTCGCTCGACGTCCGCGAGATCTACGTGCGCACTGCGGCAGGATGATGATTCCCGGACCCGACTGCGCGCTGAACGTCGAGGTGCTCGGCGCCGGTGAGCCGGTCACGCTCTTTGCACACGGCATCACCGGCTCGACGGACGAACTGATGCCGCTCGCGTCACCCATGCACGGAACGCGCGTATTGATGGACTTCCGCGGCCACGGCGCGAGCGAGTCGCCCCACGAGGTCGCCGGCTACGACCACCCCGCGATGCGCCGGGACGTCGAACACGTCGCCGATCGCTTCGGCGCGTCGCGTGCCGTCGGGCTATCGATGGGCGCCGGCGCAATCCTGAATCTC
The DNA here is from genome assembly GCA_020201525.1 of Actinomycetota bacterium. Taxonomy (GTDB): domain Bacteria; phylum Actinomycetota; class AC-67; order AC-67; family AC-67; genus JAIVGO01. Next base: position 5,022 of record JAIVGO010000029.1, on the reverse strand, counting down.
CTTTCGGACAACCCTCAACGTTGCGAACGAGTCGTCCTCGTAACGCCGGCCTCGATCGACGGCCCGAACAAAGCAGCCGCCGGGCTGTTCCTCGAAATGGCAGACCGCCTCGAAAACAAGGGCCTGGACGACGTGCTCGCGTGGTCGCTCGAAGGCTCCGCGGCGCTCATAGCCCGACGGCCCCAATGGGGCGCGCTCATTCGCGAGCGCGTCTCCCGCATGAACACTGCGGGTGTGCCGCGCACCTTGCGCGCCTACGTGCACGGGCGGCCGCCTGTCACGGACGCGTCGACACTACAACGCGTTACCGCGCCCATTCTCATCCTCGCCAACGAGGGTGATCCGATCCACGACGATGCCGTCGCGCGACGGCTCGCCACGCTGCTTCCGAATGCGCGGCTAAAGACATGGCCGGAGCCGCTCGCCATGTTCGACGACACCGATGCGCTTTCGAACCTCATCGCGCGGTTTCTCGATGACTGACTGGCCGCGTCGCTGGAGCGCGAGGTGGATCTGGTTCGAATCGCCGCGCCGCGACGGCACCGATGCTTTCGGATATCTCCGCCGCACGTTCGATCTCGACCGAGAGCCGTCGTCCGCGGCGTGCCGGATCACCGCCGACGGTCGATACATCTTGTGGGTAAACGGAACCCGTGTCGGACGTGGGCCCGTTCGATCGGAGCCCGCCCACCTCACGTACGACACATACGACCTCGCGCCCCTACTGCACCCAGGCCGCAACGCGATTGCGGTCCTCGTTCGCCATTACGGCCGCCAGGTCGTGCACTGGAAGCCGGCCGCACCGTACGGCGACCTCGGCTTCGGGTCGCTCTGTTTAGAAGCGCTTGTCGACGGCTCGATCGCGTTGACGAGCGACGCCGCATGGCGCGCCCGGCGCGCGCCCTACGAAACGCTCGACAAGCCGCCGCACGAAGGGCCGCCCGATCCCGAGATCATCGACGGCAGGCGCATCCCGCTCAGATGGACGGAAGCGAGTTTCGACGACGCGGCGTGGACTCAGGCAGTTGAGATTTCACCGCACGGCCTCGGAGTGCTAACGGCGTCACCGCCGAGCGAGCCGTTCTCCCTTCTCAACCCGCGTCCGATACCACACCTCGACGAGCGAATCGTCACGCCGGCCGCCGAGCATGATTCGACCTACGACTTCGGGCAAATTGTCTTCGCCCACCCGGTTATGAACGTCGAGGCTGATCCTGGAGCGGTGATCGAGCTCACCTGCGGAGAAGACCTCGTCGATGGCCGCCCCGTGATCGCGGAGCGCTCGTGGACGATGCGTTACACGACTGGTGGACGGCCCGGCGAAAGCGTCGAATCATTCGAAGCCGTCGGCTTCCGGTATCTGGACGTCGCAGTCACCGGCGGTGGTGTGCGCTCCGTGAATGTTTCCGGAATCGAGCGGACGTACCCGCGTCCGGACGGCGCATCGTTCACGTGCAGCGACACGCTGCTCAACGACATCTGGAAAGCCGGAGTTCGAACGCTGGATCTCTGCTCGATAGATGCTTTCATCGACTGTCCGGGACGCGAGCAGCGTGCATGGCTCGGCGACGCGTTTCTCAGCTCGCTCATTAGCCTCGCGTCCAACCCCGACACCGACCTCGTTCGGTGGAACGTTCGTCTTCACGCGCAAGGCGTGCGCAGCGATGCCTTGTTCCCCATGGTCGCATCCGGCGATTTTTCGACACGTCCGGAGACGATTCCCGACTTCTCGCTCGCGTGGGTGTGGGAGCTCGCTCGTGTGTGGGAATACCTCGGCGACCGGACGGCCGTTGAAGAGCTTCTCCCCGCCGGCCTGCGCGCACTCGACTGGTTCGAAAAGCACGTCGGCGACGATGGGCTGCTCACCGACGTCACCGGCTGGGTATTCATCGACTGGGCGCAATTAGAGCGCGGGAGAAATATTGCGGCGCTCGACGCGATGTACGTCCTTGCACTTGACGACGCCGCGATGCTCGCGACCGCGATCGGAGACGACGGGACGGCGGCGCGCTTGCGCGCCCGCGCTGATCGGACGCGGCACTCTTTCGAAAGGTACTGGGACGAGAAACGGGGCGTTTACGTCGACGCGGCGAATCCGGGAGAGGCCGCCGGGCGCCGGGTCAGCCAGCAGACAAACTCACTCGCGATAATCGCCGGATGCCCATCGCGCGCGCGATGGCCGCGCATGCTCACTCGCATCCTCGACGAAGAACGGCTAGTCCGTACGCTGACCCCCGGCGACCCCGGCACGTTCGCCGAGCGGATCACGCGCCAATGGACCGATCCCGACGGCTTCGACGACGAACGCAACGTTGTCCTCGCGCAGCCGTACTTTTGCCACTTCCTCCATCGCGCGTTAATCACGGCGGGAGCGCACGACCGACTGCTTCCGTCGATCCGGCGATGGAAGTCGTTGCTCGACAGCGGCAACGGCTGCTTCGAAGAGTACTGGGACGCGGCGCCGGGTCTCGGAAGCCGAGCGCACGTCTGGTCGGCCACGCCGGTATATGACTTACCGACGCACGTCCTCGGCATTCGGCCTGCTTCACCGGGCTTCGCAACCGCGGTCATCGAGCCGCATCTCGGCGACTTAGCATTCGCTTCCGGATGGGTCCCCACCCCGCACGGCTTCATTCACGTCGACGTGAACAACCAACGCTTGGTGGTCGATCTCCCGCCCGGCGTCACGGCACAGGTTCGGTTCGCGGATGCGTCGCACGCGGCGAGTTCAGGGCACAACGAATGGCGGCGCTGAATATAGTGGCGCAGCGGGAGGAATCATGGGCCTCGAAAATCTGAAAGTGCTCGCGGAAGGGCTCGACCATCCGGAAGGCGTCACGGTCGACCCGACGGGCGTGTTGTATGCGGGTGGTGAAGCGGGGCAGATCTACCGCGTTGACGTACGGAGCGGCGGCGTCGAGCAGGTGGCAACCACGGGCGGATTCATGCTCGGTTTGTGCGCCGACGCGTCCGGTCTCCTCTACTGCTGCGACGTCGGGCGCAAGGAAGTCGTCCGCATCGATCCGCACACCGGCGACGTGACGGTGTATTCGAACGGCACACCCGACCGGCCGATGGTCAATCCGAACTGGCCGGTCTTCGACGATACGGGCAACTTGTACGTCACCGACTCCGGCAGCTGGAAACAAAACGACGGCTGCATCCTGCGAATCGACGCCGGCGGAAAGACATCCCTGTGGACTGCGGAGGCGACCGGCTTCCCGAACGGCGCCGCGCTGTCGGCCGATGGTGAGTCCCTGTTCGTGCTTGAGTCGACGACGCCGGCGCTTGTTCGGATTCCGATTCGCGCAGACGGATCCGCCGGCCCGCGCGAGGTTGTGACGAATCTCGTGGGTGTGCCGGACGGCTGCGCGATCGACACCGAGGGCCGTGTATACGTTTTCTATTACCGGCCCGACCGCATCGATCGGGTGTCGCCCGACGGACGCGTTGAGATCCTCGCAGAAGATCCCGAAGGAACGCTTCTCGCGGCGCCGACGAACGGCGTCTGGCTCGCGCCGGAGCGACGGCGCCTCGTCGTCGGCAGCCTCGGCCGGTGGCATCTAACCGAGTGCGATTTCAATGCAACAGGTATCCCACTGCGTTACCCGAAGGTGGAAGCATGAGCACGCTCGAGGCAAAAGTTGCGATCGTCACCGGTGCGGCAAAAGGAATCGGCGCAGCGGTCGTAAGCCTTTTGCAGGAGCGCGGCGCTCGCGTCTGCGGCGTTGATCTCGAGAAGGCCGACGCCGACCTCGCCGTCGAAGGCGACGTGTCTGAATCTCGGACGAGTGAAGAAGCGGTGGCTGCGGCCACGAGCGAGTTCGGCCGCCTGGATATTCTCGTCAACAGTGCCGGAATCCAGCGCTACGGCAACGTCATCGACACACCGACCGACGAATGGGATCGGGTTATCGATGTGAACCTGAAGAGTATGTTCCTCACGGCGAAGCATGCGATGCCACACCTCATCGACAGCGGCGCCGGCGCGATCGTCAACGTTGCGTCGGTCCAAGGCTTCGCCGCGCAGCGCGGCGTCGTGGCATATTCGGCGAGTAAAGGCGGCGTGATCGCACTCACGCGTGCGATCGCCGTCGATCACGCGCCGGCGGTGCGCGCGAACTGCGTGTGTCCCGGTTCGGTCGACACGCCGATGCTTCGTAGTGCCGCCGACCTGTTCGGCGAAGGCAACCCGGAACGCGCGCTGAAGGAGTGGGGAGAGATGCATCCGATGGGCCGTGTGGCACACCCACGAGAAATCGCCGAAGCCGTCGCCTTCCTCGCGTCGCCGCAATCGTCGTTCATCACCGGCGTCGCTTTGCTTGCCGACGGCGGCCTGTTGTCGGTCATCTCGGGAACATGAGCGCCGCCGGCCGCATCACCGACATTCGCGCGACGACGGTCACCGTCCCGCTCGAAGCGCCGATATTGCACGCGAACGGTGCGCACTGGGGTCGCTTCGTCCGCACGATCGTCGAGATCGAAACCGATACGGGACTGGTCGGACTCGGGGAGATGGGTGGCGGCGGGGAAAGCGCCGAACAATCGATCCGAGCCATGAACCAATATCTCGCCGGCCACGATCCGTTTCAGCTCGAGGCCCTCCGGTGGAAGATCATGAACCCGACCGCGTCGCTGTACAACGCGCGAATGCAAATTCACGCCGCGCTCGAGTTCGCATGCATCGACATTATCGGCCAAGCGCTCGGCATCCGCGCGTGCGACTTGCTCGGTGGCGCGCTGCGCGAGCGCGTGCCGTTCGCGTCGTACCTCTTCTACCGGTTGGCGAACGATGAAACCGGCGGCGGCGGCGAGCAAACGATCGATGCCATGGTTGGTCATGCAAAGCAGCTTGTCGAAAGGCACGGCTTTCGGACGCACAAGCTGAAGGGCGGATACTTTCCGCCGGCGTACGACATCGCGGTCTACAAAGCGCTCGCGGAAGCGTTCCCGGACGATCGCTTCCGGCTCGACCCCAATGCGATCTGGAGCGTGGAAGAGAGCATCGCCGTCGCCCAAGAG
>JAIVGO010000187.1 GCA_020201525.1 Actinomycetota bacterium | reverse complement strand
CGCCTTTGTTGTCTATCGTGGCCTCGTACCTCGTGTTGTTGATCAGCACCGTCACGTCCGACAGCTGTATCGACGAATCCGCGGATCCGGTCGTTCCGTCCGAACCCGAAACCGCGTGGGATTCAACCGAGCCGATGTCGATCAGACCGTTGAAGAGCGAGAGCCCCTTCACGGTCGTCGTCGTTTCGTTGACCAGGCCGCCGTCCTTCAGATAGCCGATCGCGGTGGTGGTGACGTCCTTCGCCGCGAGGAACGGCGGCATCGTCGGGTCCGAGCGGATGGAGTAGTTCGCCGTCTCCACGTTCGAGTAGCTCGCCGTCTGGTGCGCATACGCTCGAACGGTTCCGAGGGTAAGACTGCTTCGGTCGATGACGGTGTTCAGGACGTCGTCGACCTGCGGTGCGCCGAGGTCGGTGAAGAAGCTGGACCGGTTTATCTGGAAGAGGTTGCCCGGCTTGGGATCCGACACGCAGGGGCCTGCCTCCGGATAGTTCGCCTGCAGCCAGCCGGCGGGAACCCCGCAGCCGAGCGCGCCGAGTGCGAACGATCCCGGGAAGATCTGCGCAGCGATGGCGTGTGACGATCCTTGCCCCTGCGAGCTCAGGGTTGCCGAGGAATACACCAAGCCGCTCTGTAGCAGTGGGGTGAAGATGCTCGGCGCGATGGTGAACGTCGTCACGACACCTTGACCCACGCTGGAGCCGGTGTAGTTCGGCAGAGGCGCAACATCGCCCGAGGCGGGGGGCGCGAGCACGGCCAGTAGGAAACAGACCGCCGCCAGCACTCCGGCTCGGCCGGCAAGCTTCCCAAGTGAACTCATCGGGCTCTCATCCCTTCAAACGAGTTCGTCGCCCTACGGTAACGTCCCTTCCGTCCCTTATGTCTGGTGATTGCTCGCCGCGCATTGCGCCGCCGTGACTTGGTACTTCCGTCCGGCGTAGACGAGCTTGTGTTTGTCCGCATTCGCGGACTGCGGGAACAGATCCTGGTGACACCACCAGAAGATTCCCCAATCGAAGAGCTTGCTGTCATCCCAAAAATCAGGGGCCCCCGATGGGCCGGATTTGAGTTGCGGGTTCACCTCGGTGAACTGGCCGTTCTGGACCTGCACCAGCAGATCCGCGTGATAGATCGTGTGATCGCCCGGTTTGTTCGGGCTGAGGAACCCGGAGTCTGTGTACGGCGGCCACGTCCTGAGGTTGTTGAGAACGCAGCTTCGTGTGAGTGCTGCTCCGCATTTTGCGGCCGCCTGCGCGAAGAGATCCGCGGAGCCCCAGCCCGGCGCGCCGAAGCTTCCCGGTGGGTGAGGTCGCGGGTAATAGCGCAAGAGCGTGCTGTAGTACCGCTGCAATTCATACGTTCCGGGGGTCCATGAGCTCTGCGGTTGCGAGAGCCGTTCGAACGGGATCTGGGGCATCGCGATGAACGCGCCTTCCGTTGCGTGCGCGCGCGCTCCGGTGATGAAGCTCGGCAGATAAGACGAGAACGTCGGCGCGAAGACCATGCAGTCCTTCTGTCCAACCTTCTTGCAGAGCGTGACCGAGCCCTGCTGCAACGCGTTGGCGAGTTTGATGTTCGCGTTGTTCTCCATCGTCGTGTAGATGGCGATCGGGCCGTTCGCCGGGTCGCAATCGGCGAGCATCGAGCTCACGTAGTTGCCGTAGTAGCTGTCGAGGACTCCGGCGGGTTGCTCGTGACAGATCGTGACGCCGGACGACTTACCATCGCTCGACAGCTTCGCCTTGATGTCCGCCGCCTCGAATCCCCACGCCGAAAGCACCGAGACCTCGCTCTCGCGCAACCAGAAGATCGCTACCTGTTTAATGCCGAATTGTTGGTTGAGCCACTTCGTGCCGCTCGCACCTTCGCCGGTGACGTCATGTTGAACGGCGCCCGGGACGGAGAAGTTGGTTGGTGATTCCGTGCGCTTCCATGTGAGAGGGAACCCGAGATCCGGATACGGCCCTCCGTACTTGTGATTCACATCGGCCGCAACGGTCGCGATGCCGGAATCGTCGGGAGCGGAGACACTGCCTACGAAGGCGAAGATGTGATCTTCGGTGGCCATCTTGCTCGCGAGGTTCAGGTTGGTCGTGCCGTTGCCGTTATCGTCGCGGATCTCGAGGATGATCTTTCTCCCGCAGATCCCACCCGCGTCGTTGATCGCGCGGAAGTAGGAGTCGACGGCTTCGACCTCACTGTCGAACTGACCGGGAAGGGGACCTGTGAGCGATGCGATGAGGCCGAGCTTGAGCGTGCTCGACGTGACCCCTTGGTCGGTCGCGCCACCCTTGCATCCCGGCTTGAGGATCGAAGACGGTGGTTCCACGATCCCGCCGCGGCCGGTGGTCGCGCCCGGCGTGGGGACGCCCGACGCGCCGGGCACCTGACCGGTTCCGCCGCCGGTCGTTCCCAGCTGGCCGTTGGCGAGTTGCGTCCCGGGGAGAGGCGCGACACGCGAGCCGCACGCGCCAAGGAACAAGCATGCGCATGCGACGAAGGCTGCGATCTTTCGGGGCGTCATCGGGGCTCCTAGGATGTATTCAACGTGGCTGTGGCGCATTCCCGCCTGCTTTGGCTCGTCGGCTCGCGCAGACCCTGGCTCAATAGTTAGTGCCGAGCAGCAGTGCACCCCCCATCGTGCCACCTCCGGCGGTGACCACTCCTGTTCGTGCTCCTTCGACCTGCCGTTCCCCCGCTTCGCCCCGAAGCTGCTCCACACATTCGATGACATGGCTGATCGCATGCAAACGGCCCCCCGACAGAGAGCCGCCGTGGGTGTTCGCCGGGATGCGTCCGCCGAGCCGCACGTTCCCTTCGGCGATGAAGGGGCCGCCCTCTCCCTTCTCACAGAACCCAAGGTCCTCGAGCCAGCACAATGCGAGCCATGAGAAGCCGTCGTAGACCTCCGCGACGTCGACGTCTGCCGCCGACATCCCGGTGCGACGCCACAGCGCGTCGGATGCGTGCTTGCTCGCCATCGTCGTGAGGTCCGGCCACTGCTCCCAGTCTGGTCGCTCGCCGGTTGCGACTTCGCCGCCGAGCACCTTCACCGGTGTGTGCGGCCGGTCGCGCGCGCGCTCCATGGTGGTGATGACGACGGCACCCGCACCGTCGACCGGGAAGTCGCAATCGAGCAACCGGAACGGCGTCGTGACGACGCGGCTCGCGAAATAGTCGTCGAGCGTTATCGGGTCGCGCAGCGGCGCGCGCGCGTTCAACGCGGCGTGATCGCGGAACGTGACTGCGATGGCGCCGAGGTGCTCCTCCGTCGTTCCGTACTCGTGCATATGTCGTCGAGCCCACATCGCGAGCCACTGCGACGTCATCGCGTCTCCGAACGGCGCGCGGAACTGCATGTCGCCTCCGACGCGCGGCGTCGTGACGACGCCCGGCGCTTTCTCGCGGTTGCGTTTGACGGAACGAAACACGAGCGCCGTTTGGCACGAGCCGAGCGCGACCGCGTGCGCGGCATCGATCACAGGCGCGATCGCGGCAGGTGCCCATCCGGAGATGTCGGCGAACCATGTGACCCCGGGGATGCCGGCTGCATCGATCAAGGTGAAGCACGGGATCGAGTCGTACGACCCCGGGTACGACGCCATGCCGTCGATGTCTTGGAACGTCAATGCAGCGTCGGCCACGGCGGCGGCCGCAGCTTCGATCGTGAGCTGCGTGACGCTCTTCTCGCTCCGCCGTTCGATCTCGGAGTACCCGACCCCGACGATCGCGACGTCTCTCAGCGTCGCCATGCGAAGAAGGGGAGCCACACGTCGTCGGATGCTTGCCGGAACGTCACCTCGACCGGCATGCCGATACGAACATCCTGCGGCTCGACGTCGACGATCTGTGACACGAGCCGCAACCCCTCTTGCTCTTCGAGGTCGACGAGGACCACGGTGAAGGGCGGCTCGTATCCCGGAACGGGTTGCGCGGTGACGGTGTAGCTGTGAATGACTCCGCGGCCGCTCACGCGCGCGGGCCCGACATCCGTCGAGCCGCATCGTCTGCACGCCGGCCGCGGTGGATGGATGTACAGGTGGCACGCGTTGCAGCGAAGGATCATCAGCTCCTTGCGCGCGCACGCGTCCCAGAAGAATCGTGTTTCCTGGTCCGGTTGGGGAAGGGGGATCAATACGTCCGCCGATCGTCCAGACGCTTCGCACCCTCTGGGATCGTCCCCCTCGGGACGATCTCGACGTCGGCCCTGATCCTGATCGCATCGCGCAACTCCATCGCGATCCGCTCGACGACGTGTTCCGGCTGCTCGGCGAGCTCCACGAGGACTTTGAATTCGTCGGTGCGCCGTTCGTTGCGCGTGACCACCGCTTGCCAGTTCGTCACAACGGGCAGCCGGTTGATGACCGTGGCGATCTGCTCCGGATACACGAACATCCCTTTGACCTTCGTCGACTCGCCCACGCGGCCGGCGAACCGTGCGATGCGCGCGCCGGTGCGCCCGCACGCGCACGGATCGTCGCGCAGCTCGACGAGGTCTCCGTTCGCGAATCGCATCAGAGGACGGTTCGCGTTCGGCAACGTCGCGACGACTTCGCCGAGCTGTGCCGGCGCGCGCGTGTCGGGGTCGAGCACCTCGATGATCTGATCGGGATGCAAGTGCATGCCGGACTTGGCCCAGCATTCGTATGCGGGAAGCAATCCGTCCGCGCTGCCGTAGATCTGACGAACCATGGCGCCGGTGCGCGCTTCGAGCTCGTCGCGCACGTCTTCCGTGAGCTTTTCCGCGGTGACGAACGCGACTTGGAGGTGCCACACATCTTTCGGATCGACGCCGAGCTCTTCGGCCTTGTCGGTCAGCAGCAGCAGGAACGACGGCGTCCCCACATACCCGGTGACGGGAAGCTTCGTGAGGATCTCGACCTGAACTTCGGTGTTCCCCGGACCGGCCGGAACGACCGCGCATCCGGCCGCGATCAGCTGGTCTTCGAGCCCGAAGCCGCCGGGCGTGAGGTGGTAGCTGAACGTGTTGAGCACGATGTCGTTCTCGCGGAAACCCATCGCGTGGAACGCGAACGCCAGCGGCGTCGTGCCGTGCTGCGCCGGCGGATCGGATCGGCGTTGTCCCGCGTAGAAATGCGGTCCCGGTGAGACGAAGATGCGTTTCGCTTCGTGGAGCGGGAACGTGCCGAGGCCGGCCATCGCCGCGCGCGCTTCGTCTTTCGTAGTGATCGGGATGCGGTTCAGGTCGTCGAGCGAGTTCACGTCGTCGGGTTTCACTCCGGCCTGTTCGAGCTTCGCTTTGTAGAACGGCGAGCGATCCCAGCAGATCTCAAGGGTGTCTTTCAGGAGTTCGGCGTGATGCGCCGCGCGCGCGGCGTCGTCGAGCGTCTCGCGCTCACGACGTCGCAGGGCAGGTAGACGTTGAAGCACGCGCCGCCGGCGTCGCCGTCTTCCACCCACGCCGAGCCGCCGTGGAGGTCGGCGAAGCGCGCGACGAGCGCGAGACCGATCCCGACACCCGGAGCGTGCTTGTTCACTTCGGAGCCTTGCTGGAACGGAAGGAAGATCGTTCGCTTCAAGTCATCGGGCACACCGGCCCCGCTGTCTTCGACGGAGATCAAGAGACCGCCGTCGCGCGCGCGCGCCCGAACCGCCACCCTGGTCCCGGAGCTCGTGTGTCGCGCTGCGTTCCGCAGCAGGTTCTCGACGATCCGTTCGACCTTGGGGCCGTCGATGGAAGCGATGATCGGCTCGATGTCGACCACAACAGGCCGGTCGTCTGCGACCCCCGACTCCTCGATCATGCGCACCATCAGGTCGCGCACGAGCGTCGGCGCGCGCTTGGGCGCGAGCATGCCGCGGCTGAGCCGGTCCAGATCGAGCGCGTCTTCGAGCAGTCGCTGAAGTTTGCGTGCGTTCACCGCGAGTCTGCCGAGGACTTGCTCTCGATCGGCGGCAGGCATCGCATCGCCCGATTGTTCCAACGTGAGTGCGTATCCGAGAACGGACGTGAGGGGTGTTCGAAGTTCGTGGCTCACCGCGGACAGGAAGCTGTTCTTCATCTCGTCCAAACGGTGTCGCTCGGTCACGTCTCGGAAGCTCCACACGCGTCCGACCGTCGAGCCGGCGACCTTCTGTGGTTTCGAATAGCGCTCGAACGTACGTCCGTCCCGGAAATGAAGCTCGTCGAAGCTTTCTGCATGCGGATGCGCGTACAACTCCCGAACCTTGCCGACGAACGCGTCGGGGTCATCGAGCTGATCGAGCACGAATGTGAGCGCTTCATCGTCCGATCCTCGATCGACGATCTCGTCCGGGATGCTCCACATCTCGACGAACTTGCGATTGAAGCTCGTGAGCTTGCCCGTTGCATCCACGACGAGGATCCCGTCCGCGGTCGATTCCAACGTTGCCGCGACCAAACTCGCCGCGCGCTCGCGCTCGTTCTCCATCCGCTTGCGGGCGGTGATGTCGCGGAACGAAACGACGGTTCCGACGACGACGTCTCGTTCGCGGATCGGCGAACAGCCGAACTCCCCGGGGAAGGTGCTCCCATCGGTGCGCTCCACGACGGTTTCGATCGTCATCGTGTTCCCCGCCGGATCGTGGTCGGCCAGTGCGGCGATGAACCTCGTGGCAGGCCGGCCGACGAGATCGTCGACCGGACATCCCAGGATCGACGATGCGACTTCGTTGGCGAACGTGATCGTGCCGTCGGGGGAGAAACCGAAG
>JAIVGO010000186.1 GCA_020201525.1 Actinomycetota bacterium | reverse complement strand
ACCGTGAAAAGCTATCTCGGCATCTCGGGAGCTTCGGATGTGCGCGCCCTCCCGTTTCTCGTGATGTTCATCACGATCGCAGGTTTGCTGACACTGCCCGTCGGCAATTGGTATTCGCGGCGCATCGAAGCCGATGCAGACCGGCACGCGGTGCACGTGACGCGCGACATCCAGACCGCGGTTCAGGTAGAAGTATCGCTCGCGCGAGACAACATCTCCGACATCGAGCCGAACCCGGTGATCCGCTGGATCTTCTTTTCCCATCCCGCGCCGCTCGAGCGTATCGCGCTGCAACAAGCCGAAGCCGCCAAGCTCGGGCTCACGCCGTGAAGATCCTTCTCGTGACGAACGACTTCCCGCCGCGCGTCGGCGGCATCCAGAATTACCTGCTGAACATCTACACGCGGCTGCCCCAGCATGAGATCACCGTGCTTGCCCCTGCGCATCCCGGCGATGCAGCGTTCGATGCGACGCTTCCGTTCGAGGTTGTGCGCCATCCGACGCGTATCTATTGGCCGGCGCCGGAGCTACGGCGTGTCGTGGCGGCAATGGCCAAGAGAGTGGACGCGCTCGTGTTCGGCGCGGTTCTTCCGATGAATCTCGTGGCGTCGTCGGTGGACATTCCCGTCGTCGTTCACACACACGGCTTCGAGGTTGCGTGGGCGCGCGTGCCGGCCTTGCTGCAGGCGCTCCGACGTATTGGCGAGCGAGCCTCGCTCGTGACCGTGGTCAGCGAGTTCACCGCGCGCTTCATTCGCCGCGCGATCGGAGAGCGGGCACCGATCCACATGCTGCGAACCGGCGTCGACCTCGAACGGTTCCATCCATCGGTGGACGGGTCGTCCGTGCGCAAGCGGCACGGTCTCGACGCGCGACCGGTTGTGTGTTGCGTGAGCCGTCTCGTGTCCCGCAAGGGACAGGACCAGCTCATTCGCGCGTTGCCTTTCGTGCGGGAAGAGATCCCCGACGCGGCGTTGCTGCTTGTGGGTGGGGGAACGGCGCGCGAGCGACTCGAGCGTCTTGCAAAAGCAGCTCGCGTCACGGGTGCGGTGGCGTTCGCCGGCGAGGTTTCGGAAGCCGAGCTTGCCGCCCACTATGCAGCCGGCGACGTGTTTTGCATGCCGGTGCGCTCGCGTTATGCGGGGCTTGAAGTCGAAGGGCTCGGCCTCGTGTATCTCGAGGCGCAAGCGTGTGGGCGTCCGGCGATCACCGGCGATTCCGGCGGCGCGCCGGAAGCGGTCGTGCCCGGCGAGACCGGGCTCGTCGTCGGCGGCACCGATACGCGCGGGCTGGCGGATGCCGTCGTGCGAATCCTCGGCGATCCGCCTGCGCGCGAGCGCATGGGACGTGCCGGCCGAGCCTTCGTCGAGGCCAATCACCGGTGGGCAGACGTCGCGTCGCGATACGGCGCAATGCTGGACGAAATTCTCTAGAACCATTGCGCTAACGCGCTATTGCACCGTATAAACAAGGCATCACCCACATCGGAGGCGATCATGCCCGGCACCGTCATCGGTATGTTTCTCGAGCGCACCGCGGCAACGCCCGAAGCCGTTGCATTCCGCGTGAAGGCGGACGACCAGTGGATGCCGATCACCTGGAAGGAATACGAACGCGATGTGCGGCGCGTTGCCGGCGGCTTGCGATCGCTCGGGGTCGACCGCGGCGACAAGGTCGCGATCCTGTCGCTGAACCGGCCGGAGTGGCACGTCGCCGATATCGCGATCGAAGCGCTCGGCGGCGTCACCGTGCCGATCTACGTGACGAACTCTCCGCCGCAAGTTTCCTACATCACCGGACACTCCGAATCGAAAGTGATCTTTCTCGAAAATGCCGGCCAGCTCCAGAAGATCCTGCACACGCGCAACGACCTGCCGCACTTGGTCAAGGCGGTAGTCATCGACATGGACGGCGTGACCACCGATGATTTCGTGATGTCGTACGAGGACTTGCTCCTTGCGGGAGATGCTTATAACAACGAGCAGCCGTGGGGCGTCGAGGAGCACATCAAGCTCGTCGAGCCGGACGACCTCGCGACGCTCGTTTACACGTCGGGCACGACGGGTCCGCCGAAGGGCGCGATGCTCACGCACCGCAACATCACGTTCACCGTCGACACGCTGAACCGGGTGCTGCCGGGTTCCACCGACGACCGCAAGCTGTCGTACTTGCCTTTGTCGCACATCGCGGAACGCGTTACGTCGCACTTCCTCGGCATCTATCAAGGCGCCGAGACGTGGTTCGCGCAGTCGATCGACACGCTTGCCGCCGACCTGCGCGACTGCAAGCCGACGATTTTCTTCGGTGTGCCGCGCGTGTGGGAGAAGTTCTACACCGGCATCACGGCGATGCTCGAAAACTTGCCGGCCGAGCAGAAGGACATGGCCGAGCAAGCGATCCAGCTCGGGCTGAAGCGCGTTGAAGCGACGCAGGCCGGCACATCGCTGCCGCCGGAGCTCGAAGAGAAGTACCAAGAAGCCGACCAGCGGCTGTTCGCGCTCGCGCGCGGCGCGCTCGGGCTCGACCAGCACAAAGCGCTCGTGTCCGGCGCTGCGCCGATCAACCCAGACGTGCTTAGGTTCTTCCATGCGATCGGCTTGCCGGTGGCCGAGGTCTACGGACAGACCGAAGACAACGGTCCCACGTCGATCAACCGCGTCGACAAGATCAAGATCGGAACCGTGGGCCCCCCGATCGACGGCGTGCAAGTGAAGATCGCCGACGACGGCGAGATCCTCGTGAAGGGCGGCAACGTCGGTCCCGGCTACTACAAGGATCCGATCGCCACGAAAGAGCTCATCGACGAAGACGGCTGGATGCACTCCGGTGACATCGGCGAGCTCGACGAGGACAATTATTTGCGTATCACCGATCGCAAGAAGGACCTCATCATCACGGCGGCCGGCAAGAACATCGCGCCGCAAGTGATCGAGAACATGCTGAAGTACTCGCCGTGGATCTCGCAGTCGGTTGTGATAGGCGACCGGCGGCCGTACCTGGTTGCGATCATCACGCTCGATGAAGAAAAAGTCACGCAGTTCGCGCAGCAGAAGTCGATCGCATTTTCGTCATTCGCGGAACTAACGCAGCACCCCGACATCCAGCAGCTCGTCGAGCACGCGGTGCACGAGGTGAACCAGCAACTCGCCCGCGTCGAGCAGATCAAGAAGTGGACCGTGCTCGATCGCGATTTCCTTCAGGAGCACGAGGAAATGACGCCGACGATGAAGGTCCGTCGCAAAGCCATCAACGAAAAGTACGCGGACGCGATCGAGAGTATGTACTAAAGCATACTTTTCGTTGATCCTCGGGCTCGGGCCGAGGAGCACGAAGTGAGGCTTTGACCAGGCCATCTTCGTCAACGTGGACTTCCACGTCGAGGAGCGCGAGCAGGCGGTTCTTCTCGGCGAAGCTGAGGGTTTGGAGCCGGTGAATGACCTCGTCGGCGGTTGCTTGTATGGCTCTCTCATCTTCCTGAAGTCCTGCGCCCGGGAGTGCACGAAGAAGGTTTTCCCGGTCGCGTTCGAGTGCTTGAACGTGGTCGCGCATGGGTGCGGCCGCGGTCTCGAAGGTGGCGTCGTCGAGGGTGGCTTTCTCCGCATGGTGACGAACGAGACGGCCGAGCGCGTCGCGTGCACGCGTGAGCTTTCGGTCGATGGTCTCGAGTTCTTTCTTGAGTTTGGATTCACTTTGGGCGATGCCGCGGCGGCGCAGCTCTTCGCGTGCGATGGTGGCGAGCCGTCCGGGATCTTGGAGGACGCCTGCGACGGCTCGCCAGACGGCTTCGTCGACGGTCTCGGCGAAGATTTGGGGACAGCCGCAGTCGTCTTCGCCGGTGATGCCGCGTTTGGTGCGGCGCTGGCATAGGTAGCGGATCTTGCCGGCGTTGTAGTTGCCGACGTAGGTGGAGCCGCAACGACTGCGAAACCTGCGCGAGAGAAGGTAGGTGCCGCTCTGGTTCTTCTGGAAGCCGCGGCGGGCGAGGGCTGCTTGCAGCGTCTGCCACTCGACCGCGGCGAAGATGGCCGGGCATTCGATGGTGATCCACTCGTCTTCGGGCCGGGCGCGCTGGCTGCTTTTGGTTCCGCGGGCTGCGTGGTGGCTGGTGCGGCGAGTGAGCGGCTCGACGGCTTCGCGCATGCGAAACTTGGCCTCGCCGGCGTAGGTGGTGTTGCGCAGCATACGGGCGAGGTAGCCGGGCTCCCAGCCGTTGCCGGCCGGTCCGGGGATGCCGCGGCGCACGAAGTCGTGCGCGACGGCGGTGACCGTCTCGCCGGCGATGACGCGTTCTCCGGCTTCGCGGATGATTGGCGCGCGCTCGGGATCGAGCACGAATCGCGCCGGGTCGCCTACGGCTTTGTATCCGTCGGGGACTTTGCCGCCGGCGAAGAATCCTTGACGAGCGCGGGCGATCTTGCCCGCCATCATGCGGGCTGCGATGACGCCGCGTTCGTATTGGGAGATCGCGCCGAGCACTTGGCGGATGAGCACGCGCGTGGCGTCGGCTTGTCCGAGATCGGGCTCACGTCTTGATGAGAAGGGTACGCCTGCGCGCGTCCAGCGTGAGAGCAATGTCTCTTGCAGAACAAGATCACGGGAGAGCCCCGGCGTCTACGGCGCGGTAGTGACGCTTCCGTACAACATCGGTGTGTCGTCCTGGTTGTTGGACGGCCCCCAGGCAACGGTGACTGTCGTCACCACCGCACCCGTGAGTGCTTCCTGCGTCCGCGTCTTCGATGCGGTGACCGGCGCCGCAACTGCAGCGTCCTACACGGGGGCAAGCGACTCAGGCGGCGCGTTCATCTGGACCGCGATGGTTCCCTCAACTGTTCAGCGAGTCCGCATCCAAGCGAGCAGATGCGCCAACGGTACGCCGCTGACCGATCGGCGCTCCGTCTCTTATCCGCTGAGCCGAGTCGCGGGTGCTCCGTCCGGGCCGACGTATTGGTTCAATAGCGCCAACCCCGTGATCGCCTTCACCGCGACCGACTCGGGCGGGAGTGGCGTCAATTTCGAATCCATTGCCGCAGTGGTCGACGGTCTCGCGCTGGCGGTCGGACCCTGGGCGTCCCCTTCGTTTGAAGCCCAGGCGCGAGGTCTGGCCGACGGATTGCATGGCGCCAGCATCAGTCTTGCCGACAATGCGGGAAACTCGACGACGGTTCCGTTCACGATCGCGGTCGATACCATCGTGCCGGTTGTGGCCAACCTGTCACCCGCCGAGGGCGACGTCACCAATGCATCCCCGAAGATCTCCCTCGACGTTGCCGACGGG
The DNA here is from genome assembly GCA_020201525.1 of Actinomycetota bacterium. GTDB lineage: Bacteria > Actinomycetota > AC-67 > AC-67 > AC-67 > JAIVGO01. Next base: position 316 of record JAIVGO010000186.1, on the reverse strand, counting down.
ACGGGCTCCGGCATCAACCCGTCGGCCTCAAGATTCATCCTGACCAACCGGGTGACCGCGTCGACGCTCCGACCATCGCTAAATGCAGGCGCGCTGTCGTATCAGGTGCCGTTGACAGCCGTGGGAGCAAACCTCGGAGAAGGCCCGCTGCCGCCCGGCTTCTACACCGTCGATGCGTTCATCCAGGACCTCGCCGGCAACGAGAGTCATCTGAGCGCCTTCTTCACGGTTCTGCTTTTCTGAGAACGTTCCTCGGGCGATCTAGGCTTGCCCGCAGGAAACGGTGCCCACGGGTAGCACTCACACGGGCCGGCTG
>JAIVGO010000028.1 GCA_020201525.1 Actinomycetota bacterium | reverse complement strand
CCATAACCCACCGCACGCCCGACCGAACCTTTTCGACGATCTGCGTTGTGATCGTTTTCGTGGTCGGCCCGGTGCCACCGTTCGGCAGCGGGGGTGGCGGGAACACCTTGGTGATTGTCACCGGCGGTTGAATCGGTGGTGGTGGAAGCAGCTCCGGCAGCTTCGAGATGCGGTACGACGCAACCGCCGAGACCCCGGCGAGCTGAACGACATAACCCGAGCTCGCGAGCACATTCGTGTTGATGCGCAATTCCAGCGCGGGCGTGGTCAAGTCGTCGGCCGGCTTATCGAATAGTGCCTGCTCCTCCGTCCGCTGCCAGAAGTCCTGCTCGACCGATGCGTACGTCCCCAGCTTGCTTCCTTTGAGGAACGTATCGTCGGGGACCGGAAGGCGCGCAATGATGCGCGGTCCCAGAACTTGGTTCATTTCGTCGACAACGCTCGACGGTACGCAGACCTCGCACCCGAAGAGCTCGGCCCCATCGGGCCCCGTGATCTTCACGCCGCGGAACTCCGGCGCCGGGAACGTCGTGCTCGCCGTACCGTGATGACCGGCGGCGCGCGCGATCGCCGTGGACGTCGCCTCTGTGATGTAGATCGTTCCTAGCGCACCGTTGATCACGATGTTCCGCGCGGTTGCGCTCGATTTCGCTACGGTACCTTGCGTAGGATCCCTCATCAACGAGGTCGAAGCGTTTGCTTCTCCGACGGTGATAATCGGCGCGAGCCCGTTGAGAATGCGTCGGACATCGGTCGAAAACGGCTTTTCCGCGTGCGCGGTGGCATCGACCTTCAACTGTTTCAGATAGCAGGTCGCGGACGATCCGTCCTTCGTGTCGGTCGGCTGGTCCGTGTTCCCCCCGAACGCGTAGCAATGCGAATAATCGAACGGCCACGTGGGGGTGTGCGACGTATCGGTGCAACCGGTCGATGGTGAGGGCGACGGCGACGGGCTCCCGCTCGGCGCGGGTTCCGGCGATGGAGACGGACCGCACGTCAGGGCGCGCAACTGCTCGCGCTCACCGCCGTGCCATTGCTGAAGCATCGCGAGGTCGGCATCGAATCGCGCATCGCGGTCGGCAGACGTTGCGATCGCCTCCACGCCGTCGGTTCCGAGCTTCGTGACGGGTATGTTTGCCAGACGGAGGTCACGGCTCGACGGCTGGAAGTTAAGGCCAGCGCCGACGGTCAGGTTTTGGACGAAGTTTCCACCGGGCGTCAGGTTGTCGAAGATTCCGATTGGTCCACCGGGGATCACGACACGTTCTCCGTAGGCGCCCGCTTGAGCTCCGAACGTTGATTCGGTCTTGCCCGCTGCTTCGGGAACGTCGGCCGCTCCTTGATCCGGATCAAACGCGGCCGGCCGGCGGTACGCCGGGAGGTCGTCCGTCATGACGCCCCACCGGTCGCCTTCGACCGGAAGAAATACACGCGACGACGCGGCGTCGGAGGTAATCGACCACGTCACGCCGTCGAAGCAGCCGAGCTCTGGAAGCTCACGTCCCGGTGGCGGCGGGGTCGCTGCGCCGGCATCGCTCACCAGCACACCACCGACAGGTTCACCGAGTACATTTTTCCTCGAGGCTGCGCAAAATGCTCGACCCGCCATTGCCGGCGACGCATCCCAAATACAAATGATTTCCCACCCGAGCGATTGGTGGCATCGCAAAACGGTCCGAGAAGAGGCTGGTGCATCCCGGAACCTGGTAGTTCCAGAGGACGTCGCCCGTTGATGCTTTGATCGCCTGAATGGCGAGATGTCCTGCGACACTCAATGTCGGCAAGGGGATGGGCGTGATGTACAGAACGTACAAGATGTCATCAGGTGCGTAATAGGAGATGGACTCAGGGCTGAAATGCGCGTTGGGAGTGCATGTCCCAGGCACATCCGGGGAACAGAGCGGGTACGAATGCGAGCTACCGCGGCTGCCGTCGATGGTGATCAACTCGAGATTGGCGGAGTCGATGCGGTGCGGATAGAAGAGTCGGTGGCGCACCGAATCCACCGCGGCAAGTCCGCCGGGGAGGTGGGCTCCCGACAGAGACGTGACGTAGTTCGCTACCGACGGGAGTGGGAATTCGACTTTTTTGCGCACCTCGAGCGACGCGAGGTCTCGTATCTCGACAATATCCGGACCGTCGAAACCCTTCGCAATTTGGTAGAGGATGCCACCGGCGGAATCGACGTAGAGAGGGCCAAGTCGGGGAATCGTTTTTTGGATTCCTGCGCCGGCGAGCGCGGGGGCGATCGTGACGGAAGCGACAACGAGGAGCGCGAGGCAGATTGTCACGACCCGCGCGATGAACCCGCGGGCCGGACGAATATGTTCTCCCTGGAAGTTCACGTCGTGCCCCTTCTTCGCGTGCAAACCTCAGCCACGAGGGGCGCGGCGCCCGGCTCTCAAGACCCGTGCCAACATGCCCTCTCGCCAGTCCATGTTCGACTGCGACCCGGCGGTATCCCGAAGGATCCCGCCGGGTCGCAGAGCACTACGTCTTCGTCCTACGTGAACCGTTACGCCGAAGCCGAAAGAGTTCCGGACGTAATGATGATGTCATTCGGAGCGACCGCCGGGCCGGTGCCACAGCCATTTAGCAAACGCGTGGGAAGGACGCCGAAGGCCGCTGCTGCCGCACCGCTCTTGAATCGGTCGTCGAAGGCCGCAGGCTGCGTGCCCGTGAAGCCGACCTTGGTTTCGTGCGAGCCCTGCGTGATGTCCGCAGAACCGAGACCAACGAGGGCAACGACGCCGACACGACTCCAGAAGAAGTTCACTTTCACCGTCGCCGGACCGGTGACCGGTGTTGGATACGCACCCACCGCGTTGGCCAGCGAAAGCGTCAGCGTGCCGTAGGCCTCACCGGTCTCGCCCGAGAAGGTCGTACCGACAACCGGCGCCGCGTCGCTGCACGGCTCGGAGTAGTTGTACGCACCGCTGACCGTACCCGCACCTGCAACAGTCGAGCTTCCATTCGTGCCGGCGAAGCCAGCGCTGTTGAGTGCGCCGCCCCCCGAGAAGAGCGAGCCGCTGCATCCAGAAAGGCTCGAGGGAGCCTGGCCCTGGGCCCACTGGGAGAACGTAGTCAATGCGTCGACGTTCGCCACGGCGCCCAAGCACGGGAACACCAAGTTCGGGCTTGTGATGGTTTCTCCAGCGCCTATGTTTGCGGCTCCGGCCGGTGTGGCCCCGACGAAGAACATCGCCACAACCGAAACGGCTGTTATGACGAGGAAGATCTTGCGACTTGCTCTCATGAGCACCCCTCCCTGGATCCTTGTGGACCCCTCCGCTCGTACCCGAGTCGAGCCACCTCGCCCTTGGAGGCAGTTCGCCCATTGGATTCGGCGTTTGGTTGCCCGGTTCCTGCCGGTTATGGCAATGAAGTCGCATTCCTTCTCGACCTGTTTGGCGTAGCCGCGAGCCGTGCTACCGTCTGCGGCCGATGGGACGCCGGATTGCTCTGGGGCTTCTCTTGCTGGCCCTGCTCCTTGCCGCTTGCGGGGGCGGGAAAAAGAGCACGCCGACCGTCCAGGGGACGGTTCAGCCGGCGGCGGTCGCCCTGACCGTCCGAGGGGCCGCGTCGGTCACTTTCAAGAGCTCGACCCCCCTGCAAATCGTGGTTTCCGACGCACCCTCGATCCCCGCCAACCTGCGGTTCCTTTCGGTGGCCTTCACCCGGCCGGAATCCGCGCCGGCGGGGAAGTTCCGCGCGGGCCTCAACGTCTTCGGGTACTCGGGCGACGGCCGCATCCGGATCCCGGCGGTCGCGCCCGGGAAGGCCGCCGGGGGCCTCTCGACGATCGCGTATTTCGACCTCACCGGCGCCGGGGGAGTCGCCGACCGGTTTCAGCGGCCGGCTCTGGATTGCACGGTCCAAATCTCCCAGCGTGGCTTCGAGGGGTCCGTCGACTGTCCGGCCTTGCAGGACGACAAAGGCAAGAGTGTGACGCTCCACCTGTCGTGGAAGGCGTAGGCCCCGAACAGTAGTCTTGCTCGCACTGTGTCTCCCTCGAAGAAATCCCCGCGCCGTTCGGCAAAACCCTCCGCGTCGAAGACGCCGCGGCGCGCGGCGAGCGGTGCCGCGAGCAGGCTGGCGTCGAAGGAAAAGAGGGGGGGGCGCAAAGCTACGCCGAAGCCCAAACGCTCCGAAACTTCCGCGACACAGTCCGCCGCCCGAGAAAAGTCCTCGCCGGAGCGATCTTCCGTTCCCAGGCGCGAGGCGCCCGGGACATCGATGGAACGTCGCTCCATTTCGCGAGCATCGGATAGCCATTCTGGGTCAACTCGGGCTCCGCAACGAGGCGGCGGGCGCCGCGGTCCACCGCCGCGACGCCAGGTGCGCAAGCGAGTCGACTATTCGTCGTTGCCGGTGCGGGTGATGCGCGAGCTCGATTACACCGCGCTCGCCGACCGCGCCGAAGAAGCGAAGGAGTCAATGGCGACGGCACTCGCCGCCTTCGATGTGGGAAACACGGGAAAGGCGCTCGCGGCGGCGCGCAAGGCAAAGGATGCTGCGCCGCGGGCACGGTCTGTGCGCGAGACGCTCGGCCTCATCCTGCATGCGCGGGGCGCGTATAAAGAAGCGCTCTCAGAGCTGCAAACGTACAAACGCATGAGCGGCTCTTCGCTACAAGACCCGATCATCGGGGACTGTTACCGCGCGCTCGGACGACCCGACAAGGCCCTTGAGATCGTGCAGGCGCTCGGTCGCTTCGACGTAGACCAGTCGACATGGGTGGACGCTCAGATTACGCGTGCGCGTGCGCACGAAGACCGGGGAAACATCGAGTCCGCGCTCGGGGTTCTCAACATCGCCGACGATCTGCCCGATCTGCCGGAGGATCTTCGTCTGCGGTTGCGCTACGAGTTGGCGGAAATGCTCGAGCGGGGCGACCGGAAAGATGAAGCGCGCGCAATGTTCGCGCGCATCGCGGTCAAATCACCGGGCTACCGCGACGTGGTCGACAGGGCTCGTGCGCTCGCGCCGTAGCTCAGCCGCGCGTTTGGAAATACCGTAGGTATCCCGCAACGGAAGACCGGAACGCATTGAGCGATTCGAACTTCGCCAAAAGTTCCGGACGTTCGTACACGATCGCGTAGTCCTCGCGCGTCCGCTCCTCCAATCGCGAGGCGAGATAATCGAGATCGGTGGACGTCGCCATCTCTTCGCGAATGATGTCGCCGAAACGCACGAGACGCTCGCCGGCCTCGGCCAGCATGTCGCGGTCCGCAGGCGCGGGGCCGAAGTGCGTGAAGTAGATCCCGGCCGGGCTGCGCTTGCGATATTTCTCGAGCGATTCCAGCGCCAGCTCGAGGTCAAAATCGGGCGGCGGCGTCGCCGGACGCAAGACGCCGGCCTCCGGCAAGTACACCCCCATGGAGTCACCGACGAACAGCACGCCCGATGACGAATCTTGCACCGCCATGTGATGCCGCGCGTGGCCCGGTGCGTAAATCACCTCGAGCCGCCGGCCACCGAGATCGATCACGTCACCGTCTTCGACGGCGCGCAGCCGGTCGCCGGGTACCGGCTTGAGCGGCCCGAACATCGCCATCCCGGCTCCGAACACGCGCTCCGCGCTCGCCATGAGCTTCGACGGATCGGCCATGTGCCGCGCTCCCTGCTGGTGAACGACGACGGTCGCGTTGGGAAACGTGCCGACCAGATCGCCGGCGCCGCCCGCGTGATCGAGATGAATGTGCGAGCAGACGAGGTAGGCGATGTCTGAAGCGGGGATCCCGAGCTGCTCAACGCCCGCGGCGAGCGTGGATGCGACGGTCGCGGGCCCGGTCTCGAAAATCGCCGGACGATCACCCGGAATGAGGTAGCCGGCGACGAGGTCGCTGAGCCCGCCCATCTCTGTATCGATGGCGATGATGCCGTCGTCGAGCGGGATCGTTCGTGGCACGCGCCGAGTGTAGCGGGAACTACAAGTGCGGCATCAAGCGACGTCGCACGAGCATCACGAGCCCAAGTAGCAGCGCGCCGCTGAAAATCGCTTTCGCCATGTCCTTGGGCGCCCACGGCTTGACGCTCACCGACGACCAGTCGACGACGAGCTTGAGCCGTCCGGCGCCGATGCCGCCGCCACCGACGATGTACTGGTTCGTACCGCCACCTTGAGGAATATTGAACGACGGAATGTTCACGGTCGGAATCTCGATTCCGGGTGTGAACGTTCCGCCGCCGGTCTCGTCGCCGGGAACGACGCCGCCGAGCGCCGGGCGCGCTGAAGCAGTTGCGTGAACGGAGCCAATCATGAGGTCCACCGTGCGGACCGCGCGGGCAGTCTCGGCGACCCCACTCGGGCACGGGACCGTCACCGACGACGTTTGCGCCGCGAGTTGCGGGGGTTCTTGGTCTTGCACCTTGCCCTGCGCCTCATCACATTGCTGGTCGGCGCTCTTGATCGAATCCTTGTTTGCGTCGGCGATGTCACCCGCCTGCTTGGCGGCGACAACCGTGCGAACCTGAAAAGCCAGTCCTTGCGCGAACGCGTCGGCCACCTCGCCCTTGTCTTCAATGGTCGAACCGAACTGGGTGCCGAAGTGAATCTGGAATCCCATGTCGCCGGTCATTCCGAGCCCGTCGTGGAACATCTTGTTGAGGACCTCGATCGACTCGACCTCGCGAACTCCTCGCGCATTCGGGTCTTCCTGATCCTCGAGTGTTTCCGGATCCTCCTTACCGCTCACGACTGCGATGACTCCGTCGGGATTCGGATCGAGACACTTCACCGCTTCGTAGGCGTCCCCGGTTTGAGCGTCGTTCGCTATGGCGACGCGACATGCGCGGTGAACGAGTATGCGCGTGCGCGCGAGTGCTCCTGTGCTCGTGCCGTCGGATTCGGCGCGAGCCTCAACGCGAATCTGATCGATCGTGAAGCAGTTCGTACACCGGTTGTCTGCCGTTCGATTTCCGATGTTGATTCCGTTGATTTCGGCGACGGCAATTGAAACGACGGTGCCGGCCTCGCGGAAGGTATCGCTGGCGCTGGTCACCGAACCGATCGTCAGCAATCCCATCTGTCCGGCCGGGTTCGGCGTGAACGCTCGCGGGTCGTCCGCCCCCGGAGACGGCGGGTGCTCCTTTTCGTGAGATGCGTCACCTTGGGGGTCGTACGTTCCCGGCGCCTCATTCGGGCTGCCCGGTGCCGGCAGAAGGACGATGTTTGCGAGATGGGCATTGCCGAGCCCACGCGGCCGGTCGCTGGAAACGGCCGATGCTCGGGCGACACCGACCCCGTAACGCAGCGTCGAGTCGTTGCCGACAGTGTCGCTGCCGATTGAAAACTCTTCACTGCCGATACCGCCGGGCTGGGAGGCAGAGGCCTCCGTCGGCACACGCGTGCCGGTGGTCGTTCCGTGCGCACCGTTCAGCACACCACCGTCGACAAGCCACGTCGTCGAGGTGGCCTCCGACGGATACGAAACCTCCGACGTGGAGTGCGCGATCCCTGGGGCTGCCGCGACGAGACGCAGCTGGTGGTCGATCAATCCGCTGATCGGCGCCGCATCAGCCGTCGCGTCGTACGCCGACAGCGTAGGGGGCTCTTCGATCTTTGGCTCGTCCGGCACAGCCTGCGGCGCGGCAATGAGGCTCCATACGAAAAGACCGGAGATGAGGATAAGGCTGCGACGAGTGACCCGCTTCTTGTTGAGCGGCGCTTTGAGGAGCATCGGTCCCATGGTTCCTCCTTCACCCCGTCTTGGTCCGGCGCGTCGCCGTCTTGCGCGGCGCGCGGCGCTTCGCCGGCGCAGTGGCAGCTGCATCCTCCGCGAGGGCGGCCGCTGCGACGTCGTCGCTCGCGCCGAGTCCGCCGCCGCCGAGGTACGACGCGCGCATCTGCTCCGAGTCCTTCAGAAGCTGGTTCGCCTCGCCCGACATCGCGATCCGGCCTTTCTCCATGACGTAGCCCCGGCGCGCGATTCGCAGCGCCAGGTTTACGTACTGTTCGACGAGCAGAATGGTCGTTCCTTGCTCGTTGATCTCCTGGACTCGGGACAAAAGCTGCTGAACGACGATCGGAGCGAGGCCCAAGGAGAGCTCATCGATCATGAGGAGGCGCGGCTCGGGCAAGAGCGCCCGGGCGAGCGCCAGCATCTGCTGCTCGCCGCCGGACAAGGTCCCCGCCGCCTGCGACCACCGCTCGCGGATCCGCGGAAAGAGCTCTGTGACGCGTTCGACGTTCGACTTGAAGCCGAGCCGGTCTCGGCGCTTGATGAAGTAGCCCATCCGAAGGTTTTCCTCGACGCTGAGCGTCGGGAAAATGCCGCGGCCTTCAGGCAAGTGCGAGACGCCCATCTCGACGATGCGCTCGGGCGCCATGCGGTCGATGCGCGTGCCGTCGAGGATCACTTCACCTGCCAACGGACGCAGCAGTCCGGAGATCGTTCGCAACACCGTGCTCTTGCCGGCACCATTTGGACCCGTCAGCGCCACGATCTCGCCGGCTTGGGCTCGCAGCGACACGCGCCGAAGCGCTTGGATGTGCCCATAGGCGACGTCGATACCGTTGACCTCAAGCAAGAGCGGGCGTCTCCTCTCCAAGGTACGCCGCGACGACGGCTTCATTGGTTTGGACTTCCGAAGGCAAGCCTTCGGCCAAGTTGCGTCCGAATTCCATCACGTACACGTAATCGCACGCCATCATTACGAGGCGTACGTCGTGTTCGATCAAAAGAATCGTGATCCCGAGCTCGTCGCGCGTGTGGAACAAGTGCTCGGCAAAGGAGTCGGTTTCCCCGACGTCCAGACCCGACGCCGGCTCGTCGAGCAGCAAGAGTTTCGGTTGCGACACGAGAGCGCGGCCGAGCTCTACGAGCCGCAAGATTCCGAAAGGCAGCCCTGCGACACGCTCATGTGCGACGCGCTCGAGCCCAAGGAGTGCGAGCGTGCTACGAACTTGTTCGCGCAGCCGCACGTCCTCGCTTCTGCTTCGTCCGCTCATGAGAAGATTTCCGCCGAAACCGGTGTCGTTTTGCAGATGCGTGCCGATCATCAAGTTGTCGAAGACCGACAACCGCGGGAACAGGCGCATGATCTGGAACGTCCGCGCCATCCCCAGCCGGGCGCGTGCGTGCGTTGGCTCGTCGGTGATGTCCGTGCCTGCGACACGAATTCGTCCACTTTGCGGCTTCACGAGCCCGTTCACCGTGTTAAAGAACGTCGTCTTCCCGGCGCCGTTCGGACCGATGAGTCCGGTGATCTCGCCGCGCCGCACCTCGAGCGACACTTCGTCGTTTGCCACGACGCCGCCGAAGCGAACCGATACATCCGTCGCTTCGAGAAGCAGCGGCGAATCGGCGCGTATCAGCCGGGGACCCCGCTCCGTGAGCAACGCACGCAGGCGTTCGGCACTGCCGTTGCCGGTGTGACCGTTCTCGGTTGCAGAAGGAAGGAGGGGAGCGGCATCGTCGCTGATCGTGACTTCACCGTCCGTTAACACCGAATCTGTCGCCGCAGCATCAAGAACAATCGTGCGATTCGTTCTGGCCGCCTTGCGGGCTGCACGTTCCAGATGCTGCCGCCGAAGGTCTTCGCGGATCGTGATCATCCCGCCCGGGTTTCGGATCAGCGTAAAGATCAGAAGGCCGGCCGTGATGATGCCGATCTTGCCCGCGATACTGGTCAGGATTTCGGGGAAGAACCACCCATCGAGAAAAACGAAGAAGATCCCGATGAGAACCGCGCCGCCGATTGCACCGATGCCGCCGAGCACGGCAACCGACAAATACTGGATCGACTTCCCGAAGTTGTAATCAAGCGGTGTGGCTTGACCGATGAAATTCAAGTTGATGCTACCGGCTATGCCAAGGATGAAACCGCTCACCGCGAACGCAATGAGCTTGTAACGTATGACATTGATACCGAGGGTCTTTGCCGCGACCTCGCTCCCACGAATCGCGAACCACGCGCGGCCCGTACGCGAATCTCGCAAGTTGGCAACCAACAGAATGATGGTGCCGGTGAGCAACCACGCCACGTAATACATCAGCCGGTCGTTGGTCAGGGAATATGGCCCGATGTGCGGATCCGGAATCTTCACACCATTGAATCCGCCGGAGAACCAATGTTGCTGGAGCAGACTCTGTTCCAGCGCCCATTGGAAAGCGAGCGTGGCGATCGCCAGATACAGACCGCGAATACGCAGCGCAGGAATGCCGATGGCAACAGCTATCCCGGCCGAAGCGATACCGGCAAACGCGATGTTGAGCGGGAAGTCGAGGCCTGTATGCCGCGTGATTTGTGCGGCGGTGAACGCTCCGACGCCCATGATCCCGGCTTGAGCGAGCGAAACCTGGCCGACCCATCCGGTCAGCACAACCAGTGAGAGCGCAGCAAGAACCCACACCGACATGCGTACCGCAAGATTCGCCCACGGCTGCGCCGGCACAAGCCAAGGCCAGAGTATGAGCAGCGCGATCAGCCCGCGGCGAACCAGCTTGCGATCGTGCAACGCGATGTGTTTCGGTAACGACGCTGCGATCGCCATTAGATTTCCTCTTCGCGCAACTCGGATCCAAACAAGGCTTCCCATCGCACGTACAAGAAGGCAATGACGAGAAGAAAGATCGCTGCCTCTTGCACGCCGGTCACCTCTCGAAGATGCAAAGAGCCAAAAGAGATGCCGGGCAAGAGCGACCACAGGACCCCGAGCACCATCGCACCGATAAACGTCAGCTCGATCGAAACCAAGCCCCCGAACAGCGCCGCCGCCAGCGCCGGAATCGACTGGAAGACCAGACCGTTCGGCGTCAAGCCGATCACCGGCGAAAGAAGAATTCCGGCGGTGCCGCCGAGCAGCCCTCCGAGCGCCCACGTCGTGGTCGACACGCGGCCGGCCGGAACGCCCATCAACTGCGCAGCACGGCGATCGTCGGACACGGCGCGCATCGAAATCCCGAGCGTCGTGTAGCGGAACAAATAAACGACGGCCGCCATCACAAGGAGCGTGATGGCGAGGATGAAGATACGGTCGAGCCCAACGGCGATGCCGGCGAAGTGAACCGCGCCGCTCGGCATGATCCGAGGCATGTTCTGACGGTCGACGCCCCAGCGATCGGACGCAAGCTCCGTGGTGAGTGCCAAAACTCCGACGGTCATGATCACGCTGACCAACATCGGCTTGTCGCGCAGCGGGCGCAGTAACCACCGCTCGGTCGCGATGCCGAAGAGAACGGCAAACGCGAGGGCTCCGATGAGAGCCAGGACAACCGGGACCCCCCAGAGATTCAGCTGATACATGACATACGCCGTGAACATCGCCGTCCCGCCCACCGCAAGGTTCAACACTCGCGAGGCGCGGTAGATCATCACGACCGAAGTCGCGAGCAGCGCCCACAAGACTCCGATGGGGAGCCCGAGGATGATCAGCTGAAAATAAAAGGACATGGCATTACGCGCCGGGGGACGGATCCTTGGCCCACATTTGCGAGCCTTGGACGGCGACCTTCCAATGCCCGTGCTTGGAATCTTTGACGGCCTGGACTCCGAGAATAAAGAGGTTGCCGTAGTGGCTTTGACCGACACCCAGTTGCTTGTATGTCAAGGGCTGCGTCAAGCCGGCGGCGGAATACCCAGCGATAGAGTTCGCAACTTCGATTGCTTTCTCCCGCGTCAAACAACTGCCGGCGCGCTTGAAGATCTCGACCGTGAGCGCGGCGCCTGCATATCCACCTTCGAGGTACGGGTTCAGCAAGTCCGCGTTCGGATAGTACTTGTGAACCGTCCGTATGTACGCTTGCACGGCCGGGTTGGCCGCGAACTCGGGCAGCGGCGGGATGAAAGAAGTTTGCGCGTAGATTCCCGTATCCGCTGCATACGACGTGCTGCCAAGGACCAAATCCAAGAAGAGTGGAGCACCGCCACCCCACCCGATTCTCGGCTTGAACCCGAGATTTTGCGCCGCCTCGAGCGCCTTCACGGCGTTCGTGGGGTCAATAAGGAGCGCCACGAAGTCCGGAATACCGTCCTGCGTCTTGCCGTGCGCTTTCTGCCAGTCACGTGTCTGCTTCTTCACGTCCGCCCAAACCGGAGAGAACTCCGCTTCTGACAGACCGACCCGCCGGTCGGCTGCCAGCATGCGCTTGGGAAGCGCCTTTTCGTAGGCGTCACGTGCTTCTGCGCCGGAGAGGAGGTCCAGCCACACGACGGCCACGTTCTTTGCGCCCAAGCGATTAACGATGTCCGATTCACCGATGCGCGATGCGCTACGCGTGCCGGTGCCGATGGGCCAAATCATCGGAGAGCGAAATTGGCTTTCGATGAGACCAGAGCTGCCGAACACCGGCATCCGCTTACTTTCGAGATAGCTCGTTGCCGCATCCAATCCGTTGGAGGACGGGACAGTCGTCAACGCAAACACCTTGTCCTGTTCGACGAGCTTCTTGATGAGCCCCTTGCCTTTTTGTGCGTCCCAGCCATCGTCGTAGTACTTGAGGTCGATCTTGCGCCCATAAATGCCGCCGGTCGCATTCACCTCATTGAAGTAGGCCAGAACCCCTTTCTTGATCGGGCCCGAGATGCTCGAGACCGGTCCGGAGATCGCGAAAGTCGAGCCGAGCTTGATCGTCGAGCCGGTGACGCCGGTATCCGTAGCCTTCCCGACACAGTTCCCCGACGCCGCCGGGCCGCCGCCACCGACGGTACCGCCGCCGAACTGACCGCCCGCGTACGAGCCTCCGGCTCCGGTGGCGACCCCGCTGGGAAGCACACCGGGCCCTGCGCCGCCGCCTTGGCTCACGAGCTGGAAGTCGGGCGCCTGGATACTGCACGCCGTCGCGGCCAGAACCAGCGTTGCCGCGATCAAGACCACGCGTCGTGAGATCGATCCGCCGTCACTCATAGTGGGCCCCCTTCGGTGCTCGGCCCTGCAGCGACGCCCGCCAGGTGGACACCGCATCCGGTGGATATGTTCGCTCTTGCCGTTTGGTTTCCCTGCTTCGGGAGGGGTTTGCCGGAAAGGGGGTCAAGCAAAACCGGGCGGTGCTGGATTGGGTGGGTTTTCGCCGTCCCGGCGCGCCCTGTAGCCTTTGCGCGTCATGTGCCGCGCCATCTTCGTTCTCGCCGTCGGGCCTTCCGAGGAAGCGTGCCGGCGCCTGCGCGCGTTTGCCGGCGCCGAGGCTCAAGTCATCGCCGCGGCCAACGACGTCATGGACGTCAAGCAAGCGGCCGCCGACATGACGTTCGACGTCGCGGTGATCGACGGCAGGACCAAAGACGCCAGGGAGATCATCGAAACCCTGCGGAGCACAACGCCCGGCGCCGCCATCATCTGGATCGGTGAAAGCGCGCCGGCCGGGACAAGGGCATCCGTCAACCCCGAACGCGTAGCCGACGACCTTTCGAAGGCGATCCTGCGCGCCGCAACACAGGCGTAGCTCAGCGCAACGAGCGCATCACAACACCGGTCCGCGGCTTCGGAAAGAAATACGTCGACTTCGGGGGCATCGACTCGCCTTCTTCGGCAATCTTTCGCACCGCCTCGAATGGTGTCGGGGCAAGGAGAAACGCGAGCGTAGCCTCGCCGCGGTCGAGGGCTTCTATCGCTTCGCCGATCGAATGAACGAATGCCGCTTCGACGCCGAGCGCTCGCTCGAAGACCAGTGAGTGCAGTACTGCGACATCCAGATCGCGCCATGTCGGCGATCGGTCCGACGGCATGGCTTCGGCGGCTGTCTCCTTATCCGCAAGCGTGAGCCAGCACGCAGTTTCCTTGCTCACCATCGCGAAAACCCGTCCACTTTCCCTTCTTCGCGCAAGCTCCGCACCGAGCGACGCGGGGTCGCGTGTCATCGCGTCCTCGATTTCAAAAGCGCCCGAGAGCTTTTCCCTCGCCTCGGCCGCGTCGATGCCGGAAACGAGCCGGTGAATCGCGAGAAGCGACGGACCGCACCAATCGGTGTCGACGACGAGCATCATCATTGCGTCCCATGGTCCGGGTCCCCCGGCCGCCCGTCGCTCCTCGCGGTACTGCTGCGCGGTGCGATACCGATGGTGGCCGTCGGCTATGACGAGCTGCGCGCTCGCAAGCGCAGACTGAATCGTTCGAATTCGTTCGAAATCGTCGATCATCCACAGCGAATTGCGCACGCGATCGACCTCGAAGCTGGTGAGCGGGTCGTTCTCGAGGGTTGCGATCACGGCATCACGAGCCGGCCCGTCTTCGCCCGCATAGACGCAAAGAATGGGCTCCAAGTTCGCCTCGGTCGTCCGCATCAGGTCGAGGCGGTCGCCGACTGGTCCGGCCATCGTCCGCTCGTGCGGCAAGACCGATGATTCGTCGAGTGAAACCGCGGCAACCAAGCCGCGCATGATTCGCTCGTTGCCGGCCAACATGTATCGCTGCTCGTAGAGATACAGGCTCGGGGAGCTATCTTCACGAAGAATTCCACCCGACGCCCAGGTCGAAAGCAGCTCTGCCGCCCGCGTATACTTGTTGCGATTTTCATGGTCGTCCGGCTCATCCCGGGGGAGAATCAAGCGGATGACGTTGAACGGGCTTCGCTGTTCGAGCTCCTCGCGGTGCGCCGGTGAAACCACGTCGTACGGGGGAGAGCTCAATGAAGCGAGGTCGCCGGAATCGTCGTCGTAGCGGACGCCCCGAAACGGAATGATTTCGGCCACGAAAGAGTTGTAGCACCCCATGACACAGATTGCGTATTCACTGTTTCAGCGCGGCAGCGCCTTTTTGGACGAAGGCCTCTCCGTCGACGCGATTGCGCCGCTCGAAGAAGCGCGCGTGCTCGAGCCGCTAAAAGCGTCGATCTGTGAGGCCCTGGCGCGCGCCTATTTCGGCGCGGGACGCTTTCGGTCTGCCGAGGAGGAATTCAAGGTTGCGCTCGGCCTGGAGCCGACGAATCACTATGCTCACTTCGGCATCGCGCTCTGCCTCGAACGACGGGGACTTCGCGACGAAGCCCGCGGACATGCGAAACTCGCCGTTGCGATGCGGCCCGAAAACGAGCGATACCAAGAGGCGCTGTCGCGCATTGCCGCCGCCTCGTGATTCTCGCGCAGGCGTTTTCCAATTTCGTCCTCGATCTGGACGGGGTCCTGTGGCGCGGCG
Source organism: Actinomycetota bacterium (assembly GCA_020201525.1). Lineage (GTDB taxonomy): Bacteria > Actinomycetota > AC-67 > AC-67 > AC-67 > JAIVGO01. The sequence continues at coordinate 5,641 of JAIVGO010000028.1, read as the reverse complement.
AGCGCGCCATCCCGAACGCGCCGGAGACCGTTTCCTCGCTCCGCGACTCGTCGAAGACCGTCCTTTACGTGACGAACAACTCCGGCGCGTCGCCGGCCGCGGTGGCCGAGAAGCTCGCGGCGATGGGAGCGCCGGCCGGCGCGAACGACGTGATCACGTCGGCGACTGCGGCATCCCTGTTGATCGAACGCACGATTCCCGCGATTCGAGGACGCGTCGCCTATGTGATCGGAGGTCCGGGGCTCATCGAGGCGATGGAAGGGCTCGGCTTACGAATCGTCGAGGGAAAGGACGCGGACGACGCGTCGCTCGTGATCGTCGGCATCGACAAGAAGCTCACGTACGACAAGCTTCGGCATGCGACGCGGGCAATCCGGGCCGGCGCGACCTTCATCGCGACGAACACGGACCCGACGCTGCCGGCCGCCGACGGCCTGTGGCCGGGCGCCGGGGCGATCGTCGCGGCCCTGCGGACGGCCACCGGCGTGGAGCCGCTGGTCGCCGGCAAGCCGCACATGCCGATGCTCGATGTCGCGCGCGAACGTCTGGGATCTGCTCCGGCCCTCGTCGTCGGAGACCGCGTCGACACCGACGTGCTCGGCGCGCAAGCGGCAGGATGGCCGTCGGCGCTCGTGCTGACCGGCGCAACGGGTCTCGCGGACCTCGCCGTGGCCACGGCGTGGCCCGACTTCATCTTGCGCGACGTCTCGATGCTGCTGCGTGACCTTCCCCATCCGCTCGTGCGGCCGGCGGCGGGGCCGGACCTGCCGACCATCGCCACGCTCCTGCACGACGGAGGCTTGCCTGCGGGGTCGGCCCGCGAACGCGTCGGACGGACCGTCGTCGCCGAATTCGACCGCTCCGTGCTCGCGACCGCAGCATGGGAAGTCCTCGACGGCGTCGCGCTCCTCCGTTCGGTTGCCGTCGGCCCGAAAGCGCGTGGATTCGGTCTCGGCGTCCACGTGGTCGCGGGCGCTCTGAAAGGAATCGCGAACGCCGGCGTTCGCGACGTCTACCTCGTAACGACGGATGCAGAAGGATTTTTCAAACGGTGTGGCTTCCACGTCGTGCCGAGAGACGAGCTTCCGGACGGGGTCGCCCGCCATCCGCAAATCACCCGGGAATGCCCGTCGTCGGCCCCGGTTATGCGGATGGAGCTCCCTCAATAGGCAAACGGCATTTCCGGCGGAGGAGCGCGCCGAGGTCGCAGGATCGCAAGAAGGATCATTCCCGCAACGAATCCGCCGATATGCGCGAAGAAAGCCACGCCGCTCGACGCCGTGGCACCCACAGAAGCGACGCCCGAGAAGACCTGCAGCACGAACCACAGGCCGAGGACGACATACGCCGGCAGATCCACAACGGTGATGAAGAAGAAGATGACGAGCGTGCTGACGCGGGCGCGGGGGAAAAGCAGGATGTAGGCGCCCAGCACGCCGGCGATCGCCCCCGACGCTCCGACCATCGGTTGCAGTGCGTCGCGTGTCGGAACGTCCGCCAAGCCGCCGGCGACGAGCGACTGCGCGAACGTTGCCGCGATGCCGGCTCCGAAGTACAGCAATAGAAACTTCACGGGGCCGAGCCGGTCCTCGATGTTGTTGCCGAAGACCCAAAGGAACAGCATGTTCCCTGCGATGTGCAGAAATCCGCCGTGCAAGAACATCGAATACAAGATCGAGAACCACACATGCTTGTCGGGACAAGCGAATGTGGCCGCGAGGCGAAAAGACTGATGCCCGTGAAGAACTTCGAACGGTATGGCGGCCTTGCAATAGAAAAACTTCGCCTGCGCGAGATTGGACGCGCTGATCGGCTCCGTAAAAAACACTAGGACGTTGACGGCGATGAGTGCAATCGTCACATACGGGGTGTTCGTCGTGGGATTGCGATCCCGAAGAGGGATCATTGTTAAAAGAGCTGCCGAAGAAGCAGCATGTCGCGCGCATTGGCGTCGACACGGAGCTTTCCGGTCAAGAACGCGAAGACGGGAGACAGCCGTCCTTCCGACAACGCAACCAAATCGTCGCTCGAAACGGTAATGAGGACATTGGCGCCGGACGCGTCGTCGTCTCGCTCGAACCCGCCGACGCGACCGCCGGAAAAGGTTCCCCGGTAATACAGCTCTAAGTCGGTGATCGCCGCGACGATAATTCGTTCTTCGGAGACGGCGAGGTCACCCACGTCCGCGCCGTTGAGACGCTTGAGAAGGTCTTTTAAAGTGCGCTCGACTTGTGCCTTGGTGGCCACGGCGCGAGGATAGCATGGCAGTCGCCGGCCTACCTCGGCCGCGCGCGAATCGAGGAGGATTGCATGCTCGATGCGTTCAAGCGCTACAGCGGAGCAGTCGGCAGCTTTGCCGAGGTCCCACGCAAGCGGGCGGAGCAAATCGCGTCCGCGCTCGCGAGCCAGGGGTTGATATCTACCGACCAAGTCAGGTCGATCACCGAAGATCTCGTGCGGCGCGGGAAAGAAAACCGCGAACGCGTCCTCGAATATGTCCGCCGCGAGCTTCCGCGGCTCGGCGTCGCCAGCAAGAGCGAGCTCGACCGCCTTCGTCAGCGCGTCCAAGCGCTCGAGGCAAACCAGCGCGCGAGCGCGCGCCGCGCCGCCGTCGCGACGAGAACCGCCGCGAAGAACGGTGCCGCCAAAAAGAAAGCCGCGAAACGGACGGGTCCCGGAAAGAAGACGGCGCGCTGAGGAGCCCGCCGCTCAGCGAACACCCGGCAAACGCGGCGTAAGATAGTTTCGATGATTCCTTCCGACATCGAAGCCGAGCTGGGCCGAATCGCGAACCTGCCGCCGCTCGAGCGTGCCGAAGCAGCCGAGGCGCTCGAGGCCGAGCTGCGGACTGCTCTCGACCAGATCGCTCCCGACACGCGCCCGGCGTGACGCCGCACGACGCCGCCGGCACCGGCGCGGCGCGATTCGTCTCTCGCGGAGGCGACAAGCTGCAAGCAGCCATCGAGCGATTCGGCGTCGACGTAGGCGGAAAGCGCGCACTCGATGCGGGTGCGTCGACCGGCGGGTTCACGGATTGCCTTCTCGCCAACGGCGCGGCAGAAGTGGTTGCCGCCGACGTCGCATATGGAATCCTCGCCTGGACGTTGCGCAACGACGACCGCGTGCGCGTACTCGAACGAACGAACGTACGGACGCTCGATGCGGGATCGACGGGCGGAAAGGTCGATCTCGTCGTGGCCGACTTGGCGTTTATCTCGTTGCGAACGGTCCGCGATGCGCTGCTTGCCGTGTGCAAAGAGCATGCAACGCTCCTGCTGCTCGTGAAACCGCAATTCGAGGCGCCGAAAGCCCACGTGGCACGCGGTGGCGTCGTGCGTGACGCCGGCGTGTGGCGCTCGACGATGCATTCGGTTGCCGATGCGTACCGCGACTCCGGTTGCACCGTTCTCGGCGCGTGCGCATCGCCGTTGACCGGCCCGGCCGGCAACCGGGAATTCTTCCTCTACCTCCAGTCACCGCCTTCGGTTGAAGCCGCGGCGGCTCCCGACGAGGTGTTCGACACTGCGATCGCGGAGGCGCCTTGAAAAAGGTTGCCCTATTCCTTCACGCGACCCGAGCGATTGCGGCGCAGCTCGGGCGGTCTCTCGCAACGGAGCTTTCCTCCCACGGCATCGAGGTCGTCGCGCTTCCCGAAGACGCGGGGCGTCTCGGCGCACCGGTCGTCGCAACGCCCGCCGCCGGCCTCAGCGGAACCGAGCTCGCACTCGTCCTCGGCGGCGACGGAACGATGCTGCGCGCGGCAGCGCTGTTCCACGAAAGCGGGACGGCGCTCCTCGGCGTCAACCTCGGCCGGCTTGGATTTCTGACGCAGCTGGAGCGTGACGAGGTATCGGGAGCGCTCGAAAAGATCCTCGCGGATGGATTCGAAGTCGAGGAGCGGATGACGCTCGAAGGAGAAGTCTTCACTGCCGGAGAGGTCATCGAGCGGCTGTGGGCGCTCAACGACATCATCGTCGAGAAGCTTTCTCCCGGGCGGATGATCAAGCTCGGCGTCGCAATCAATAGTGTTCCGTTCACATCGTTCGGCGCCGACGGCCTCATCGTCGCGACGCCGACGGGGTCGACGGCGTATTCCTTTTCCGCGCACGGGCCGGTCATATCTCCGTCGCTCGATTGCATGGTGCTGACGCCGGTGTCCGCGCACATGCTCTTCGACCGCTCGATCGTCGTCCGTCCCGACGAAACCATCGAGATCACCGTGCTTCCCGACCCCGATGCGGTGTCACTAATACTCGACGGACGTAAAGGAATCGAGCTTGCTGCCGGCGCCATGGTCCGGATACGTGCCGGCAAGACGCGCGTACGTTTGGCGCGCGTATCGGAACCTCCGTTTTGGACTCTCGTCCGGACGAAGTTCGGCCTGAAAGGTAGCGACGACTGATGGGCCGTGCCTCGCGAATCGGGTTACGCTTCTCCTAATGGCCTTACGTATTCGACGCCGTCGGGGAGGCAATGGGTCTCTCCACGGCATTGCACGGGTCGACCGCAAGACGAAGGACTTACTTCTGCGTCTGCGTCCCGGAGAAGTCGCCGTCATCGACCACAAAGATCTCGACCTGGTGTCGGCGGAAGGCCTCGTCGAGCGCGGCGCGCGAGCCGTCGTCAACGCTTCGTCGTCGATCACCGGTCGGTATCCCAACGCGGGTCCGATGGTGCTCGCTCGCGCCGGGATCCCGCTGCTCGATTGTGTCGGCGAAGACCTCCTCGAGCGCATCACCGAAGGAGAGCGCATTCGCATCGACGGCAATACTCTGTATCGCGACGACGGCGAGCTGATCGGGAACGGCTTGCGTCTCGAAGGCCAGGAGCTCGAGCACCTCGTCAGTGCCGCTACGGCCGAAATCCCCGGCGAGATCGAACGCTTCGTGCAAAACACGATGGAATATCTGTCCAACGAGCGGGCGCTCATTCTCGAGGGCGCGGGGTTGCCCGACCTCGATACGACGATCGAAGGCCGTCACGTCCTCGTCGTCGTCCGCGGGCCGGACTACCGCAGGGACCTCCAGACGCTGCGCGCATACATCAGCGATTTGCGGCCCATCCTGATCGCTGTGGACGGCGCGGCCGACGCCATGCTCGAAGAAGGGCTGCGTCCCGACCTCATCGTCGGAGACATGGACTCGATCTCGACGCACGCGCTCACGTGCGGCGCCGAGATCGTCGTCCACGCGTACCCCGACGGGCATGCACCCGGGCTGGAGCGCGTAGACGGCCTCGGCCTGCCGGCGAAGATACTCCGCAGCGCGGGGACGAGCGAAGACATCGCGCTCTTGCTTGCGTACGAAAATCAGGCGGACTTGATCGTTGCCGTTGGAACGCACGACAACCTCGCGGAATTCCTCGATAAAGGGCGCGCCGGAATGGCAAGCACGTTCCTCGTTCGGCTGAAAGTTGGCCCAAAGCTCGTCGACGCTAAGGGCGTGAACCGCCTGTACCGTACGCAAGTGCGTCGCTCCGACTTGATCATGCTGGTCGTCGCCGCCCTCGTCGCGTGGCTCGTCGTCGTCGCGATTTCCGATCCGATCCAATTGTGGTTCAAGGACATCTGGCTCGGCCTCAAAGGTCTCGTCCACGATTTGAAGCATCTCTTCTGATGATCAACCTGCGCTACCACATCGTG
>JAIVGO010000027.1 GCA_020201525.1 Actinomycetota bacterium | reverse complement strand
GATGTATGTGGCGCCGGCCGCGGCGGCAAGAATGGCTTGCGTTGCCGAAAAGCACAGCGTCATGTTGGTCTTGATGCCTCGCGCCGTGAGCTCTTTCACGGCAGCAAACCCGTCGGGGGTAACGGGAGCCTTCACTACGATATTCGGTGCGATTTCGGCCAACTTGAGCCCTTCATCGACCATGCCGGCGCGATTCGTCGAAACAACCTCGCCGCAGACCGGGCCGTCGACCTCCGCCGCGATCTCTTTGAGCAGGGTCTCGAAGTCGACCCCCCGCTCTTTCCCGACGAGCGTCGGGTTGGTGGTAATACCGGCGAGAACGCCCCACGAATTGATCTCGCGAATCTCGTCGATGTTGGCCGTGTCGAGCCAAAGCTTCATCTTCCTCCCCCTCCGGCGACGCCGAGCTGCGGGCCCTGGGCGCCCACCGCTTCCGTCGCTTTCTCCATAACGAGCTCGATAACGGACGCGAGCGTCGCGTCCAAGTTGTAGTTGGCAATGACGGGAACTCCGTGTTGCAGCGCAAGAGACTTTACCTGGCGTTGGATCTTGCGGATGTTAGGGAAGTGCTGCAAGTAGCGATCGACCGGGCGGGCGCGCGTTTCGTGCGCGCGGACGTAAAAGTGGGAGCGGTGCAAGTCTTCATCTTCCACGGCGATGACGATGTGTACTACCACCGCGCGATCGGTGACGTTCGGGTGAATGAATCCCGGAGCCAAGTGCGCGCCTTCGATGATGACATCAGTTTGTTCCAGCACCGCGCGCTCGATGAGCGCGTTCACACCGACGGCGACGGCGGACACCTGCTCGCGGAAACCGACGAGGACGGGATCCTCGCCCGGCGGCAGCGTGTCGCGGACGACTTCGTCGGCGTTGAAGCTCGACGTATAGAGCGTCGGCATGATGGCCGGCGTGAATACTCCTTTCATGACTTCTCGAATCGCATCGGTGGAAATGATGCGTACGATGCCGAGACGCGCTGCGAGTTGCGTTGCCATCGTCGACTTGCCGACGCCGGTTCCCCCGCCGATAAGGATCACGAGCGGGATGTCCAAATCGCCGACGGTCTGCCACTTCAAGTAGGACTCGGCGAATCGTTCGCCGGCTTCCTCGCGAAGCGTCGAAGCGGTGATGTCTCGCAACTCGCGCGTCGTGACCGACTTGCGCTCCAGGCGGCGGAGTGTGTCCTCGATCGTCTGCGCAACGTGGTACGCGCGCGCCGGGGACAAACCCGCGGCCATAACGGCATTGGCCGTCAGCCCCTTCGAGAACGGAAGGCCGTGCTCCCGGTCGCTGATGAGAATGCTGTCTTTTCCCGCCTCGGTCACCGTGATTCCTTCTGCCCGAACTGCGCGTACCGTTCTCGTGCGCTGCGGACGGCCTTTGCGAGCGCTCCGTCCACGTCTCCATCGACCGCCTCGAGGGCGTTGTCGGCGAAAACCACCGGCGTCCCGTTTTCGCGTGCGATGCGCGCGGCGGTGTCGACGGCGGCTGCTTTCAACTCCGTCACGAGCACCTCGTACGAGCCGGTCGCTTTTTCGAGATCGAGCTGCAGGCCGGACCGGTCGCCAAGCCGGTGGCTGATGCCGGCCACGCGGGCGCCGTGAATATTTTCGAGATGTGCGATCAACTTCTCGCTCACTGTTTCGGGTGCGGTCGTCGCATAGAAGATCGTCTTGCCGCGAACCGGCTCGACCGGATGTGGACGGAACACGGTCCGCACACATACAACGTCTCCGACCAGGGTCTTCAGGGAAGAGGAAAGGGCGGAGAGGTCGCGAGGTGAAGCGGTTGGTTCCTCGGCCATTGTAACCACAACCATGTCTGCAAGCAATACGCGGTAGATGCCGAAGCCGTGGGGAATATCCCCGGCGCGCAGGACCAGGACGGTCGCGTCGGCCGCTACCGGGGGAATCGCGGTCCCCGATCCCTCGAGGATCGTCACGTCTGGATTCAAGCCGTTCGCAACCTCAACGGCCGCGGCCACGGTGTCGTCGTAGGGGGCCCCGGCGAGCCCCGCGCCGGCTCGGCATGCTCCGACGGTAGCAACGCCGGCCATCACGGCGTCCTCGTAAAAATCACTGGCCGCGTGCCCACCCAAAGCCGACACTTCGAGGAGCGCGCGCACGTCCGGGCGGATCTCGTCTCCGCGAACCAGCTGCGGCTGCAGTGGCCCGCCCCGACCCATCGCAACGACGACCGGCCGCAACCCGTCGGCGATGATCAGCCGTGCGAGGTGGGCTCCGACCGCGGTTTTCCCGACGCGTTTCCCCGAGCCGATTACCGCAACCGACGGCGCCGTTACCACGCGCGGCCTTCGGGGCGGCTCAATGAGGAAATCCGCGCCCCGGTATCCGACGCCACGTGCGACGGCGACGGCGGCGAGCTGTAATCGCCGCTGCTCGTCGACGACGGGCGCATCCGATATGTCGAGCACGACGTCGGGAGTGAACCGGCTGATGGCAAGCTCGAGCGCGCCGCGCTGCTCGTGCCATCCGGACGGACGCTCGGCAGAAACCACCGGGATGCCGACATCGAAGTTGCCGGTGAGCTTCTCATAGCCGCCGGCAAAGACGGCTCCCACGACCTCGTAATCGTGTTCGTGCGCGCGCGCGAGGGCGGCCCGCAACACCGGCGGGTAATGCTCGCCGTCGAGGAGGACAATACATCTCGTCATGGAATGCCGGCGTGATGACGCCGGTGCGGGCTCCTTCGCTTGTTTACGCGGTCGGTTCTGCTTGCTGCACGAGTGGTTCGAGCTCCCGGTAGTACTGATTCCCGCTCGCGAGATCGAAGTGAGCGATGAGCGTGCTCTGACCGAACGGATACTTCCGGTGAATCTTCACGTCGGTGCCTTCGAATTCGATCACGTTGTAGCAGGGTTTGGTGTGTCCCCGCACGCGGAGGCTCGCGCAAGTTCCGGCGTTGGCGATGTAGAGATTTTCGAGACGCCACACCCACGGCACATGCTTGTGCCCGGTCAGGGCGATCTGTACACCGCTTTGAATAAGGAGCTCCAGCAAGTCTCCCGCGTCGTTCACCGTGCTTCGCTCGCGTCCCGTTCCCGGGATCGGAAGCAAATGGTGGTGCTGCACGAAGATCTTCAAGTCGGCCGGGACGTCGAACTGGTCCATGAGCCAGCCGTATCGCTCTCGGCCGACTTGTCCCTCGTTGAGATCGGGCTCACTCGAGTCGGCGCCGACGATGCGCGCGCCGCCGACGTCCATGGCCCAGTGCCGGGGCCCGAGAAGCTCTTCGAAGTGCACGTAGCCGACGTTACGAGAATCGTGGTTGCCCGGCACGGAAACGATGCGCGCCTGGATCTGCTGCAAGTACGCAGCAGCCGACTTGTATTCCTGGCGGAAACCCTCATTCGTGAAGTCACCCGTGCAGACGACGAGGTCGGGCTTCATCTCATTCAGCTCGACGATAACGCGGTTCATGAGATTCGGCACGAAGTGCGGCGAGCCGACGTGCATGTCGGAGATATGTGCGATTCTCAAAACTCCTCCATGATCACACGAACCGGCCCATCTTTCGAAAGCATCGAGAAGGACGTCATTTCGCCCTCTCGGCGGAACGCAAGCGACAACGTAGAGTCTCCTACCCGGAGATTACGGAGCTCTACCGTGTTCAGCCACGGCGGCAGCACCGGGTTGTTCACGGTGATCACATTCTCGTGCGCTCGCGCCGACAAGCCGAGCATCGCCTGCAGCAGTAGGAACGGCGATCCGGCCGCCCACGCCTGCGGCGAGCACGCCACCGGATAGGCGACGGGGCTGTTCGGCGTCCGGCGCGTGAACCCACAGAAGAGCTCCGGCAGGCGCATGTAATCCGTGTATATGGCCGCGTCGAAAATCGCCGTGGCGATGCGGTTCGTCTGCCGGTGAAATCCGTACCGCTTGAGGCCGGCAGCGATGAACGCGTTGTCGTGGGGCCAGACGCTTCCGTTGTGATAGCTCATCGGGTTGTAGGCAACGGCGGTCTTGCTCATCGTGCGGACGCCCCAGCCGGAAAACATGTCCGGTTGCAGCAATCGTTCGGCGACCAACGCGGCGTGGTCGGGTTCGAGGATCTCGCAATACAAACCGTGCGCGGGGTTGGAGGAAACCGTTCGTACCGGCTCCTTGTTCCCATCGAGGGCCATCGCATAGAAGTTGTCTTCTTCGATCCAGAATTGATCGTTGAACTTCGACTTGAGCTTTACCGCCTCGTCCCGAAGCTTCGCGGCGCGCGCGCCGTTCCCGAACGCCTCGAACACATCCGCGATGCGCTGTTTGGCGCAGTACACGTACGCCTGCACCTCCGCCAGAGCTATCGGAGCGGCGGCAAGCGTTCCGTCGGCATGCACGATCGAGTTGTGCGAGTCTTTCCAGCCCTGGTTGTCGAGGCCACGCGGCGAGTGTCGTTGGTACTCCACAAAGCCGTCGCCGTCGGCGTCGCCGAACTCGTCGATCCACGTCAGCGCCGCCTCGACATTCGGCATCATCTCTTGCACGAACGCCCGGTCGTTCGTCCACCGGAAATACGTCCCCAGCAGCATGAGAAACAACGGCGTCGAATCCACCGACCCGTAATACGGCGAGTGCGGAACGTAAAACGCATTCGACAGCTCACCTTGGCGAATCTCATGGAGGATCTTTCCCGGCTCTTCGTCGCGCCACCGGTCCACTTGTCTTCCCTGGAAGGCGGCGAGAACGCGCAGCGAATCGCGCGCCGGCCCAGCGTTGAGCATGAGGATTTGATGACTCGTGAGCAACGCGTCACGCCCGAAGGCCGCCACATACCAGGGGATGCCCGCGGAAATGAATTTCCCTCTCGTCGTCTCAGTGACGAGCGCGCGCAGGTCGCGTTGCCCGCGATGCAGCAACGTGTTAAACAGCTCGTTGTCCGTGTAGATCGTCGTGCAATCGCGCTCCCACTCCTCGTATGAGCGTCGCAGTTCGTGGACGGCTCCGTCGAACGTGACAGGCCGAGGCTCGTCTTCGCCTACGACCGGCTCAACGACGATGCTAAACAGCTTCGTCTGGTGAGCGACAAGGTCCAGGCGAAACTCGACCGTCACGACTCCGTCGGCGATCGTGACCGAGTCGGGGGTCGATCCCAGATCGATTCGCGTCTGGCGGAAGATCTCGTCTTCGCCGCGATAGCCGAATACGATTTTCTGCCCTTCGACTTTCGGCTTGAAGAATTGACCGTGCCGCTTTCTCCGCAAGCCGCGGACCTCGAAGATGTCGGCGAAATCGGCGGCGAACGACAGCTCGATCGGCACCGTGATCGCGTGCTCGTTGTAATTCTTGAACCTGATTCGTTCAAGGAATCGTCCCGAGATCACCCTGATCCGCCGGATGTTCAGCGTTTGTTGCGTGACGGAAATCTCTCCGTCGTCCCACAAATCGGGATTCGTGAGATCGACGTACGACATGTACGCGCGCTCGGCGCTGGACGACAGGAGCACCGGCGGGCGACCGGCGATGGCAAGCGCGTACATGGAGAGAAATCGAGTGTCGCGGAAATACAGACCCATGCCGAGCGGCCCCGGACGCAAGTTCCCGCCGGCGTCAGCGTACAGAAACATCTCGCCTTCCTTGGTGGCGAGAAGCTTCGTGTTTTCGTCGGCCACCACCGACTCGATGCCGTCGTTCAGAACGCGCGATCCGCCGTCGCCGTCGATCTCGAACTCTTCGCCGGTGGGTGAACGGAATAAGACGTCCTCTGCGCGTACTCGTTTGGCCACGTCTGCTCCGAAGAAGGTTTGTTCGTGAGTGTAGAACCAGTTTCAGTCGCTCACAACGACCTCGGCCCCGCGTGCTGAGAATTCCAAGGACCGCACGTCCCATCCCGGCGGTGCACAGCCGGACGCAAAGCTCTCCGCCTCACGGCCGAGCTCCGCCGGCACGATCGCTGCGATGCTCGGGCCGGCGCCGGCGAGAAAAGCCGCAAATCCCGCTTCGCGAAGCCGTGCAACGAAAGAGCCCGAATCGGGCGCGAGCGCAAAACGCGCCGGCTGATGCAGCACGTCGTCGGTCGCGGCCATCAACGCGTCGCCGTCGCCGGCGGCGAGCGCCGCGGTCAGGCGCGCCGCTCTGGCTGCGGTGAGGGCGGCGTCGGTGAAAGAAACCGTTTCCGGCAGGGCCTTGCGCGCGGAGTGCGTGGACAGCGTTTCCGGTGCGACGGCGGCCAGCGGCCTCAAGGCGGCCGGTGGATCGAGCCGTGCCGTCGGCGCGCCCGGCAACGAGACGGTGATGCCGCCGAGCAAGCACGCGCTTACGTTGTCGGCGTGCCCTTCCATCTCGATCGCGTCGTCGAGCGTTCTACGATCCGGCTTCTCGCTTTTCATGTGCGTCGCCGCAACGAGTCCCCCGACGATCGCGGCGGCGCTCGAGCCGAAACCGCGACCGAACGGAAAGTGATTAACGAGGCTCACGCGCGCCCGCGGCACTGCTCCCAAGACGCGCGACATCGCGCGCACGACCAGATTGTCCTCGCCGCGATCGATGTCGTTCGCGCCTTCGCCTTCGACTTCGACCTCGAGTGCGGACGCCGGTTGGACGTGAATCTCATTGAACCACTCGAGTGCGAAAGCAAGTGCGTCGAACCCGGGTCCGACGTTTGCCACAGTGGCCGGAACGCGAACGGTAAAACCGGTCAGCACGCTAGAGTCCCAGCTCGCGGGCGGCCGCTTCCGCGTTCGGCGGAACGACGGCGGGTTTCGGCGCGCCGGCGATCGCCCAGTCGGGATCCTTCAAGCCGTGACCGGTGAGCACGCACACGATGAGCTTGTCCGGTGCGAGCACGCCCTCGTCGGACAGCTGCAGTAAACCGGCGACGGATGCGGCGCTCGCCATTTCGACGAACACACCCTCGCGCGCGAGGGCCCGGTACGCGACGAGAATGTCGCGATCGGTAACCGCCCGGATCGAACCTTCCGACTCACGCGCTGCTTCAACGGCTTGATCCCACGACGCCGGGTTGCCTATCCGGATTGCGGTCGCGATCGTCGACGGCTTTTCGACGGGATGGCCGAGAACGATGGGGGCGGCACCGGCGGCTTGAAACCCGAACATGCGCGGAAGGAAAGAGATCGTCCCGGCGTCGCGGTCTTCGCGATAACCCTTCCAGTATGCCGTGATGTTGCCGGCGTTCCCCACCGGCATGACGTGATAGTCCGGCGCCCGGCCGAGCGAACTTATGATCTCGAACGCCGCGGTCTTTTGTCCTTCGATCCGGTATGGATTCACCGAGTTGACCAGGGTCACCGGATAGTCTTCGACGAGGACGCGCGCGACCGTGAGCGCGGCATCAAAATTTCCGTCGACTTGGATGAGCTTCGCCCCGTGCACCAACGCCTGCGCGAGCTTTCCGAGCGCGATTGCGCCTTGCGGAACTAGGACCGCGCATTCGAGTCCCGCGCGCGCCGCGTATGCAGCCGCACTCGCGCTCGTATTTCCGGTGGACGCGCAAATTACCGCCTTCGCGCCTTCTTCAACGGCTTTGGAGATTGCGACGGTCATGCCGCGATCTTTGAATGATCCAGTGGGATTAGCCCCCTCATACTTCAGGAAGACCTCGCAGCCCGTCCGGTGCGACAACACCTTGCTGTGAATGAGCGGCGTGCCACCCTCTTGCAGGGACACCACAGGCCCGTCCGGCTCGATCGGCAACCGGTCGCGAAATTCTTCGATGACTCCGCGCCAGAGCCCGCTCACGCCTACTCCTCGCCGCCCTCGACGCGCATCACGCTTGCAACCTTTGTGACGGCGTCGAGCTCACGCAAGGCCGCCAGCGTCGCCTGCATATTCTTTTCTTGAGCGCGGTGCGTGATGAGCACGAGCTGCGCTTGATCTCCGAGACCCTCTTGCCAGACGTTTTGAATCGAGACGTTGTTCTCACCGAAAGCGCCGGCGACGGCGGCGAGCACACCGGGGCGGTCGGCAACGGAGAGCAGCATGTAGTACTGAGCGACCATTCCCTCCATCGTTCGGATCGGCTTGTTCTCGTAACAGGTGTCGCTGACTCCGCGACCGCCGGACAATTTGTTCCGCGCTACGTCGACGATGTCGCCGACGACGCTCGTCGCAGTCGGCGGTCCCCCGGCGCCGCGTCCGTAGAACATGAGCTCCCCGACGTTCTCACCTTCGACGAATACTGCGTTGAGATTCTCGCGGACCGACGCCAGCGGGTGCGTCAGCGGAATCATCGAAGGATGCACGCGAACCGTGACTTCGCCGTCTTCCTCTTCGGCGATCGCAAGAAGCTTCACGATGTATCCGAGCTTCTTGGCGTTCGCGATGTCCTGCGCGGTGACCTCTGCGATGCCTTCGCGATACACGTCACTTGCGACGACACGAGTGTTGAACGCGATGCTCGCAAGGATCGCAGCCTTGGCGGCGGGGTCGAATCCTTCGATGTCCGCAGTGGGATCGAGCTCGGTGAAGCCGCGTCGTTCCGCCTCGCTGAGCGCTTCGCCGAACGATTCCCCGAGCTCGGTCATCCGCGTGAGAATGAAATTCGTCGTTCCGTTCACGATCCCCATGACTTTGCGGATGCGCTCGCCGGCGAGAGATTCCTTTAGCGGGTGAATAATAGGAATTCCGCCCGCGACGGCCGCCTCGAAGTACAAATCGACGCCGGCGGCATCTGCCGCGTCGAACAGCTCGCGCCCGCGCGAAGCGAGCAGCTCCTTGTTCGCCGTCACAAGCGGCTTGCCGGCAGAGATTGCTCGCAGCATCAGCCCGAGCGTTGGCTCGACGCCTCCCATGACCTCGACCACGATGTCGATCGACGGATCGGATACCACGTCGTCCGTGCTCGTGGTCAGTAGCTTTTTGGCTGCGTCGGGGATGTCGCGGTCCTTTTCCAGGCTCCGGACGGCGACCTTTCCGATCTCGAGCCGGGCGCCGGTCCGCTGCTCGATGTCGTGCGCGTTCGCCTCGAGCATGCGTAGCACCGCCGAGCCGACGATCCCACAGCCCAGTTGCCCGATGCGAAGCACTCGATCAGTCATGTTGCACGATGATACCGGCCTGGGGTCGCCGGGCTGGTTGGTTTGCGCTAGCCCGGCTCGTCGAGCCTGACCAAGTCCTCGAACGTCTCGCGTCGCACGATGACACGGCTCTTGCCGTCCCGTACCGCGACGATGGCCGGACGGCGCATCTTGTTGTAGTTCGACGCCATCGTGTAGCCGTACGCGCCGGTCGCCAGGAGCGCCAGGACGTCGCCTCGCCGAATGGATTCGGGCACGGCCACGTCTTTGACGAGGATGTCTCCGGACTCACAATGCGAGCCGGCGATCGTGACGACGAGCGTGGGATGCTCGTCGCATTTGTTCGCAACCAGTGCGGAATACCGCGCTCCGTACAGCATCGGACGGATATTGTCGCTCATGCCGCCGTCGACGCTGACGTAGGTGCGGATGCCGGGAATCTCTTTCACGACACCGACGCGGTAAAGCGTCAGCATGGCGTTCGCGATGAGCGACCGGCCCGGCTCGACGCACAGGCGCGGCGTCGGGATCCCCCACTTGCTCGCCTCGCGCTCGACGGCCTCCGTGATCAACCGCGCGTGCAATTCGATGTCCGCGGGGGATTCCTCTTTCGTATACGCGATGCCGAGACCGCCGCCGAGATTCAGCTCCGGCAATGCCACGCCGGTCGCCGAGCGCACCGCGTCGAGAAACTCGAACATGACTTCGACCAGCTTCATGAACGCTTCTGGACCGAAAATTTGCGAACCGATGTGGGCGTGGATGCCGACGAGGTCGACACCGGGCAAATCCGCCGCGCGCTTCGCCGCCTCGATGGCAAGACCGCTTTCGATCGACAATCCGAACTTCGAATCCTCTTGCCCGGTCTGAATGTACTCATGCGTGTGCGCCTCTATGCCGGGCGTCACACGCAAAACGATCGCTTGCACCTTGGCGGCCGAGGCTGCGATCTCGGACAAACGCTCGAGCTCGTCGAGCGAATCGACCGCGACGCGGCCGACGCCGGACTCGACGGCCATCGCGAGCTCGGCATCCGACTTGTTGTTGCCGTGAAAAACGATGGCCTCCACCGGGACACGCGCCGTGAGCGCCGTGTACAGCTCACCGCCGCTGGCAACGTCGACGCCCAGTCCCTCCTCGACCGCAACGCGGAGCGTGTGGACGGCAGTGAAAGACTTCGCCGCGAAGTAAATCCTGGCTCCGGGAAACGCGCCGACGTACCGCCGGCACTGACGGCGCAGCGTCTCCTCGCACAGGACGTACAGCGGCGTGTCGTGCTGTTCGGCGAGCGCGATCACGTCGGCACCGCCGACTTCCAAATGCCCGTCGTCGCGCATGCGTGCGGTGGCCGGCAGCACGTCTTTCAGGGTATGCGGCATTGTTCTCTCACATTCGTTCGGGAGCAGTGACGCCGAGAAACGCTAACACATTCGCGAGCGTGATCTTCGTCGAAATACTCAAGTGCAGTCGCGCTTGCGTGAGGCTTCCATCGTCGGTGACAACGCGACAATCTCTATAGAACGCGTGGAACAACCCGGCGAGCTCTTCGGCGAAGTTCGTGAGCCTGTGCGGTGCTCGCATGCGCCCGGCGGTCGCGACGACGTCCGGCAGCGCGCCGATCTTGCGCACGAGCTCGAGCTCGCTGGGATGGCTCAGCCGTTCCAGGTCCACGTTCGCCACGGGCGCAGACTCGACGCCTTGATCACGCGCGTAGCCGATGATCGAGCAGATCCGCGCGTGCGCGTACTGAACGTAGAACACCGGGTTGTCTTGCGACCGCTGGACGACGAGGTCGATGTCGAAGTCCAGCGGCGTGTCGATCGAAAGTTGACGCAGGAGCGTGTACCGCGTCGCGTCCGAGCCGACTTCGTCGACGAGCTCTTCGAATGTCACGAGCTCGCCGGTGCGCTTCGACATGCGGACCGGCTGTCCCGACCGTTTCAAGTTGACGAGCTGCCCGATGAGAAACTCGACCGTGCCGGGATCATCCCCGAGACACTGAATCGCAGCACGCACTCGCGCGACGTAACCGTGATGATCCGCGCCCCATAGGTAAATGAGCCGGTCGAAGCCGCGCGACTTCTTCGACAGGTAGTACGCGATGTCGGCGGCGAAATACGTCGGCTCGCCGGACTCTCGAACGATGACGCGGTCCTTGTCGTCGCCGAAGTCCGTGGTGCGCAACCACACGGCGCCGTCGGCCTCGTAGACGTGACCGTGCTGCTTAACCTGCTCAATGCCGTGCGTTACGTCGCCCGCACGGTGTAGCTCCGTTTCACTGAACCAGACGTCGAAGCGCACGCCGATGCGCTCGAGCACCGCCCGCTGATGCGTCAGCATGTGATCGCGTCCGATCTCGCGAAAGACGTCTGCGCCGGCGTCGGCGAGCTCCGCGCCTCGCTCTCGCAAGAGCTCCTGCGCGAGCTCCCTCATGTACGCGCCTTGGTAGCCGCCTTCGGGCACGTCCGCATCGCGCCCGTTTTCCTGCAGGTACCGCGCCCGAAGCGATTCGCCGAAGAGCTGCATCTGGTTTCCGAAGTCGTTGATGTAGAACTCGCGCTCGACACGGTGGCCGGTTGCCTCAAGGAGCGTCGCGATCGCGTCCCCGACGACGGCCCAGCGGCCGTGGCCGAGGTGGAGCGGCCCGGTCGGATTGGCACTGACGAATTCAACTTGGACGCGCTCGGCCGGCTCGGTACGTGAACGGCCCCAGTTCGCGCCGGCTTCCTGGACCTCGCCCACGATCCCCGTCAGCGTCGCGTGCGACAAACGGAAGTTGAGGAATCCCGGACCGGCGACCTCCACGGCGGCAATCTCTTTCATCTCCGCCATACGGCCTGCAATCTCATTCGCGAGATCTCGCGGCTTCATGCCCGCGCGTTTCGCCGCTGCGAGCGCTATCTGGCTCGACCAATCTCCGTGTTCGGGAACCTTCGGCCGCGACAACTCAACGGGAGGCATCTCGAAATGCGGCACGGCGCCGGCGGCTTGCGCGTCGGCGACGGCTCGTGCGATCGCGTCTGCGAGGAGTGTCTGGATCACGAACGCGGAGGGAGTACGCGCTCGCCGTTCAGGACGCGCGACACGACGTCTATGAGGTCGACCGGGTCAAACGGTTTTGTGACGTACGCCGCCACGCCGAGGTCGTACCCCTGGCGCACGTCCAGATCTTGCGCCCGCGCAGACAGGAAGATAATCGGGACGTCCTTGCCCCGGGGATCGGCCTTCACGCGCCGGCAGACTTCCCGACCGTCGAGCTTGGGCATCATGATGTCGAGCAAGACCAGGTCGTACTTGTTCGACAGGATCTTCTGAACCGCCTCTTCCCCGTCGCTCGCGGTTTCGATGTCGAATCCTTCGAGCTCGAGGTTCACGACGAGTAATTGCTGGATCACCCGGTCGTCGTCGACGACGAGAACTTTCGCCACAAGACCTCTCCCGTTGTGCTTCGAGCCGATGATAGTGCCTCGCGCCGGGGACCGTGCAGCATGCCCGGTGATAGCATCCCGTGCTGCTGGCGCCCGTAGCTCAGCGGATTAGAGTGTCGGCCTCCGGAGCCGAAGGTCGCAGGTTCGAATCCTGCCGGGCGCACCATTGTGATGTCGCAGGACATCGTGGACGGATGTCTCAGGACATCGTAGACGCTTTCTTCTTTCGGGGTCCGAGCGGTCGGCCTTTCGGCGGTCCCGGTGGTGCGCCAGTTCCGTGGTAGAGCGTGCTCGGATCAAGCGTGAGCTGTCGTAGGAGCTCGCCTTCGCGAGTGATGACGCGGACGTCCAAATCCTTGATGAGCATGAGCACGCGCTTTCCTTGTGATCGCGGCCGATGCCAATGTGATGGAGCTTGCCGGTGTGACGCAGGGTGACGTGTCCGCCTTTGTCGATGCGGTCTTGGCGCACACGCACTCCTTTGCCCCTGCGGATCTTGGGAGCCGCGGGTCTGGCTTTGTCGCGTGAATCAAAGGCGACGCGCGGCGTCATTCTGTTTTTCGCCCGGTGCGGACGCACGTCGTTGTAGTAGGGGCCGAAGCGGTCGATCTGGGCTTGCAGCTGCGCGATCGTTTCCGCTGCCGGTTGTTTCGCAAGATACTTCTTGAGTGTTTGGTGGAAATCGCGATGTCCATTCGTCACCCAGATGGCTCCTTCTCCGTACGCGATACCCCCGGCACCGACGCCGACGTCGATAGGGGTTTCGGAGCGGGCTTGCGTGGGGTCGACCCGGTAGACGACGCCGCCGAAGCTGCTGTCGATCCAAACGAAGCCTCCGCCCACCGCGATACCGGTAGGACTTTGCAGGAGAGCACGCGCCGAACCAGGCTTTCGAGTGGAAGCGTCTATCCGCTGGAAGGTTTGGTCGTCGAAGTTGACGACCCAAAGCGCGCGCCCGTCCGCGGCGATCGCCTTCGGAGCTGCCCCGACCGCGACGGCGCCCGCGATCTTCGTGCCGTGCGAGTCGAGACGCGCCACCGTATTCGCAGTCGGCTCGACGGATGCACCCCCGCGCCCGAGCGCGAGCGCGATCGCGAGCCGGCGAGGGCGGCTCGCGACATCCGGCTGGGTTGCGGCTCTTCTTCCTTCTCGTCTTCGTGGTGCGCCGGCCGCTGCTCGACGGCATAGACACGCCAGGGCGTCGGGACGCCTTTCAGCTCGTGCTCTCCGCGATCGACGCACGTGAATTCCGCGCCGGCCATGAGGTCGCGAGCGGTGCTTGTAACCAGGATATCGCCCGCATCCGCCATAGCCATGATCCGCGCGGCGATGTGGACGCCGATACCTCGATACTCTCCACGGACCACCTCGACCTCGCCGGTGTGGACGCCGGCGCGTATGTGAACGCCGATCGGCGCGAGGTTCCGAAGCAACCAGAACGCGCACGCCACCGCGCGTGCCGGTTGGTCGAACCGGGCGAAGAAGCCGTCGCCAGTGGTGTCGATCTCGCTGCCGCTGAAGCGCCTGAGACCTCGGCGCACGATGGCGTGGTGCTTCGCCAGCAGGCCTCGCCAAAGCTGGTCGCCGAGTTCTGCAGCCCGCTGCGTGGAGCCGACGATGTCGGTGAAGAGAAGCGTCGCGAGGAGGCGATCTTCGGAGGAGCGGTCCCTTCGCACGGCGCCAGTGTCGTGCACGGGTCTTAAGAGAGGCAAGTTTCAGCGGCCCCGGAAGGCTGCGCGGCGCGGCGTGATGTCACAGGGCATCTTGTGCCGGTCTTTCACGGTGCGAGATAATTGGCTCCACGCATCTATGGATGCGAGGGAGAGGGGGCCCGGTCATGTCACAGACCGCCGTCGATCTTCAGTTCGATCCGCCCGGACCCGGAACCTGGCAGATCGATCCTCTGCACTTCCCACGTCCGGTGACGAGGTACTGGGCCGAGATGCATCCGGAGGCGTTCATCAGCGGCGCCAGCCAGTCCACCGCGTTCTACGGGATGCTGATTCGGACGATGGAAATGCGCTACGTCAACGGTTTCGCGTACGGCACGGCCCATGCCGTCGATGCCGATGAGTTCCAGCGCAGGGTCGAGCGCGCGCGCGAAGTCTTCGAGGGCAAGCTCTGGCGCGACCAGCTCCTCGAGTGGGACGACAAGGTGAAGCCGGCTTCGGTCGCGAAGCATCGCGCGCTGCAAGCCGTCGACCCCGACGCGCTGTCCGACGAAGAGCTGGCCGGCTACCTCACGCGGTGTCGTGATCATCACGCCGCGATGATCACGCAGCACATGCGCTTCACCGGCGCCGCGACGGTCCCGATCGGCGACCTGCTTGCGCACGTCGGCGAATGGACGGGCCTGCCACCATCCGATCTGCTCGGCATGATGCGCGGCGCGTCGGCCGTGTCGAGTGGTATGTCGGCCGAGCTCGATCGGCTCGTGGCCGCCATCAAGATCGATCCCGCAGCGCAGCATCTCATCGCATCGGACGACGAGCCGGGCAAAGTGATCGAAACGCTGAGCGCGCAAGACACCGACGCCGGTCGCGCGCTTGCGGGTTACCTCGATGTGACAGGCTGCCGGCTGCTCGACGGGTTCGACATCTCCGGCCGGTACGCGCTCGAGATGCCCGATGTCCTGCTTCGGGCGATCCGCTCGTCTGTCGAAGGCAGAAAGGCCGAGGACGCGAACGTGGACGAACAGGTCGCGAGCGTGCGCGCGAAGGTTCCCGAAGAACACCGAGCCACCTTCGACGAGTTGTTCGCCGAAGCGCGCGCGAACTATCACATCCGCGACGAGCGCGGCGTATTCAGCGACATCTGGGCGTCGGGTCTCATGCGCCGGGCGGCCATGGCGGGTGGGCGCCGGCTCGCCGCGCGGGGCCGTCTCCACGACGCGGAGCACTTCATCGACGCGGGGTTCGACGAGATGCTCGCGCTACTGTCCGGCGCGGACACGCCGTCGGCCGATGAGCTCGCGGACCGGTATAGCTACCGCACGACGCATACAGCGAAGGACGCACCGCCCGTACTGGGCCCGCCGCCGTCTCCCCTGCCGGATCCCGCCTCCCTGCCGCCGGCCGCTGCGCGCATGATGCGCGCGGTGTTCACGTCGCGCACCACGATGTTCCTCCCGTCGCAGGCCCCGCACAAAGGAGACACGATCCGCGGACTGGCGGTGAGCGGTGGCGTCTACGAGGGGCCTGCTCGACGTGTTGCAGGTCCCGTCGACTTCGACCGGATCCTGCAGGGCGACGTCCTCGTCACGGAGTCGACGACGGAGGCGTTCAACATCTTGCTCCCCTTGCTGGGTGCCGTCGTGACCGACAGCGGCGGGCTGCTCTCGCACGCAGCCATCATCACGCGCGAGTATGGCATCCCCGGGGTCGTCGGCACGCGCGACGCGACCGATCGCATCCCAGACGGGGTGACGGTCCGCGTGGACGGCGACAAAGGCGAGGTGACGATGCTCGCATGAAGGAGGTCGTGCCGCTCGCGAAAGCGCGCGACGAGGCGATCTTCGGCGCGAAGGCGGTCGGGCTCGGCGATGCGATACGTCAGGGGCTCCCGGTCCCTCCGGGCTTCGCGCTCTCCGGCGCGATCGTCGAAGCGGTAGCCGCACGGCAGGAGCGCGTCACCGGCAAGGTCGCGAAGTCGATCGGATCGCTCGAGGTTCCGCTCGCCGTGCGCTCGTCGTGCGTCGACGAAGACGGAGCGTCGGCGAGCTTCGCCGGTCAGCACCTCACGCTCTTGAACGTGGCGACTCTGGACGACGTAACGCCGGCTCTCCGCGAGATCTGGTGGTCCGCGAACTCCGACTCGGCGATCACGTACCGGCAACGCGTGGGGCTCTTCAGCCGGCCGAATGTCGGGGTCGTCGTGCAGACTTTGCTCGATCCGGACGTGGCGGGCGTGCTGTTCACGCGCAACCCAGTCAACGGGGCAGACGAGCGCGTGATCGAAGCGAGCTGGGGGCTCGGCGAAGCGGTCGTCGCCGGTCGAGTTATCCCCGACAACTATCGCGTCGATCGGTCGGGTTCGGTTCTCGAGCGAACCCCCGGCGTCAAGAAGATCGCAATCCGCTCGGCGCCCGAGGGCGGAACCATCGACCAGGAAGTCTCTTCGGAGTTGGTCGAACGGTCGTGCCTCGACGACGACATGCTGCGGCGGCTGAACGAGCTGGCCGGACGATGCGAGCAGATCTACGGGAACGATCGCGACGTCGAGTGGGCGTTCGCGGACGGGAAGTTGTTCTTGCTCCAGTGCCGCGCGATGACGCGGAGCGTTCGTTCGATCTCGGCGACCCCGCCGCCCGTCGCGCCGCCGGCGGAGACCCTCGCGCGCGTCGGCCTCTTCGCCGACCTCCACCGCCGCGAGGTGGAGCAGATATCGCGCATGTTCAAGGAGCGCCGGTTCGCAGCCGGCGAGACGATCGCCAAGGAAGGAGCGGGCGGCGCATCGTTCTTCGTGATCGAGTCCGGGGAAGCCAGCGTATCGATCGGCGGGAGGGTGCGCGCGACGCTGGGACCGGGCGATCACTTTGGCGAGATCGCGCTTATCGACGAGGGCGCACGATCGGCGACGATCACCGCGGCGAGCGATTTGGTTTGTTACGGGTTGACATTGTGGGACTTCCGCCCGCTGGTGCAGCGCAACGCGATGATCGGTTGGAAGCTGTTGCAGACGCTGGCGAAGCGGCTGCGCGCGGCGCAGTCGGATTGAGACGCGGTTATCCTTGTCTTGAGCGCTTGTGCCGCGCCACTTACATCAATGACGAAATCGTCGCGCAAGCGCCGCTCGAACGTGGGCGCCGGCGATCGAGGACCCACTCGAGCACACCGCTTGGCACCCCGACGCAAGTTCCACCCGACCCAATGGTTCATCCTTCGAACGTCGAACGGTACGCGTTCTGGGCCGCTCAGCCGCGGCAGACGCAGAACTCGTTTCCTTGCGGGTCCGACATGCGGATCCATGCCGTGTCGAACTCCTCCACCGGCTCCGGGTCTAGACGCGCTGCGCCGAGCGCCTCGAGACGCTTCGCCTCGAACTCGATGTCGGGCACGTGGATGTCGATGTGCATCCGGTTCTTCACGTGCTTCTCTTCGGGCACCTTTTGCAACAGCAGCTTAGGGCCCTCGCCCTCATTCGGCTTGAGCATGACGTACTGGCCGTTCGGGGTGCCGCCACGGATTGTGTACTCCATGGCCGACGCCCAAAACTCGGCGAGGGCTTGCGGGTCGTAACAGTCGAGGACGAGCGCGAGTGGCCTCATCCCGCAAACTGTACCGTCACCCAGTAAACGCCGCGCGCGTACACAATCCCGACGCCCACGTACCGGAAAACGCGCTTGAGGATGACGGATCGGTGCTCGCTGCTTCGCATGAACGACGTGAAGATCGTTCGCAGCGACGGCCCCACACCGACCACCTCCCCCACGTACGAGCACGAGCACGCATGCTTCATGTTCGAGATGAGTTGCGAGTTGCTCGAGTGATACAGCGATCTGCGAGACGCCATCGACGCCGAGTGCGAACGCGAAGTCGAAGCAAGGGCGCCGTTCCACGACATCGACCGGAGGCCGTGATCCTGTCTCGAGCTATTGATCCAGGAGGCGAACAAGCCCGCGGACGATGAGTACGACGTTGTCAGTCGCCTGCGCACGGGTCGGGCAACGCGTCGGTGGGGCGCAGCTCGGGAAGCGACGCGGGCAACTACGCGAGGATGTGTCCGCCTCGGAGCGGCCGTCGGCTGTGGAACCGGCCGTCGCTCGGCCTTCAAGCCCGCTGCTACATGATGCGGCGGCCCACCTTGAAGTGATCCTTCCACCATCCGTCCCCCATCCAGCTGATCGTGACCCCTGCTCGTCCGCCGGACGAATGAATCATCCAGCCACTGCCGATGTACATGCCTGCATGATCGATAGCGGTGTAGCTCGTGCTCGACAGTTCGCTTTGGAACAGCACGATGTCCATGGGAAGCAAGCTCGACGTCGAGGTAATCCTTCGTGACCCAATCGCGGCACGCGCCATGTCGTACGACGTTCGCTGCGGCAGCGACCAGCCGTCGTACTTCCGAATCGCAGTGTTGTTCCACGAACCGCTGGGAGCCTTCAGCACCCACCACGTGAAGCCCGAGCAATCGAATCCGCCGTATGCCTGCGCTCCGCAGCAATAGCCGCTCGGCGTCGGCGCGTACCACTCGCCGCCGTAGATGTAGGGATAGCCGACCCAGCGAAAAGCGAACTCAACTGCCGCTTTGCGCGCCGCGTTCATCGCCGGAAGAGTGATCGACTGATAACGCTGCATCGACCAGATCCGCCATGAGTCTTTTGCGGCCCCCGCTTGATGCATCGCGTACGCCGCGTCCGCCCGGCGGACGGGGCTATACGGCCGAAGCTCGCGTTTGTCTTGGGCCGTCGGGTGGTTGAAATGCAGCCGCATTTCTTCCGCGATCGCCATCGCGCCGAATCCGGCCGGTTTCTTGAAAACGTAACCGTCGGCGGTGCCGAGCCTGTTCAGACCGCTCGCAGCTTGCCGTAGCCCGAGCGCGTACACGAGAGCGATGTCGAGCTCAACCTTGCGCACAGCCTCCGTCGGACGGAACTTGCCGCCCGGTGCGCCCATCCAGCCGAGCTGCACGACGGCGCTCACGTACCTGTAATACGGATCGCTCGACGAGAAGTCGCTGAAGGTTGGAAGCGGCGGCGGGGCGGGGGTCGGGCTCGGCGACACGGACGGATCCGGCGAGGCGGTCGCGTCCGGCGAGGCGGTCGGCGCAACGGTCGGTTCCGCGCTCGGCGATGCGGTGGGGCTCGGAGACGGCGGCGGAACGAATTCGTTGTAGAGCCAGCGCGCGAAATGCTTCCGAAGCACATATGCCTCGGGCTGGAAGTACGTCGGCCCGTACGCCATCCATTTGTGGGTGACGGTCACGTACTTGATCGAGCCGTATGCCCAGTACGACGAGGGAACGTCCGGGTACCACGCGTGCGCCGGCAGGGCGGGGACAATCGTCGCCGCCAAGGTCACTATCCCGATGAGGGTCTTGCGATACCCGCCCATGCTGACTAGTCAGTCGGCACGGACCCTGCTCCTTCTTGACCTGGGCAAGCAGATTTAGAGCCCTGAGCCCTTCTCGAAATCAGGACAGACCTCGCCAATCCGCCCGGTCGCACCAAGGTTTGGCGTCCCGTGCGTCCCCCGCAGAGGCCGCGCGGCGGGAGGTGTCCCCCGACCTCCCCACCGGCGGCACGCACAGGATCGCAACCCCTGAGCGGGCAAACATCCGTAGGATCCCGGATGTTTGCCGTCCGTCCGGGCCCCATCATGAGCCCATGATCACGATCCGCATGGAGAACCAGGAGCCGCCGGTCGGTTTCGCCGAAGCGCCTGGAATCGAGCCCGTCCGCTTCGAAGGGTGGCTCGGCATGATGAAGGTCCTCGCAGATCTCGTCGCGGCTGCCGAGTCCGTCTCGCCGGACGCCGTCGGTTGGCCGGACCTGAGCGCGAGCCGCTTCGACGTTCAAGGTGCCCCGAGCTTCGACGAGCGCGTCGAGCACATCGGCTAAGCACCGTCATTCGGCCCCTTACCCTTCTCCGCGGATGCGGACATAATGCAACGTGCGCAGCACGCCGGAAGGGCAGCCCATTGCTTACGCGACTTGATACCGACCGTCTCCACTACATCCGGTCGTTGTCATCGGAAACCGACGTTCTGACGGAAATCGTCGAGATGTACGTCAAGGACACGCCGCTGCGCATCGAAGCGCTGCGCACCGCCGCCGAGCAGACAGATGCCGCCGCCGTCCAGGCCGCCGCGCACGGCCTGAAAGGCAGCAGCGCGAACCTCGGCGTGCCTCGCATGACGGAATTGAGCTCGGCCATCGAGATCGCGGCAAAGACCGGGCAGCTCGATGGCCTCTCTGCCCACATCGACGATCTTGCGGCGGAATTCGAGAGCTCACGCGTCGCGCTCCTGTCGTTCATGCGAGCCTTGTAACGCCCCGCGACCACATCGAAGTGGCGTCTGAGCGTTACGTCGTGTGCACGATGAGCACCGAGCACGGCGCTTGATGGGCCACCTTGTTCGGAACGCTTCCGAGCAGAAATCGTTTCGCGCCGGTCATTCCCTTGTTCCCGACGATGATCAGGTCTGCCTTTTGCGTCTCGGCAAGATCGAGAATCGCATCGGCAGGTTCGCCGGCAATAGTGTAAGTCTCGACGTTGACGTCTTTGGCGACATCGTGTGCCGACGCGGATGCGATACCTTCGGCTTGGGTGGCCAAGTCCTGCTCAGCGTCGTAAGCAACACCGCCGGCGCTCATGATCGGATCCACGGCAAGAGCTTGGATCATGGCCCCGCTTTTGAAGGCACACACGATGTGCAGCGTGGCCCCGAAAGCCTTTGCCATTTCGCCTGCCTGACGAACGGCTTCGCGAGCCGACCCCGATCCGTCTGTTCCGACAACGATTGATGTAAACACGCACACTCCCCCTTCGTTTTCCTCAGCCCATTCGCGGTTCCCACGTGAAAAAGCGCAATGCCATGGCCAGCCCGCCCGCACACCACACGGCCATGACGACAAGATCTGTCACGACGAACCCCGCTCCTTTCGTGAAGGGGTTGAACGCCGTCAGTATTGCGTGAGCGAAATGCTTGATCGGAAAGATATTCGAGAACGTGACGAGCCACTTCGGCGCATTCTCGAGCGGAATGAAGATATCGGAAATGAAGAGGAGCGGGAGAATGCTCGCATTGACCACGGCGGGTGCCGCTTCCGCATTGGGGATCAATCCGCTCACCGCGACGCCGAGCGCGCAGAAGGTTGCAGCCCCGACCGTGAGCGACACGATGAACGCAGGCAGAGTGGTCGTCGGGATATCGACGTCGTAAAACACGCGGCCGAATGCCACCACGATGACGACGAGCAGCGCGGCAATCAGAATCGCGTGCAGGATTCTCCCGGCGAGGTAACCCCATGTGGGGAGCGGCGTTCCCCGCAGACGCTTGAGAATTCCGTGATCGCGAGCAATCGTGACCGTCATGGCGATGTTTGTGTAACACGCGGTGATGACCGAAAACGCGACGATCGCCGGCGTGTAGAACGTGGACGTGCTTACCTTCGGCCCGAATCCCCGGTACGTGTCATGGCCGAATAACAAGTTGAAGATGACGAGGAACATCAACGGGAACGCGAACGTGAAGAAAGCCGAGAACGGATTTCGCCAGAACGACTTGTTCTCGTACCGGACCTGGCGAACGGTGAGTCCGATGACGTTCATGAGATCTCCCTGCGAGTCAAACTCAAATACACATCTTCAAGGGAGGGTTTTGACACCTCGAGCCCGAGCAAGGACACGCCGTTCGCGAGCGCCCAGCTCGTCAGATCGTAAAGCGTCTGCGTGGGATCGGGCGTGACAATGTCGACCGAGCCATCAGTTTGGGCCGTTAGCTGTATCGGCGGTCGGGACGATCCCGGCGGAAGGTGAAAGCGTATGCGCGTCGCGGCGTCGGCCCGTCCGCCGAGCGTCCCCGGCGG
Organism: Actinomycetota bacterium; assembly: GCA_020201525.1. GTDB lineage: Bacteria > Actinomycetota > AC-67 > AC-67 > AC-67 > JAIVGO01. Next base: position 15,568 of record JAIVGO010000027.1, on the reverse strand, counting down.
CCCTTCGGCGACGATGGCGCCGTCGACGATGATCGCGACGCGATCGGCGAGTGCTTGCGCTTCATCCATGTAGTGGGTCGTGAGGAAGACCGTTTTCCCCAGCGACTGCAAACCCCTGATCATGTTCCACGCAACGTGGCGGGCGCTCGGGTCGAATCCCGTGGTGGGCTCGTCGAGAAAAAGGAGCTCCGGGTTTCCGGCGAGCCCGATCGCGACGTCGAGCCGGCGCTGCTGGCCGCCGGAGAGCCTCAAGACGCGCTCGTGCCTCTTCTCCTCGAGGCCGACGAGTGAAACGATTTCGTCGAGCGGAAGCGGATTCGGGTAGTACCCGCGAAAAAGCTCGATGACCTCGTCGACCGTCAGGTACGGCTGCAATCCGGTCGACTGCAGGACGATACCGATGCGGCTTCGGAACCCGCGGGTCCCGAGCTCGGGGTCGGCGTCGAGAACCACCACTTCACCGGCGTCGCGCCGGCGATGCCCTTCGAGAATCTCGACCGTCGTCGTCTTGCCGGCCCCGTTCGGCCCGAGCAACGCGAAGACCTCCCCGGCGCAAACCGAGAGATCAATGCCGGCAACCGCCGAGACGGCGCCGTACGACTTCCGCAGACCGCGGACCTGAATCGCCGTTTCGGGCACGAGACGAATTGTATGTGCCCTGAGTCCGGCAACACCTCATGTCGTGATCGCAGCGCCCGTGGCCATCAGCACGAGTCGAGCGCGTCGCCGCCGAAGCAGTACACGTTGTATACGTGCTTGATAACGGGCAAGGCGACGTTTCGCACGTGAATGCCGCCCGGCGTCACACCTTTCTCGGTACCGGCATGGGCGTGGCCGTGGAGCACGAGGTCGGCGCCGGCCCGATCCACCGCCTCCCCCAGCAAGTAGCTGCCGAGGAACGGATAGATCTCCAGCTTCTCACCGACAAGGGTGCCCTTTACCGGCGCATAGTGGGTCAGCACCACGCGCGCATCGCCGTTCAGTGAGTTGATGGCGTCCTCGAGCTTGGCCGACAGCATCTTCGTGTGCCCGATGAACGATTTCATCTCGCCCTCACCGAATTCGGTCGCGCACGCGCCGGCGAATCCCCCGCCGAAGCCTTTCGTGCCTGCGATGCCGACGCGCCCCCCGGCCGTCGTGATGGTCGTTGCTTCACCTTCCAGCACGGTGACGCCCGATTCCTCCATCACCTTTCGAACCACATCTTCCTGACCGCTGTGGTAGTCGTGATTCCCCAGCACTGCAACGATCGGAATCTCGATGCCGGCGAGCTCTTCGGCGAGAATGGATGCTTCGTTCGCGTCGCCGGAGCGCGTGAGATCACCACACAAGACGTAAACGTCGGCACGCTCGGGCAGATCTGTTAACTGGGGCCGCAAGGTTCCCGCCGACTCCGTACCGAAATGAACATCGGCCGATGCGGCCAGACGGATCATGAGAGCGTCTCCGCGTCCGGCGCGGCCTCATACGCTTGAACGGTCGTCTCATTGTGCACGTTGTACCCCGGCGCGACCTCTCCCACCACCTCTGTGATCGCATCACGCCGTTCCGCGGTCGCGACATTTCCCGTCAAGAAGATCTTTTCACCTGCGATGGTCACTTGGATTGTCAGCTCGTTCACGCGGGCGTCTTGTGCCAGCGCCTCTCGTATGTGCCCTACGAGGTAATGCTTCGGTTCCGCGGGTGCATCCATCGGGCCTCCTACGATTGGAAGACGGCGTCGAACAATTGCCGAATCGCGTCGGAAGAGACGACGACATCCTCGGATTGTGCGTAGATCAGCAAGCTCAGGACGCGCCGGGCTCCGTGTTCTGTAGCTCGGCGAACGAGGTAATCCCAATCAATCTCCGCGGCCGACAGCACGGCGAGAGCATCGTGCCAGTGGTGCGCGACGTTCTCGTCGTGCACGATCGCCTTGAGGACGACGAGATCCTCGGGCGCCATGATGCGAAGGCGCCGGCCCTTGTATTCGGTCATCTGCGCACGCTGAACCATCTCCTCGTCCAAATACACATGCCCCTTCGAACGGAAGATGACGTCGATCAGAGCTCCGTCCTTGATTCCCTTGTACAGCCAATGAGGATCGGTTTCCTCGGTGCGAAACCCGGCGCTTCGAAGAGCGTCCAGTGCCCCACGTGCGTGCTCGGAAGAAACGAAGATATCCACGTCGTGCGTCCATCGGGAGCGGCCGAGCGCGCTCGAGGCGACACCGCCGATGAACACATACTCGACAGCGTGCTCGTCCAACGCTTTCATCGCTTCGTCGAGCACGACAAGAAAGGCGTCGTCGTCCAGAACGGCCGGTTCGAAAACGCCTGCCGTCTTTCTGATGTTCGCGAGAGAACCCATCCAATCACCCGAAACCGTCCTACCCCCGCGCTAATGTGATCAACCTCGTTCACAGTTTTGCCCGTCATTTTCGCGGGTAAGTTTGGACAGGTACGAGGCAAGCGATGCAAGGAGGTGTTTCATGTCCACCGATACGAATCAGATGCAAATGGAAGGCAAGTGGGATCAAGCAAAAGGCCGCGTCAAGGAAGCGTGGGGTGTCTTGACGGACGACGATTTGAAGCGCAGTGAAGGCAAGTTCGACCGGCTGGTCGGAACCATCAAAGACAAAACCGGTGAAGCGACCGACTCGATCGAGAACAAGCTAAAGGAAATTTTTTCGTAGGATTCCCGGAATCACTCGGACGCAAGATCCCGCGGGACACCCGCGGGATCTTTTGCATATAGCGGAATGTTCGACACGACCATGATGCGCGGCTCGGTCGTCTCGCGCATTGCCTACCGCAACCCACCGGGCGGGTCCCGGCTACACAGGCGTTGCCAGCAAGCGGCGAACGGAGTCGACAAGGACCTCGGTCTGTGACTTGCTGAGGTATGCGTCGACACCGAGCTCCTCGGCCTCGGCCATGAGCGCCGCCTCGCCCTCGTGAACGGTGTAAATCGCAACGCGCATGTCGTGAAACCGATCGTCCGCTCGCACACGCCGCACGAACTCGAAGCCGTTCTGCCCGGGCAAGCGAATGTCGACGAGCGCCAGGTCCGGTGTCGTCTCCGCGCACGCCGCAATCGCCTTTTCGACGGACGTCGCGACGAGGACATCGAGTCCGGCAGAACGCAGCAACTCGCCGGAAATAGTTGCGATATCCGCGTCGTCCTCGATGAGCAGGATTTTCTTGGTCATCGAACATCCACCATCGTTTGAACGTGGCCAACGACGGGAGCTTCGACTGCCGGCAGCGTAAATGAGAACGTGCTCCCCCGGCGGACCTTGGACGTAACGCCGATCTCGCCGCCGTGCCGCTGCACCAAGTGCCGTGCAATCGAAAGACCGAGCCCGACGCCGCCGAATGTTTGCTGATCCCCTCGAGACGCCTTGTAGTACGCGTCGAAGATGCGCTCGGCATCCTCTGCGCTCATACCGATGCCTTCGTCCGTCACCGACAGTCGGACGTAGTCACCCTCCCTGTGACACGCCAGTGAAATGCGTCCCCCGTCCGGGGAATACTTGATTGCGTTCTCCGTGAGCAGGCCGAGGATTTGATCCATGGCTTGCTGGTCCGCCCCGACCCACGAATCATCCGCGTCTACAACGACGTCATGCTTCGGTGAGGCATCTTGAAATTCCGAAGCAATGCGGCGCAGCAACGGCTCCGTTTGGATCGACTCCAAGCGCAAGGCGAGCTCCCTGCCGGCTTCCAAGCGAGCCCCGATCAAGATCTTTTCGATGAGCTTGGCGAGACCATCGCAGCGGCGGTGAATCATGCCGAGAAAGGTGTCGACTTGCTCAGGGGCCATTTCCCGCCAGCGCGTCCCGAGCGTCATGGCTGCTCCCCGAATCGCCGTGAGCGGCGTTTTGAGCTCGTGCGTCGTGTTGGCGAGGAGATCCCCCTTGTACTCGTAGGCCTGGCGGAGCGCGAGCTGACGACGATGGTTGGCGAAAGCGAGAGCGCCGGCCGCCACGGCGAGAAGCGCAAGCAGCATCAGCACAACCCGGAAACCGCCGCTGCGAATCGGGCCGAAGAACTCGGATGCGTCTTGTTCCGCGTAGACGGCCCAACCCCCTTGGCCCAGCGGGCTGTATGCGACGAACTTGCGGACCCCGTTGCGAGTGAACTCGCTGAAACCCTCTTTGCCTGCACCCAACGCGCTCAGCGCGGGGCCGGCAGGCGCCGGCTTGGCGACGGCGTCGGGATTTGTCGAAGCGACGACGGTGTGCGCGGAGTCGACAAGGATTCCGACTCCGGTCTTTCCGTAATGAAGCGTTTCGTTGTACGTCTGCAACGCGCTTTCGTCGGGGCGGAAATACCCGATGAAGACTGCCTTCGGCGTCGCGCCATCCAGAATCGGGACGCCGACGGCCACGACCGGCACAGTCCCCGTCGACATGACCGACGAGAATCCGGGCTTCCCGGTGAGCAACGAGCCGAGAAGCGGGCGGTAGCCCGGATCCGTCGCCTGCGGAAGCCCGGTTGAAGGCGCGTACGCATTCAGCGGATGGCGCTGTAGATCGACGATGACGGCTGCGTACTTCAGGAAGGTCGCCTTCGTGACAAAAGTTTTCAGCCGAGCAGCGTCCCCGGGGTCACCGGGAATGAAGCTCCAGCGCGCAGCCGCCGCGTAGTCGAATGCTTCCTTGGCCATGAACAGCTGATACTGCGTCGCAAGTCCCGCCAGCGTGTGCTCTTGCGTCAGGCGGTCGGCTCGGTGAATCGACTGCGCCTTTCGATTGGCGCCGGCGCTGGTCGCAACCGCCAGGCTCCCCATCGCGGCCAGCAGCGCGAGACTGACGACCAGCGTCGCGTAGCGCTTGAAAGCTTTCATTGCGGCCCCTTTCGGTACTTGTCGTCCTTATCGACCGGGCCTACACCGTCCTTGAACTTTTGCCGCGGCCGGCGTCGTCGTGCCATCCGCGCTGGGCGCTGCGTACAACGCCTCGATAAATCGGGATACGCCCGGCCGGCCGGGACCTTATGTACCGCTTCCCATCGAGAAGTAGTCCCTGGTTTTAGCCCGTCCGGGCTATGCAGCGACCTGCGGTTTCCCCGATGAACACTGGGACGTCGACTGCCACGTAGGGGATCAGATGACAGAGACGCAGCACGCGGGAAACGGTGCCGTAGCCGCCCGCCGCAATGCACGCATGAAGGGCGCGCTGAACGTTTTCCAATGCGCCTTCGTCGCCGGAGTCGGCACTCTCTGCTACAACGCGTTGAAAGACCACGCGTGGGATCACGCCGCAGTTGGATTGCTCCTCGTTGCTCTCGCCGCTCTGCACCTCGCGTACCGAGGTTACGCTACGGCGGCCGCGGCCAAAGCACGTCTCGTCGGGGCAATATTCGACGAGCGTCAAAAGCTCTCCCAGATTGTGACGCAAACCACCGACGGCGTGGCGGTGATTTCGCGCGGCGGCCTCATTCTCCTTTGGAGCCCGGGTATGGCTCGAATCACGGGATTCGAGCCGGAGCTCATGGTCGGAACGAACAATTTCAGTTCGCTGCGAGCCCGCGACGCCCGCGGGACAGACGCTCTTATCGACCGCTGGCCGTCGGCGAAAGAGGAATTGCCTTCGCACGTCCACATTGTCACCCGAGACGGATCGGCACGATGGCTGTCGTGCTCGTATTCGCCGGTCACCGACACCGACACCGACGTCCTGATCGTCGTCGCACGCGATGCAACCGAAGCGCTCGAAGTCGAGCGCTTGAAGGATGATTTCGTGGCAACGGTTTCTCATGAGCTCCGCACGCCGCTCACGCCCCTCAAAGCATGGGCCAACACGCTGCTGACCTTCGGCGACCGCTTGGACGACGAGCAGCGGCGAGAGGGTCTCGAAGCCATGCTTCGTCAGAGCGACCGCCTCGAGCGGCTCATAACGAATCTGCTGGAGGTCGCGAAGATCGAGCGCGGGGTCTCGGAAGAAACGGACGGCGTGGTGGATGCCCGGCGCGCGATAGAAAAAATCGTCGGCGATGCACGCGCGGCCAAACCCGATCGCGTCATCAACTTCACGGCGGGGATCGGACACTTCCGGGTGCGCGGCGACGATTCGCCGATCGAGCGCATTGCATCGAGCCTTCTGTCAAACGCTCTGAAGTACGCTCCCGCGTCCGAGCCTATCGGCGTGACGTTGATCGAATGGCCCGGCGAAATCGTGATCGAGGTCGCCGATCGCGGTCCGGGGATCCCCCCGGATCAAGCGGCGGAGATCTTCGACCGGTTCAAGCGCCTTGGAAACCATCTGACTCGGGCGGAGGCCGGTGCCGGCTTGGGCTTGTACATCGCGAAGCAGCTCGCCGATTCCATCGGCGGCTCGCTCGTCGTCCACAGCGAGCCCGGCCACGGCTCGACGTTCACATTGAGGTTACGAGCCGCCGACCGGCTCGCCGAGGCGGGATAGCGACGGCAGATCCGAGCTAGCCGGAGCTTGGAAACACCGCAAAGGCGGCGCCCGCATGGACGCCGCCTTTGATGAGGTGTTTCTAACTCGTTGCGCCCGTCGGCTGAATGTTGTTCGTCGTATTGCTGTTTTGGTTCTGCTCGGCAGGCGGGTTGTTGTTCGTCACGTTCGTGGTCGTGCCTGGATTCCGGTTGAACACGACACCGCTGAAGCCGAAGAACCAAATCAAGAAACCGACCAGCAGAAGCCCGAGCACAACCATGAGAGCCGCTGCTGGACCCTCGCGATCGTCAGAAACAACCGTCGTACTCGATTCGCGCGGGGCGTAATCGTGGTGGTGATGGAGATCCGCCACGTCGACTCCTTTCTCTGGATACGGCACTGATGATTCCCCGAGGCAAGCCTGGCAAACATGCGGGCATCATGACAGCGGCCTTCGGGAAGAAATCAAACAGACGCCGCGTTGCATTGCTTGTCGACGAGAGAAACGAGACAGCGTGACGAACGAAGCTCACCAACCGGGCGTTTGGTCCTGGCAGTCCCGTGCCGCCTGCCGGGGTGTTGACGCCGATGTCTTCTTTCCAGCGGCGGATGAGGATCCCGTTGTGGCGAAGGCAGTATGCGCTCAGTGTCCCGTCCGCATCGCGTGTCTCGGGTTCGCGATCGAGCACGCGGAGAAATACGGGATCTGGGGCGGCCTGACCGAGCGCGAGCGCAACCGGCTCCCCGCCGCCGAACGAGAGAAAATCAGCGCAGAAGGGCGCGAGCTAAACCGCCGGCTGGCGGCTGCGTGAAAGCTCTACGCGCTTGGCTTGCGTTGGGTGATCGATGAACGGCAAGCGGCGCCGTATCCGCGCCTGAATGTACACGGCGATCTCCTCGTAGAGCTTGTCCCCAACCATCTTGCGGAGCTCGTATTCCTGCGTGCGAAAAACCATGCCCGCCGGATTCGCGAAGGCCTCGGGTCGATCGATGCAGTACCACGTGAACTCGACGCCGTCGCCCCAGTCCTTCAGCGAGTACTCCGTGAGGATCTTGCGGGTTGCGTTGCCGCCCTCGTCCCATTCGGTGTCGTCATCGCGTAACGGAAGCATCCAGCAAACGTGGGGCTTGAGGTCGGCCGGGTGAACGCCGATTCGAGTTGCGTGGTGGTGAAATGCGCACCCGATGCCCCCTTCAAAGCCCTCACGGTTGGCGAAAATGCATGCCCCCTTATAGATACGGGTCTTCTTCGGGCCGTTCTCCTTGTCGCCATTCACGAGAAATCCCGACTGAATCCCGACGTCGCGGAACTGCCAATCTTCCGGAGAAAGCTGTTTGGCGAGCGACCTGATCCGGCGCACTTCCTTCTCGTCGTCCATGTAGGCGCCCAGCGTGCAGCAGCCGCCGTCCACCGTCGCCTTGCCGCTCTCGGCCGGGTACACGCCTTTGCATCCGTTGCCGAAGATGCACTGCCACCGCGAGGTGAGAAATGTGATGTCGACGCTCCAGGTAACGCTCGCATCTTCAGGATCGATGAATTCCACGAACTCTCGGGTAGCAGGCATGCATTTCTCCGGTCGATGATCTTGAGCCGGCCACTATTACACCACGGGGCGGAACGATATGGAACAACGCGGGCGAAATGTCTATGATCGCTTTGGTTTTTGATTGAGGGGGCAACGCATGAGCACGCAACGCATCTACACGCTTCCGACCGACCAAACGGAGTGGAAGATCCACGGCTCATCCGAAGTCGTCTTCAACTGGGAGTACGACCAGTTCCGGGACAATCTGCTCACGTTGTATTCCAAAGGCAAACAGCGGCAATGGGACTCGGCTGTTCGCATCGACTGGTCACAGGACGTCGATCCCGAAAACCCGATGGAGCTGGACGATACCTATCTCGCGATCTACGGCTCCCCCATCTGGGACAGGATGAACGACCGAGAGAAAGTCGAGGTCCGTCGGCACGCACAGGCTTGGCAGATTTCCCAGTTCCTTCACGGCGAGCAAGGCGCGCTGATCTGCGCAGCGAAGATCGTCGAGACGGTCCCCGACGTCGATTCGAAGTTCTACGCGGCGACGCAGGTCATGGACGAGGCCCGTCATGTGGAGACGTACGCGCGCTACCTCCACGACAAGCTCGAGCTCGCGTATCCGGTCGCGGAACCTCTGAAGCTTTTGCTCATCGACATCGTTTCCGACTCTCGATGGGACTTCACCTACCTGGGAATGCAAGTCCTCATCGAAGGGCTCGCCCTGGCGGCCTTCGGCCTCATCCGTGACCTGGCACAGAATCCGCTGGCGAGCGCGATCAACGCATACGTCATGCAAGACGAAGCGCGTCACGTCGCATTCGGTCGCCTTGCACTCAAGGAGTTCTATCCCCAGATCACGCAAGCCGAGCGTGACGAGCGGGAGGACTTCGTCATTCAAGCCTCCTACCTGATGCGCGACCGCTTCCGCGGCGAGCAAGTGTGGCAACGGCTCGGTTTGCCGGAAGACGACTGTGCCGAGTACGTCGATAACTCTGCCCTCATGCAGGAGTTTCGCAAGATGCTCTTCACACGCATCGTGCCGACGATCAAGGACATCGGGTTGTGGGGAGAGAAAGTTCGCCGCGCGTACGCCGAGATGGGTGTCATAGCGTATGCCGACGCAGATCCGTCCGCTTTGTCTGCCGACGACGAACGCTTTGCGGAGGAGCTCGACGCGCGCCGGCACCAGGTCGCGGAAACGATCGCCGCCGCGGACGAGGTCAGCCGCTGAATCGCCGCGCGACGCGACGCATTTTTTCGTCCCGCAAGAAGACCAGCGTGGCAAACACGCCTAGGACGCCGAGCGTCACGAGAAGCTCACCGGCATAGGATCCAATCCCGGGGCCCGGCGGGCCGGACACGATTGCCTTCGGGCTCGCGGCCGGCGTCGAAGAGGGAGTCGGAACGGCGAAGGCCGTCGGCGACGCGGTCGCGAATTCGAACTTCACGGCGACGGTCGCCTTTTTGGTCTTGGGATCATTCGATGCAATCACGATCGTCGCCGACGGAATCGTCGCGGTTTCGGGCAGAGGTTTCGAACGTATGTCGAAAACGAACGAGCCTGCAGGAGCCAGCGTGACCGGAAAGTGCGGCAGTGCCGACAGCGTGAATTGATCCGACGTTACGCCCGACAGCGCGATCGACCGAACGGTTAGGGGCGCGGCTCCGGAATTCGTGACCGTGATGGCGGAGGGCGGGCTTCGCTGTCCGGCCAACGCACTCAAGGTGACGACCTTCGGGCGTATATCGATCGTCGGAACGGCACCCGAGCCGACGAGCTCAACGGTGCGCGTCGCCGCGTTACATGCATCACTCTGGATGTGGATCGTCCCATAGCGGGTCGTGCCGGCGTCGGGCGTGAACGTGACCGCAATTCTCTGCTGTGTGTTCGGCGCAAGGGTAAAGCCGCCGGCCGGAGTGATCCGGAAGTTCGATGATCCCACGAGCGTCACCGACGATACGTGAAGTGCGTCGCTTCCCGGATTGGCGACCGTGACGTATCTGGGCGCAGACTCCTTGGCGATCTTCTGCGCGCCGAACGACAACGATAGCGGCGCGACGGAGATCGCCCGATCGATCGCCGATCCGGACAAGGTCGCCGACTGCCCGTCTCGATCCGCCGTGTCCACGGTGACCACGCCCCTCGTCAAGCCGCCTGCCAAAGGACGAAACGCGACCGACATCGTCGCGTATGAATGTGGCGGCACCGAAGAGGGAGCGCCGGACACGGAAAACGGCGAGGATGCGGCCGCCGACGATATCGCTAAGGCCTGTCCCGCATTGTTCGAGATCGTGAAAATGGTCTTCGCCGTCTCTCCAACACAAATGCGCGGAAAGGTGTGCTCGGTCGGCGACAAGCTCCACGTCTCCGGACCCGGCCCCGGTGAATTCGTCGGGCTCGGCGTGGGTGACTCGGACGGCGACGGGGACGGCCGTGGTTCCGCAGACGCCTTCATCGCCGGGGACAAAGCCGGAACGAGGAAGACCGACACGCCGAGCAGCGATCCGACCCAAAGAGACATGCGGTTCACGACAATGAGCGTACCAACGGGGAGCAACCTGCGGAAGTGATCTGGTTGTTAGGGATACGTAAAGCCGACATTTGCATTGGCGCCGCAGGTGCTCGGCGACAAGACAACGATCGCGAAGCTCGCGTCGGCGGGAACGAAGCCCGATTCATTGGCGCAGCTGAGGTGCGCATAGGAGTTCGTCGGAGTATTCGATGATTGGTAGAAGTAGATATCCAGGTCCGCCTTCGGCGCGGCGCTGAGATTAAAGTACCCCCCGGGCACAACGCTTTGAATCTTCGCACCACAGACCGATGCGTGTTGGACGTCGATAGACGCCACGCGTGTGACGGCCGGGTGCACGCATGGGAGCAGGATCGTCCCGGAAGCCGCGTGCGCCGGCGTCGAGGCAAGCAGCCCCGTGAGCAGAGTCGCGGATGCGGCAGCAAGAATACGAAGCCGTTTCATCAGGTCACCGTGAACGTAAAGGGGACGTCGTGCGCTGTCGGCGTTGTGAAGCTAATCATCACATACGCCTTTCTCACCGTGTCGTGAATCTCGACATCCTTCTCGGGGCCATCGGCGGTGTATTCGCCGGTCCAGGTGTTATTCGCGAGAAAGAAGTAAACGTCGAGATCCGTCGTATACACCTCCGTAACGACGAGGCTCTTCGGGTTCATATCGGGATAGGTAAGGGTAAACTTCTTTCCCTCCCAGGAGCAGCCCGGCGGCACCGGGATTGCGAACCCGAACGTCCCTTTGGCGGGCGGGGCTATTGCGTCGATCGTGTAGTCGGACACCGGACTAACAAAGGCGACCTTCACGGATCCTTCAAAGGTGCTTTGACACGTGGCGTGCGCCGGCACCGGCCCGCCCAAGAACGCAAAAATGCCGAGGCAGCCCATAAGGGCTCCTCGCAACTTCTTGGAGCGCATACCACCTCCCCGAGCCGGGTAGAGCGGTAACCCATTTCGGCAGGCGATCCCCGGTCTCCTGCCACCGGGCATGTTCCTCCCCTCACACCCAGAAACGAATGAATGGCCCGGCTGTTTCACTTTTTTCTGAAAAATGCTTGCTTTGGCGTATTTTCGTGTGGCCGCGACCTCAGCAAAACAGCCGCAACGCGCACGTCGCCGAACCCAGGAAAGTAACGATCACGACGTAGGCGGCAGCAGCGAGGACCGCGACCGTCAACGTCATGCGCATAATTCGCCACAGCACGCTCTGATCGGGCTCTTGTGCCGGCGTGCGATCCGGCTCGAGCCTCGAGTCGAAGCCTGCGTCGAGAAGGTGAAGGCGCGCCGCGTCGAGAAGGCCCGAGGGGACGAAGACTCGCACCGGTGCATTGACGTTCCCACCCAAGTACATCCACGCAAACGGCGAGGAGTCCGTCCTGTCGAGGACGACCGGAAGACCCGCGCTTTCAAGAACTCCACGGACGAGCTCGGCCTCGACGAGGCCGGTCGCTGTGAGCAGCCACGACCATCGTCCGCCGCCGCCTCCCTGCCTCGGCTGCGGCGGCGCCGGGTCGAGTGTGCCGGTACGAGATCGCTCCATCAAACGTAGGATAGTCTTCCGCCGTCGCGGGCCGTGAATTGCGACTAAAAACGTGGAGCGAGGTTAAGGGAGCGAACGGTGGACATCCGGATTGAATATTGCGCCGTCTGAGGGTACCTCGATCGGGCCGTCGGTCTGACGGCCAAGCTGATGGAAGAGTTCGAACACGAGATCTCATCCGTGACGATCATTCCGTCGAAGGGCGGGGTGTTTGAGGTAACCGTCGACGACAATTTGATCTATTCGAAGAAAGCTACCGGCCGGCACGCCGATTACGAAGAAGTCGCCGGGCCGATTCGCTCGCGCACGTGAGAGCCGCGATCGTCACCGCCGCGTGCGCGGGCGTCGTCGCGAACGTCGGCCTCGGCTTGCGATTGATGACCGTGCGAGCCCGTGCGAACGTTGCCCCGCCCGGGGGTGACGAAACGGGAGTCGCACGACGGGTCCTCGCGCCGATGGCACCCCCGGCGGCGTTCATCTGCGTCTCGATTGCCGTTCTGTGGCGTCCGGAAACCTACAGCGCCGTCGCCGCCGGCCTGCTGTTGACATCGGCTGCGGCCGCCCTCGTCATCCCGCCGCTCGCAACCGGGCTGCTTTTTTGGAGCCACGCCGCCGAACGAGCCTCGCGTGACGAAGAGACCGCGTGGCTTCCCCAATTGCAAAGGCTCGGCTCGCCCGTCGACGAAGTGTGGGTCTCGAAGACGCCCGTCGTCGCCTACTGGCGCGCGCAGCTGTTGTGTCCCGCGCTCGTCGTCGGCCATCGTCTGCTGCTGTGGCACCGCATGCGCACCATGGGACCCGAGACGGTCGGAGGAATTGCGCTCGGACGTCCGGGAATGTTCTGGCCGTGGGCGCTCTTTCCGCTCGCCGTCGGCGCCCTTCGCCGGGCCGCGGATCCGACATCGGCGCTTCCGTGGTGGCTCTTCGGCGCGGCGGGGGGCTTGATCGCGCTCACCGCACTTCCGTCGTTCATCACTTCGCGGCGAACGCGTGCAGCGATACGCAGCGACGCGTCGGTCCCGCACGCAATCCAAGGATTGTTAGAGATCGGAGCGATCGAATCGGAGCTTGTTGCCTCGCGCGGCGGCGGACGCTTGACCGACTTTGGTATCGACTGGGTGTCGGAACGTGCGATCCGGCGCGCGCGCCGCGCCGCTTCACGGGCGCAACTGCCCGATGAAACGCTCGAGCAAATGCTAAACGAGTACGCGCCGACGACTCAGTAGTGTCGTATGCGCTCCGACTCCGGATCCAGCATGTCGGATGTTGTCGAGTGATCCGCGGGGTTGTGCACCCTCGCCGGTGAGAACTTCCACGTGCTCCATTCGTGGCAAGCAGGCACGCCATCCATCCCGGTGACGTCCTGCAGGAGAATCGCATCGATGGTGCACGCATACGCGGCGGCCAGCATCGATGAGGCCGAATTCACTTCCTGATGGTGCGATACGTAGTGGTCTTGGACGCCACCCGCCAACGCTTGGGCGATCGTAATGCCGGCACAGTCGTCCGGCGCCTCGTCCGCGGCGGCGCCGTTCTCATCGGCCTGAAGCGGAACGCCGGCGCCGCTGAGGACCGGCGCGCCGTAAATCGAATAGTCGTACCCGGGGACGATGGATCCGAGGAGATCCGGCGTGTACCCGAGAATGAAATGGACGCTCGCGCCGGGAAACGTCAGAGCCTGCCGGTCGCGAATCGAAGGCTCGTACGGCCGCCCGTTCGCCGCTTGTCCGGAACATTCGATGTACGAGGAATTCGGCGCGAACTCGTACGCGGCAGCCTTGGACCGGTTGAAGTCTCCCACCCCGTAATAGATCTCGGGAAAGAGCTCACCCGGCGCGGTGATGAAGGACGCGGGCCCGATCTCAAAAGCGTAAAGCGTCGTTCGGGCATCCGTCCCCGGGCTCGGGACGGACGGCAGTTCGGTTTTTGGAATCGGCGCACCCGCGGATGAATACGCCGCGCCGGACGCCTCGTACACGCTTTGGTTTGCCGACGCCTTTTCGGCTACGTACGCCGGCTTGTCGATGACTCCCTTTGCGGACAGCGCCGCCAGCGCCTCGTTTGTAACGGGTACGTCCAGCGTGCGTGCGGCAAACCCTTCGATCAAAGGCCGGGCATCAACCGCACCGGATGACAGCGCCGCGTACGCGGCGTCTCCGATGAGCCGCCCGATCGCGCGCGTTCGAGCGGGTCCGTAGGGAATCCGGCCCCCGATCGACGGAAACCGTTCCCCGTCGAAGGCGGCTCTCTTCCAGCGTGAGGTGCACGAGTCGCCGACGATCTCGACTGCGCCTTGGGCGCCGGGCATCCACATCGCAACACCCCCGCCGAGCCGCCGCTCCAACTCGTCACGCGCGTATCCCGCAAAGTCCGACGACAGCAACGTGTTTTGGCCTTCGAGCGATTCGTTGTGCGCGGCGTAGTTGATCATCGCCAGCACCGGACGTCCCCTCGCGTCGCGTGCTTCCAGCGCGCGAAGCTCGTCGTCGAAGAACCACGGGGTGCGGCACGAGCTTCGCGCCTGCAGCCCTGCCAAGGACTCGACGTGACCGGCAAGCGTTCGAAACGTTTCGCCGCTGCCGATCGAGCCGGTCCGGATGGTGACCGGGCGCGCGTCTCGCATGGCATGAACGAGCGCGATCGCAATCTTGCGTTCGACGTAACGTTCGTACTTCGGATACGTGCCGTCGGTCCCGGCGTTCGGCCCCCACATGCCGACGTGCACGTCCGGCCCCGCGTGATTGTGAGTGTGCGAAAGGATCAACCGGTTCAGCCAGAACTCACCACCGCCACCCTCGTACGGCCACAGCGACTCCGCGAGGTCGAGGATGCGCGGGCTCCAGTCGCTGAAATATCCAAGGAAATCCGCGGACGCGATCGCGAACGATTCGGCGTCGACGTTGTGGCCTTGCAGGTCGGCGCCGATGGGCGCGTTGGCGAACACCGCGACCCGCACCCACAGCTTGTCGAGTGCACCGGTCGCGACGCGGTCGTTGGCGAAGCCGGCCAAATAGGTGCCGTCCCATTTCCCGGCCGAGTCGGGATCGATCGCTGTGTTCCCGGGGTCGTCGACGAACGTATCGGCGCCGCGAGAGGCGTTGCCCAGCCGGTCGTCGAACCGGCCGGGGCGTCCACCGGGCGAGTCGGTGAAGGGCTCTCCCCACACGCCCGTCTTCGTGACTTGGCCGTCGAAAGTCGCGTACATCCACTCGTGGAGGTTCGCGTCGTGTAGCCCCGCGTCGCCGCCTGGACTCGTGGCCGTCGCCGGGAGGCCGTCCGGGTTCGAGGCGCCGGGATTGGAGCCGGGCGCGAGGACGACACTGGGTGCATTCGTGAACGGCGTAACGTCTTGCCGGGCTGCGCCGGCGTAGAGCACGAGTGCCCCCGACGATCCCCGCGCAGGAAAAACGGCGGCCACAACCGCGAAAACGACAAACAAGAACACGATACGCCGCCGCATACGGTCCCTCCCTCTGCGCTAATTCGACGAGGCCCCGGCGCGCCCTTTCGCGCATGTCGCGTAGGTTTCAAATAGGGTTTTCGTTCTGACGGCCGTGGGTACTTGTTCTGCCACACGG
>JAIVGO010000094.1 GCA_020201525.1 Actinomycetota bacterium | reverse complement strand
TTGGGTGGCCGACGGGAAGGTCCGGGGCGAGGTGCTCCTCGCCGGCGAGGCCCTTCACCTTCCCCCGGCCGCCGTGTTCGAGGTGCTCCTCCACGAGGCCGCCCACGGCCTCTCCGCTGCCCGTGGCGTGAAGGACACCTCCCGGGGCGGCCGCTACCACAACGGCCGGTTCCGGGACGCGGCCGAGGAGGTGGGTCTCGTCGTGGAGCCGATGCCGCCCTACGGCCTCGCCCGCACCACCCTCTCGCCGCTGGGCGAGGAGCGTTATGCCGGCGCCGTCGCCCGCCTCGGCGATGCCATGCGCATCGCCCGCCAGGTCGAGGCCCACACCGGGGCAGGCACCGGGCAGGGCCAAGAGGCGGACGGGTCGGGCGCCGAACCAGGCGGGAGCCGAAGCCGCACATCGGCACTGGCCCAGTGCGGCTGCGGCCGGAAGCTGCGGATGGCCCCCACCGTTCTGGCCGCTGGGCCGGTCCTCTGCGGGTTGTGCGGAGCCGAATTTGCAGGCGGCCCTCGCCCTACCCAAGAGCAGGCGCACGGAGCTGACGCCGTCGTAGACCACACCTTCCTTGCCCGTCGCCAGTCCGCTCTCACGGCCGAGACGGAAGACGCCGGACGCCTCGGACGCGCCATCGCCGGGCTGGAGCACCAGTGGACGACCCTCGAATCGGCCCTGGCTGTCGCCGGTATCGGCTCCCCCGTTTCGACGCTCGAGCCGCTGCGTCAGCGGCTTGAACTCGTCCGCGTGCTCGTGGAGGAGCTCCGGGACGAGGCCAGGCTGTCGTCCGAGGGTCTGGAGTTGGAACCCACCGCTGTGCAGGAAGAAGGGGTTCGGGAGCTGCTCGATGCGCCAGCCGTCCCCGACGGCGAGCTCACCCGCTGGTACCAGCAGTTCGGGACGGCGGAGGAGCAGCCGATGGGTGGCGCCACCGAGGTCGAGCGGGAACGCCGGGGCCGCCTCGCCCGGGCGCTGCTCAAGGCAGACGGCACCCTCACCGGCCCGGCCGTGCACCTCGCCGGTCAAGAGTTCATGGCGGGCGACCGTGTCGTCGTGGCCGAGGAGGACATCGCGGCGGGCGTGCCCGGCGGAGTCCTCGGCACCGTCGAACGGGTGGATCCGGACGAGCCAGCCATTTCCGTCGACTTCGCCACTCTGGGGCGGCTCAAGGTCTCACTGGCCGACTCGCTGGCCGGCCGACTGCGACACGACTACGTGTCACGTGACGCAGCCATCGAGCGCTGTAGCAGCGACCCCACAAGGGACTCGCTGGCTCTGGAGGCGCAGCGCTCTGCACCAGAGGTCGAAGTGTGATGCGCCCAAGGGCTGGGCGCCGGCCGCTCGACGCCGCCCTCATCTACGCCCGCCGAGGCTGGCCGGTATTTCCCTGCCAGAGCCCCAGCAGTTTGGGGGGCTGCTCGTGCCACCACGAGGACTGCGGCTCGCCGGCCAAACACCCCCGGATTCAGGGCGGGCTGCGGGCGGCAACCACGGAAGAAGCCCAGGTGCGCCAATGGTGGGGCCGCTGGCCGGATGCCAACGTCGCCGTCCGCACCGGCGCGGTCAGTGGCCTCGTCGTACTCGACGTGGACCCCGACCACGGCGGCGACGACAGCCTGGAACGCATCAGTGATCGTTTCGGGCCGCTCCCCGACGGCCGACTGGTGAGGACGGGGAGCGGCGGTCGGCACTTCTACTTCGCCCATCCCGGCGGCACGGTCCGCAACGACGCCGGCCGCCGCCTCGGACCAGGCCTCGATATTCGAGGCGACGGCGGTTACGTGATCGCCCCGCCGAGCCGCCACGCATCGGGCGGAAGCTACGTACTGGAGGAACGCGGCCAACTCATCCCCGAGCTTCCCTGCTGGCTACTCGAACTCCTCCGCCCACCGCCCATGCCCATACGGAATCTTGTCCGGCCGAACGGCCAGCCAGCGAATCCCGACCGCTGGACCCGTGCTGCGGTGGACGGTGAGCTGCACCGGCTCCGGTCGGCCACGGTCGGAACGAGGAACGACACGCTCAACCGCATTGCGTTCCGCCTCGGCCAGATCGTGCGCACAGGCCGGCTAGACGAAGCCACCGCCGAGCGTCTCCTCCTCGACGGCGCACTCGCGATCGGACTGGGCGAGCGGGAAGCCCTCTCGACCGTCCACTCCGGGCTCGAGGCGGGTGAAGGACGGGCACGCCCCCACATGGAGCCGCCCGGCGCCGAGATGCCATAGCAGTTCTACCGCCCCGCCGCGGCCGCCACGGAGTGCGAGCGACAATCTTCCGCCTGTCCCGATCGCAGTCCCGGTTACTAGCGGACGGGAGCGACGCCCAGCTGAGCCCGTACTCTGTGCTCGTGCCATACCCGGGCCTTGAGCGGCCCTCCTCCCTAGCGGACCCGCAATGGGAAGCGGTTACCCGCCTATGCGATCGAATGGCGCGAGCGCGCTCCGACCGGGATTGGGAGTTGGCAATCGGGTCTGCGAAGGAACTCGCCGAGGCAATAGCCAAGATGGTGCTCGATGCCCGGGGCGAGCCGTTCGGCAATGGCAGCGACTTCCCATGGCTCATCAACGCCGCCCATCTGGCGCTCCACCGGCAGCCCGGGGAGGACCTCGCGAACGACCCACCAATGCGTGCCATGGCGGGATCGGCGAAAAAGATTGTTCTGGCCGTAGGCGAGATTCGCGGGAGCCATGGGACCGGCCATGGGCGAACGCGTACTCCCGACGTCGTCGCTGAACACGCCGAGGTCACGGCGGACGCCGCCTTGCTCTGGGCCAGGTGGGCTCTCCGCCGTCTCGACGTGATCGTCGACGGCCGAGTGACCGATATCGTTCGGGATCTCCGGGACAAGACCTTCTATAAACGCGACCTGGCAAGGCGTCTTGCAGCGGCCGACATCCCATCACTTGACGCGGCCGAACAGCATCGCCTCGGGGTCGTTGTCGGCCAACGAGCAGCGCGGGCAACCATCAACGTGCTCGACGAGGGGCTGGTGGACCCAACAGTGGTGACCTGGCCAGAGCCGTATCGAGCAGGGGCGTTCGAAGGCGCCTTCATCGACCCCGATGGCTACATACTCTCCACTGGCGCTGTAACAAGGGCCGCCATTGCCCTTCTTCGCTCTCTGGAGAGCGACGCCGAGGCGGTGGTCCAGCGTGTCGCCGAGCGGGCTCATGACGCCGATTTCGCCTATGGCTTTGGGCTAGAGGACCGCACCAGCGTGGCGGACGTTCTCGCTGACGGGGCTGGCAACTTTGAGGGTCTCATTGCCGCTGCGCTCAAGGAGATCGCCGATCGCATTCGGCCGTGAGCTTGGATCCGGAAACGTGGCCTCGGTTCGAGACCCCAGGTCACGACCTGTCCGGGGCTCCATCTGCATTCGCCTGGTAGGCAAACAAGTTCTTCGTCAGGATCTCTCTGACAAGGGGCACGCCCGGCGGTTAGAATTGCTTCTCGTGAGAGGACCAACCGCCGGTTCCACGGACGCACCGATCGAAGCAGCTCGGGCTGCGGTCAAGCGACTCCTGAACTCTCGTGCCGTGCCCAAGCAGAGTGTGGAGGGCCAGCCCCGCCTGGATATGGCGGCGGCTGCGCTCCTGCTCGCAGAGGCCGCTGACCGTCTGGCCCGGGCGGAGATCATCGCCGCCCGCGAGGTCGACGGCGCCACTTGGGAGCAGGTCGGGACGGCACTCGGGATGAGTCGGCAGTCGGCCCACGAACGGTTCCGCATGGGACCTGACGGGTTGCACTCCCGGTGGTTCAAGAAGGGAGCGGCTCAGAAGAGCGACGGCTCATCCGGCCCGACGACCTCTGGTGTGGCCGGTCGGACAGCTCGGCGGCGGACCGCCGCCTCGTAGAGCGAAGCCCCCGGACGGCCGGAATTCGCGACGTCCGCCGACTGGCCTCGGCGTTCAGCGTCGAGCAATGCACGCTCGGCGCTGTGACGTGCGAGATGTCGCTCACCGGCAGTTCGGAAGATCTCGGGGCACCCGACGCGGGCGGCCGCTTCGACCCGCACCTTGAGCTCTCGGGCGGCCTCTGCCCTTCGGACGAGGACGAGACGCTCGGCGTCGTCGGCGTGGTCACGGAGGTATGCGTTCCTTGCGGCGTACCGGGCCCGGAGCGTGCCCAGACGGGCGTCGACCCCGACGAGAGCGCGCTCGATGCGGTCCAACTCACGGCGCGCCGCCGGCTCCTCCCCGTGCCGTTCAGTCCGTCGGCGTCCCGGCCGACGGTCGTGGCGCTCCAACCGGCGGGTCCAGACCTGGCGCTGGGTGAGGAGGGCATCCCGCCTCCGGACGGCCGACCGGAGGGCCTCGTCGACGCTGGCCGGGGCCTGGTCCAACACCGACTGGAGACGCTCCCGCTCCGCCCGGAGATCCCGAAGGTTCCAGCCCTCGTAGCGGTCGCGGACGGCCGCGGCGCTCGGGTCGGCCTCGTGGGCGAGCATTCTCGACCGGCGTTGTTCGAGCGCCTGGCAGACGGTGTCGAGGCCCTGCTCCTCGGGCTCGTGGGCCCGGTGGCCCAACTCCTCGTCGGAAACGAGGGCGCCATCCACGATGTAGATCCTGGTTTCGGCGCCGCCCCGAGTGAGAGCCACGTAGCCCTCCTCGAACGACGAGGCGTCGCCGGGGTGGTAGAGCGCCCGGGTGAGGGTGGCGCCCTGCACGCCATAGGTGGTGCGGGCGTAGCCGTGCTCGACCCAACCGCCGTCGAGGTAGGCGGCGGGGAGGGTGATCCGTCCTTCGGATGCGAAGTCGACGGTGAGGGTCCGGGCCTGCGGGTCGATGGCCGCCACCGTTCCGATGCTGCCGTTCTTGACGAAGCCGTCCGTCTCCGGGTTGCGGAGGTACCTGGCGTTGTGCCGGGTCACCACCCAGTCGCCGACGCAGAACTCCCGCCCTTCTACCACCACGGCCGATCCCGTCAAGTGGCCCTCGGCCTTGAGGCGCAGGCGGGCCCGGGCGTTGAGGGCCCGCCGCACCCGGTTCGGCCCGGCGATCATCGGATCGGCCAGTCCTGCGCGCCACCCGTCCAGCCAATCGCCCACCATGGCGTCGTAGCTGGCCGTGGAGTCCGCGGAGCGGAACACCTTCCCGGCGGCGTCGTAGCGGGCGAGGGCCGACTCCACGAGCTCCTGGCGGTACTCCTCGATCGCACGGCGGTCCTCCGGGTCCGCCTGGCGGTGGTTCTCGACGAGGGAGACGAGGTCGTCACCGGCCTCGGAGGCGAGCACGCGGAAGATCCCGCCTGTCTCCACCGGGCCGTGCTGGTCAGGGTCCCCGATCAGCTTGACGGCCCCGCCCACCCGGGCGGCGTGCTCGGCGAGGCGGGCCAGGTCGCGGGTGCCGACCATGGACGCTTCGTCGACGAACAGCACGGCTCCTGGCGGGAGGGGGTGGTCACCCTCCATGTCGAGGAGGAGGCGGGCAATGGTGGTGGCCGGGCGGCCCGTGAGGGGCCCGAGCCGGGTGGTGGACTCGAGTTGGGCGGCGGCGGTGGCCGACAGGGCGCAGCCGACGACCGGCACGCCCGACGCGGCGAAGGCTTCGACGCAGGCGGCGGCGGCGTGGGTCTTGCCGGCCCCCGGCCGGCCGGCCACCGCCTGGATGGAGTGGTCGGAGGTGCACACGCCGTGCACCATGGCCCGCTGCTCGCCGCTCAGCTCCGGCCGGAGACGCAACGCCTCGTCGACGGCGCCGGGGGAGGCCACCGGAACGGGCGAGCCGAAGCCTTCCCGGCCCCAGGCCAGGAGGCGGGCCTCGACCTCGAGCAGCCCGGGGGTCGAGAACCGGGCCAGGTCCGGGGAGCGGTCGCGGCCACCACCGGTCCGCCAGAGGTAGTCGCTGTCCCGTCCCGGAGCGCCGGCGAGGGGCTGCACCCTGCCGGAGGCGAGGAACCGGTCGGCCAGTTCCTCGACCCGGCGGGCGTCCGCCGCCGCCGAGAGGCCGCCGGCCAGGGCCTCGATGACCTCCCGGCGGGTGAAGGTGCTGGCCTGGGCGGTAAGCCCCTGAGAACCGCCCAGGGCATCGAAGAGCGCCTCCACGTCGGGCTCCTCGACGATCCGGGCCGGGCCGAAGCAGGCCACCGTCTCCTCGGGTCCGAACCCGAGCGCCGCAGCCTCAGCCCGCCACCCGTCCTCCAAGGTGGCCGCGTCGGCGAGGTGGTCCTTGGGGGCGCGGCTGGCGAGGGCGGCCGCCTGGTGGGCCCGGGGCGACGTCCAGCCGGACTCGGCCACCAAGTCCTCGATCTCGTCGCGGCGCTTGGAGAAGGCCCGGATGACCGGCCGAGGGACGCCCTCAACCTCGGCGGAGCCTTTGCTCACCTCGGTCCAGCGCAGCCCGAGACCGGCGGTGAGGGCGTGACGGAGGTGGGATTGGTACAGGAAGCCACCCGAGCGGGCATGTTCGTAGAGCGCCCGTCCCTCGACGGCCTGCCAGCGGCCCTCAGCGGTCAGAGTCATGTTGGCGACGACGACGTGGGTGTGGAGGAGTGGATCGCCGGCCCGGCTGGTGCGGTGGTCGAAGGCGGCCGCCACGAGACCCTCGGTTTCGATGCGGCCCCGGTCCCGGCTGCCGCGCCGGGCGTAAAGGGCATGGGCCTCGTAGTAGTCGACCACGGCGTCGACGGCGTCGCGATGGGCCCGGCGGATGGCGCGGCGCTGGTCCTCGGTTCCCAGCGCCCAGAGGATGCTCACGCTCTTCGGGGGGCGCAGCGTGAGGTCGTAGCCCGGGCGGGCCTTGGTCACCCGACGGGCGGCCTCGAAGCGTTCCACCTCGCTGCGGCGGACGACCCAGCTGCCGGGGCGGACGGACCCTGCCTCCCGGGCATGTTCGCCGACGAGGAAGGGCCGGCACCGCTTCCCGGTCCGGGGCGGACGCTCGCCGGCGGACAACAGCTGGCGCACCCGGCGGGTGGTCAGATGGAGGCGAGCCGCCACCCGGGGTACGTCGAGGAGATCACCGTGGAGGAGGGAATCCTGGTGGGGGTCCGGAGCGGAGCGCTGGCGCCGGCTCCGCCCGGCCGAGCCTCGGCTGGAGAGGAGTTGTTCGCCCGTCTTCGGGTGGCAGCCGTCGAGGAGCACCTTGAACTCGGCCTGCCCGACCTGGCCCCGCAGTCCGAGGTGTTCGGCGAGGGAACCGACCCAGCGCCCGGCGGCCTCGCCATGGCCGAGGTAGTACGACTCCGGCGAGGTGGCCACCTCGCCGAGGTAGTACTCGGCGGCGCCGGCGCTGAGCCTGCCGATGTTGAGCACCGGGTCGGTCCTCCTGCGGAGACGCCCTTCGCCTCCAGGGAGCCCTATGCGCATCGAGAGGCCGGAACCCGACAACCCCGAAGTGACTTTTTGACAGGCGCGCGAGGCACCCAGCCGTTTCCGCTTGGCGGAAACGGCAAGTCTGTGTGCCGCGTTGGGGAGGGTGCGGGCGTTTGACAGGAAGGGACGGAAGGACGGCGCCGGGATGGTGCCGCGGTGGGCGTGGTCGGGTTGGTCGTCGGGGTGCAGCAGAGGGAGCGCAGGGGCTTGAGCTGGTGGACGCGGTGGAGGCGGGCGGCGAGCAGGCCTGCGTCGATGGTGCGGGCGACGGCGGGGTTGACCTCGACGGTGGCCACGACGGGGACGCCGAGCACCTCGGTCACGTCCATTGCCGTCAAGCTGCGGCCCGCCTCGGCGACGAGGATCACGCCGTCGGGGGACGGGCCGGGGGCTGCCACCAGGCTGGCCAGGGCCAGGTACGCCGAGCAGGGCGGCCATGGAACGGGGGTCGGCGCTGGCGAGCACAGTGCGGGCGTGGCCAGCGGCGAGCAGGGCGACGGCGGCTGCGACGGTCGACGTTCCTTGCCCGCCCCGGGCGCCGGTGATGGTGATCGTTCGGATGGTCATGGTGACTCCTCTCTTGCCGCTCAACGGGAACCTCAACGAAAACCTCAACGGTGCAGGTCAGACCGGCGGGGAGGGCGGTCGGGCTTCCCCGACACCGACCGCCCCCCTCCCCCGGCCGGGCCGGACGGGCGCACCCGGTCGCGGCCCAGATCTGAGCGGTCAACGGCGGGGCGCGGCGCCCGACGTCGAGCACGGTGACGGCGCCTCCATCTCGGCCCGGTGCCGCTCGGCCAGGTGCTGCGGCAGCCGGGCGAGGTGACGACCGGCCAGCGGCGGGAGGCTTCGCCGCACCGCGAGGGCATCTCCGCGCACCTCCGCCATGCGGAAGGCGACAAGCCTGGCGACAGCTCTGACCACCGGTGCGTGGCGACCGACGCCATCGCCGAGCCCCAGCTCCCGGGCGAAGTGACCCAGCTCGACGACGAAGCCGTCCGGGTGACGGGCGAGACCGTCGGAAAGCCGGCGCAGAGCCCAGAGGGCCGACGGCCCCAGGATGCCTAACCAGTACGCCTCGGCGTACCCGCTGCGGGCGTCGAAGCCGAGCGCCTCGACGACGGGATCTTGAAGATGGACCACTCGCACTGAGGGACGAGCTGCGATCCAGAGAAGGGTGTCGGCTGAACAGAGGGATGGCCTCATGTGAATCTCCATATCTGTCTGGTACTACCTGACAGGTCGTGGTGTCAAGAACTTACTGACAAGCGAGCCAAAAGAGGTCCGGTCGTTGACGCGTACGCGTCAAGAACGGAGCGACACCTCAAGCAGCGGATCATCGATCTCGTCCGTCGCCGGATCCGGCCTGTCCCCCGTCTCCGGGTGGCTCCACCCGTAGCTGGCCAGGAAGTCGAGGTGAGCGAGAGCAGCTGCGGCGAACCGGCCCGGCGTCCCGTAGCGCAAGGATTCCTCGCCTGCGGCCAGGGCGAGGGCGAGGGCCGCTCGATCCCGGTCGGCTGTCGACCCGGCCGCGTAGCGCTCCAGGGCGACCCGATGGTTCGGCCCGTACCCGTCCTCGACAGGGTCGAGGCCCAGGAGCCCGCACGCCGTTCGCGCCTGGGCGCTCCCAGCCGTTGCGAGGAACTGCGTAACGACCAGGGCGGCGGTATCGCCCTTCGGCAACCGTCGCATCACGAGACCGGCGGCGAAGGCCAGACGGTCGCGCTCCTCTTGCCGCCGACGCTTGGTCTGGTCCCGCTCGACGGCCCGTTCCTCGCCCCGTGTCGGCGCTGCGCCTGGCGGCACCTCGACCTTGCTTTCCCCTCCAGGCCGGTGCCTCTCCGGCTCGGTACAGAGCCAGACCACTTCTCCGGAACGGGTCACGTGGGCGGCGTGGCAGGGTTCGAGGCGGTGCCGGGCCGGTTTCACGTCGAGCTCGCCGTGACCGGCACCGATGGCCACTGGCTGGCGGGAGCGGCCCCCGTAGCGGGTCCACGCCTCCACCACGGCGACGCCTTCGGCTTCGAGCGCCTCCCGAGCGGTGGCCACCTTCGCTTCTGCCTCGATCCGGGCCGCCTCCCGGACGACCGCCCGCTCGAGGTCGCCTCGGCTCCACTCGTCCTCCAGCAACCTGTCGATCACGTCCGGGTGCTGCCTGATGGTCAGCAGCGCAGAGGCCTCGGCCACCGTCACCTTGCCGGAGTCGATCTTGGCCTGCACCGTGCGGGGCAGCTCCAGGAGGGCGAGTCGGCTGCTGATGTGCCGGGCCGAGCGCCCGATCCGGCGCCCGACCTCAGCCAGCGGGAGGCCGAACTCGATGAGCCGAAAGTAGCCCGAGGCCTCTTCGGTGGGGGTCAGAGGGCACCGGGCGACGTTCTCGGCCAGCATGATCTCGACCCGCTCCGGGTCGGTCAGGTCCCGCACCGTGCAGGGGAGTTCGGCGAGCCCGGCCTGCCGGGCGGCGAGCAGCCTGCGATGGCCCGCCACCACGACGAACGTGCCGTCCTCCCCCGGGGAGACGAGCAGCGGCTCGATGACGCCCACGCTGGCGACGCTGGCGGCCAGCTCCTTGATCTCGCCGGGCCGCCGCCGCACGTTGTCCTTGGCTGGCACGATCTTCTCGATGGGGATGGTCTGATACACCTGTGCCTCCTTCAGCCGTGCTCTTCGAGGAGCCGGCGGCACTGGTCGGGCCAGGAACCCGGCCCGTACGAGATGACGACGAACCCGCTGCCCTCCGGGCTGCGACTCACGACGGCGGCCGTCCCGTCTATGGCGACGATGACGACCCGGTGGCCTTCGATGGCGGCCGCCCGAGCCCGAGCCACGGCGAGAGCCAGACTCGCGGTCGCCGGGTGTTGGCGGCCGGCAGCCGACACCCGGAAGCGGAGTGCAGCACTTCGGTCGCCGGGACCGACGAAGAGGCTCTGCTGCCCGAACACCTCACCATCACGCAGTCGATCCCGAAGGGAGCGACAAGTCTGTGGATGAGTCCTTGAGTCGGTCACCAAGCCGGGCTGCAAGTCGTCGGTAGCAAATACGCGGGCGCCGAGGGCCCGTAGGGTACCGGCAAGGGGGCTGATGCTCGGTCCTAGCGCCCCCGTGGTCCGGCTACGGCCAGATGCTCTCGTCCCCCATGTGCGGCCCCGGAGTGACCATTAAGGAAGAGGCAGAGCTCGGAGTCGGCCGGTTTCCCATGCCAGGTGTCGCAGGGGCTCAATTCGACGAGTTCCGGTGCCTGGTTCGTCGTCCAGCAGATCCGCAGCTGTGTCTCGTTGGCCTCCAGGCCGATCGCATGATGGCTTTCCGGGTGGTCGACTCCGAGGTCGCAACCCAAGCTCTCCCCGACCTCGTAGCCGTAGGCCTCCGGGCCGTCTTCGAGGACGGTGAGAAGCTCAGATGTCAACGCGATCCGAACTAGGCAAGCCAGCCGTTTCACCATGGTCGGACCCTATTGGGAGGGTCTGACAGGAATGCGGTGCCCCGAGGCGCCCGGCGCCCGCCCTGGCCACCTGGTGGCGCGGTGTGGCCACCTGGTGGCGCGGTCTGCGATCCTCGATGGCGTCGATCCCCCTGGTTGAGGACGTCCCGGTCGTGCCTGAACCCACCATCGCCATCCTGTTCGGTGGCGCCGTGCTGATCCTGGCGCTCATCGTTGCCCTCGAGCTCGAATCGCGGGGCCTGGTCGCCGTCCCCGCGGCCAACTTGGCCGGCCTCCGGGCATCCGGCCCGGCCGCCTGACCCAGGAGGCCCCTTCGTGGAGCCGACCATCGACATCAGGTCCTTCAGAACTCCAAGCGTTCATCGTCGGGAGTTTCGGAGGGATGGGAGCCGACCGATGGCGGCTACCAGTTCGTTCGCCGCACCGCCAAGGCCCAGGCCGAAGCAGTCAGGTCAGGTTCGAGCCGCAGACCATGAACTCCACGACAACGGGTTGCTTGCGCGACGTCGGACTGATCCTCGGCGTGTCCTACCAGCGGGCCCCAACAGCTGGTGTCCTGAACACTCCGCTCCGCAGCAGAAGCGCTCACACTTCTGCTGGACGGCCCCGGAGCGTCAGGGTAGTTGCAGGCCGCCAGGGTGGTGCCGGCGGTTTCGTCCTTGTTCACCTCGGACTGGACGGTGCCGTCGGGGTTGTAGATGGTGCTGACCCGGCGCACGGCGACGTTGCTGGCCTTGTCGAGCCGTTCGGTCTGGTTGCCTTCGCCGTCGTAGCTGTAGGCGACGGTGTGGGTCGGGTTGGAGGGGTCCTTGGTCTGGGCCGAGAGCCGGTTGAGGGGGTCATAGCTGTAGAGCGATTCGAGGTCGTCGCTGGCGGCGGTCGTGGCGCTGGGCTGGATGGCCGGCGGGCCCTCAGATCACGCCGTTTAGTCAAAGGTTCTGACAGCGGGCACTACAAGTGTCCGGCGAGGTCCCATGACGGGATGCGGTTGGACTGTTAATTATGAGGAAGGCTTCGCCTTCGGAACATCGCGACGGCAACGTGGCGGTCGTCCATGGATCGGACTGGATGGCCCTTGTCGCATAGCTCTTCCGCGGTTCCGTATTCAACCGTGACGAGTTCGAATCCTGACCGTTCAGCAGCCTTGGTGACCTTGGTCAGCTGTCGCCGTCGCCCGGCAGATGTGCGAGCGTAAATGATGTAGCCGTATTTCGGATCGCCAGAGCTTTCGTCGATTGGTGTGGATCCGGGTGGTCCGAAGTCCGGCCGAAAGTTTTGAACGAAGGTTGGGCTCGTGGCTCGGAAGGATCTGCGGATCCTTCCGAGCCAGTTGGATCGTCGGTCCATTAGCCTCATCGGTAGTATGGGTACGAGAAAAGTGTCGGGCTCGACTGGGCCCAGCCCCCTCCGCTTGCCACGATACTGACGTAGAACCATGTGATGGGATCGGTTTCTGCCGCTGAGGGGCTCTTGTAGGTCGACCATTCTCTGCGGAACCATAGACCTCCGTTCCCTCGGTCGACCTGGTAGACGCGGCCGAGGTTTGTTCGGGCCCAGAGGCTCCAGCTGTAGCTGGTGGCGTGGAAGCAGAGATAGTCGAACCCGAAGTTGACGTTGTAGGAGACTCGGTTTACTCCGGTTCTCCCAATGACGGAGGTTGCGATCCAGGATCGGCCACAGTTGCCCCACGCCTCTACGTAGTTGGTTCCTGGCAGGTCGTAGTTGTTGTTGGGATCGGCGGCGGCATAGTCGTAGTCGTTCGCTGATCCGCCTTCGAGGGGGTCGACTGAGAGGAAGCGTCCCAGGCTCGGTTCGTAGAGGCGGGCTCCCATGCGGATCGTGGCCGTGGATGGCTGGGCGATGAAGCGCTCTTGGGAGCCGAGCCATCCGAGTCGGCTGCCGGGGGCGGTACCTCGTCCGAATTCATCGGTGGCCGGATTGGCGGTGTAAGAGCCGGCAGCGTCGGTAGTGCCGACGCTGTCCCCATGCGCGTTGACCAGCGGGTAGCTAAGCGTGCCGCCGCTGTTGGTGGCGAGCAGGCCGGTCGGACCGCCGATGTAGGTGGTAACGCCGGGACTTACTGCCGGTGCCGGCGTGCTCAAGGTTACGTCGTCGACGTACAACGTGTGGGTTCCGCTGCTGTGGCTGTGAGTGAGCTGGACCACCCCGGCGCCTGTAATCGTGGTATCGGTGGCCGAGATGGACCAGGCAGCTGGCTCGGTCGTCCCGGCGGGCCACACTTTGACTTTGATCGAGGAGCCTTGGACTTGGAACCGCACCCTTTGGGGGTTGGTGTCCATGGAGTAGGTCAAGGATCCGATCTGGGTGACGCTGCTGTTGACGAATTTCTGGAGCTTGATCGTCGAGCTGTCGGAGGCGACCTCGACTCGGTAGGCATTTGGCATCTGGTTGGCGCCGGTCGCGCCAGAGGCCCGCATAAAGATGCGCATGAAGCTGCCAGCGGTGCGTTCGTTGAACCGGTACGTGAGATTTAGTTCGGCGTCGGCTGTGGCGGTCATTTGGCTGGTCGCTCGGGCCGGTGAGCCGTTGACGTAGAGGCGAGCCTGGTTGGACTGGATGTCGCTGATCTTCGTTGAGTCGTTGCTGGTGGACGCCCACTTGGCGCTGTCCCAGCCGTCGCCGTTCGCTCCGACAAAGCTGTCCGTGACGATCACAGGCCATCCGAGAGTCGTCGGCGTCGGCTCCGAGTAGGCGGGGCTGTCGCCGGGGCCGTCGTAGCCGAAGCTAGTGTCCGAGGCGACTGCCCCAGTGGCGTTCGTGATGAGCACTCGGCGCAGGACCCGCCCTGATGGGGCGAGCGTTTCGACGCTGGTGGTCGTGCCATCGTTCGTTACAGTGGCATGGTCGTTGGCGTCATAGCCGTACTTCTGCGATGGGTTCCCGGTCGTCCCGGTCGTTGAGATGGTGTTGCCGTGGGCGTCGTAGCCGTAGGCGCTGGCGTAAGGCGAGGCGGTGATTCGGTCGGCGTTGTCGTACGTGAACGTCGGGGTCGTGCAGCTGGTGGTGTTCGCGCAGCGGTTGGTGTTCGCGTCGTAGGCGTAGTTGCGGATGGTCGTCCCGCTGTTTTCACTGGTAGTTACGAGGCGACCGGCACCGTCGTACGTGAACGAGCGGCTCCGACCCGTTGTCGTTTCGGAGGCAATGCGTCCTGCAGCGCTCAGGGTGTACGTCCAGGGCGAGAGTTCCGTCGTGCCCGCGGCCTTGTTGGACAGGCCGGTGAGGCGGCCCTGGTTGGGATCGTAGGTGGCCGTGGTGACGACTCCATTGGGCCGAGTCAGCGTCTGCGACCGCCCTGCGGTGTCATAAGCGAAAATCGTCGTTAGTCCGGTGCCAGACGTGTAGTCGGTGACGCTGGTCGGCCGGCCGGCGTCGTCGTAGACCGTACCGTTCAACTGACCTTCGCTGGCGCCGGCAAACGTCCGGTACATCGCGGTGACCCGCCCGGCCTGGTCGTACAAGCTCCGGGTGTTCGTGCCCAGCTCGTCGGTGTAGGAGATGGACCGCCCTAGCAGGTCGGCCTTGGCCAGGGTGGAGCGGACAATCCCCGACGAGTCGGTGTAAGTGGTGGTGATTTGCCCCACGGTGCTGTAGTCGGTAGCGGCCGAGGCGAGGTTGCGATCCGCCGCCGAAGTCACCCGGCCCCGAGCGTCATAGCCGGTGCACGACCAGTTGGCGTCACCACTGTATTTGGCTCCAGCCAACCGGCCCGAGCCGTCATAGAGGAACTGCTTGGTGACGCCGTCGGCATCGGCGGTCTGCTTCAGCATCCCCGCCTGCACGGTCGATGAACCAATGCCGCAGTTGTTCGTCGGGGCGGCCTCGGTGGCGCCGTAATAGCTGTTGGTCGTCTTGTGTGCCGAGCTCTTCGCAAGCGTCTTCGTCAAGGGGCGCAGGTAGCTTCCCGTTGCACCGGGCGCCTCGTAGGACGTGCTTGTCCGTAGGTTCAGTCCGGCGGGGTCCTGAACGGTGGCAGTCGCCAGCCCGTACTCGGGGCCGATGCTGCCGTTGCTGTACTCAGTCGCCGTCTTTTTGCCGTCGGCGTCGGTGGTTGAGGTGACGAGCCCATAACTCGGGGAAAGATAATCGCCGGGGACCAGAGCTTGGGTGCCGCCGGGCGGAGTCCAGTACAGCCCAATCTTGGCGCCCTGCGTGTTGTCGTAGTACTCAATGTCAATGCGGTGGCGTGACCCGGCGACGGTGTTGGTGAAGGTGGCGCTGGGGGAGAAGCCTCGGTGGTCGCGCCAGTAGTCGATCAGCGCCGAGCTGGAGTCGTCCAGGTAGAGCCGGACGCCGTCGTCGCTGTCGAGAGCGATGCTGTACGTACCGACCTGCGGAAAGGTGATGTCGCCGGTGAATCGCCCGGACCAGGCGGATGTCCAGTTCGAGTCGAATGGCGTCCCGCCGACCCAGTCCTTGTTGAGCGCGCCGGTGGAGTCCCCCACCCCAGTGGCGTGCATGATCGCCGGGCCGGTCTGGGTCTGGTTGTTCCAGTAGACGGCGGCGAGCCCCTTGATTCCTTCGTCGTAAGCGCTGGTGGCATGCGGCACGGCCGGGTTGGTGCAGGCGCCGTTAGGTGTCTGGCCGGTAAAGCAGGTGGCCGGTGCGGGACCGTAGGTGTCGCTCACCTGTCCCTGGGCGTTGTAGACCGTGGTTGTCTTGAGCCCACCTGGGTCCGTCGTGATGACGAGTCGCTCGTCAGTGTCGTACTCGTAGCTGGTTGTGCGGTTCGTCGCGTCCGTGTCCGAGAGGAGAACTCCCGTTCCAGGGTCGAAGGTCACCTTGCGGAAAAAGCCGCTCGACGGGGTCAACCCGATGACGTTGACCTGGGTTTCGCCCGCGGTGGGGTAGGAGTAAGTGCGCTGCGGGGCGGGCAAGGCGGGGGTGCTTCCAGCGTTCGGGACCGGTGCGGTGAGTGTGGTCACCCGCCCGCCGGTGTCGTAGGCGATCACCGTGCGGGTCGTATCGTTGTCGAGCGTGCCAGGACTCGTCTGAACCTTGTCGTATCCGAGGGGGTCGCGGACCTTGGTGAGCCGACCGCTCGAGTCGTAGGCGAAGTCCGTCGTCGGATACCCGATCGAGGAAGATCCCGGATCGACGATGCGGCCGAGCTGCCCAGCCATGTAGAAAAGATTCGTGACCGATCCGTCGGGATAGGAGACTTTGCAGAGCATGCCTGCCGGCGGGGAACTGTCGAACCCGCTGGGCGGGGTGGCACACGGGTTGGGGGTGGTGGCGTAGGTCAGGCTAAGGGCGCGGCCGCTGAGCGGGTCGGTCAGGGCGGTGACGTTGCCACTCGTAGGGTCGAAGGAGTAGGTCGGTGCCGCTCTGTTGCTGTCATCGCTGGCTGACATGACCGAGCTGAGCTTGCCGGCAGTGCTGAAGAAGTAGTTCAGGCCGTCGGGCGCGAGCACCGTGAACGTGCCGTCGGAGTTCTGCGTGACGACGGCCTGCTCAGTTTTGGTGGGCTTCCAGGCCCTGTTTACCTTGCGGTACTCGTGCGCACCCCCCGCTGGGTCGGTGAGCACGAACGAGTCGTTGCCAACCTTGGCGGCGGTGTAGGCCAGGGTGCGGCTTCCGCCGGTCGAGACCGACCAGCCGCTGGGCACGACAGACGATGAGCTCGGCGTGAGCCAGCTGGACGGGACGATGCCGGTGATCGGACCGGCTACGGACAACGAGAAGTTGGCGGCGGTGTCGCTCTGGTAGTAGTCGATGGTGATCGGTGTGGGCACGCCGGCGGTGAGCGCGACGGCTGCACCGCTGGCGGTCACCGTCCCGGACGAATTCGACCACGCATCGACGTAAGGCGTCGTGAAGTTGTTGTTCAGGTAGATGCGAGCTCCGCCGTCATGGGTGTCGCTCAACGACCACGCCGTCGACGTCGTAGGCACGGTGACATATCCGCTCCACCGGACACAGAAGTTCGTCGGGTCGGCGTTCGGTCCCGGTGCCGGCAAAGGAGACGTGGCGTTCCACGCAAAGTTCAGAGTGGTGTCCGGTCGGACGAGGGCCGGAGGCGTGCCCGTGGCCGGGAACGTCGGACCGGCCGAGCCGGTACCTGCGGCTGCGGTGCAGGGGTAGTACGAGCCGGAGAGGCCGCTGGGAACTGGCGTCTGCGAGTTATAGGTGTAGCTGAGCCCGATTGATCCCCCGAGCGTCTGGAAGCTCGGTGACGCGACACTGACCGTGGCGTTGCCGTTGGTTAGGTTTATAGAGACCGGTCCGACGTTGTCGCTGGCGCCTCGCCCTAGCCCCTGGTCCACCGTCAGGGACACCGTGGGGGAGACGGTGGTGGGAGGACCGGTGGCCCAGGCGTCTCGCGTGTAGACCTCCCAGTGGTACGTCATGCCGTCCTGGAAGGCACCGATCGGAACCTGGTACGACGGGGTGGTGAGCCAACCCGAGTTGATCAACTGTCCGGTCTGCCCGTCGGTGCCCGTGGCGATTCGGAACCAATACTGGACGGCGTCGCCCTCGGCATCGGTCATCGCCGCCGATGTGAGCGTCGGTGTGAGCGACATGACGGTCGATTGGTCGGCCGGTGTCAGCTGTACAGCGGTCGGTGCGGACGGCTCCGTATTCGCGAAGGTGACCGCTATATACGAGTCCTGCGCCGCCTGCTCCATAGCGGCTAGGCGCAGGTAGGCGTTGGTGCCATTGCTGTCAAGCCTGATGCCGTTGTTCGAAGTGGGCGTGGCCAGCCAGCCCTGCACCCAGCCGGTGATGTCCTTTGTCGCCCATTGATTCGCGGCAGTGACGGAGCCCGTGGCAGCCGAGCCCGTGGCGCCGGGCTGGTTGTTCCAGGTCAAGGTGGAGTCGGTCCACGACGCTGCCGCTTGGGTGAGGGCGTAGGTGCTGGGGTAGGCGGCGGCGGAGAGGAAGTAGCCGTTCCAGGTGGCGGCGCTGACGGTCTTGCCGGCCAATGCGGAGACGTCGTACTTCAAGAAGGTGTTGAACTGGTCGGTGGGGTAGGAACCGTAGCCGACCTTGTCGACGTAGGAGCCGGAGTCGAGCAGCGTGTTGTAGTTCGTGGTCGGGGCGGCCTGCGAGACGAAGGCGTCCGAGTGAGTCGAGCCGTTGTCGCGGCCAGCATTGAAGGTCGCCGACGGGTCGATCGAGATCGGAGCGACACGGCTCGGATCCAACAGCCAGGTGCGGTCAACCGAAAGCTCCACAGTCCACTGGCCCGCCACTCTTATGAGGTCGAGATGGACCGGAGTCTGGGCCTGCGTACCGCGGGCAGCATCGCCGCTACCGTCGAACGCTACGCCGACCGGCATGGCGGCGACCTCGGTGCCGGCCCGGTCGTAGAAGCGGATCGAACCGTCCGCCTGTTCTTTCGGGGTCAGCCCGCTCATGGTGAGCGGGAAGCGGAATCGGTTGGTACTACCGGGCCGAGGCAGTTCAGTTAGAACGACCGTCTCTTTGAGGGTGTCGCCTTCGATGGTCTCGACGAGGTCGACGCCAGGCTGAACCGCGCGGTAGCGAACGGAAGCTCCGTCGACTTCGCCATTTCGTCCAGCGGCGAGGCCGTCCATGGCAAAACCCAAGGACCAGCCGTCGGCTGAGGCGACTACTACTTCGTTCGCTGTTGTTGCGGCTGGCAGGTCGAAGCCGACCGGTCCGCCGGTGTTCTTCAGGCGTGCACCCTGACGAGTCAGGCGGCTATCCATCACTTTGTGCTTGCCGTCGCGATCAGCCCACGTGGAGGGTCGCGCATGTACGACCGCGGTCGAGGTTCCATCGTGATTGTCCCAGATTTCGCTGCCCGCGGACCGGCCGACCAGTGTTGCTCCGGCCTTGACGCCGCTGCGGTCGGTGCTGACGTCGTCGGCGTGTTGGGCGGGAGGATTGCTGAAGTCGCCTTGCGGGATGTCCAACGCTCTGGGAGTGGGGGCGTCCGAATGGAGGGCGGGGAGCTCTTGGGGGCTCATCTGCTTGTGCGCGTCGCCTCGGTCGGCCGCTTCCGCGGTCAGGGGCACGGCGACCAAGCTGGTAGCAGCGAGGCTGACGAGGACCACCAGGGTGCTGACCAGCCCCCGATGCCATGGGCGGCGAGCGCTTGAGTCGACGGAGATCTTCAGCGAAACGCGCATCAGCGAACAGGCCCTTCGTGCGGGAGCTAAGCCGAAAGGCAGGATCGGCCGCTGCTGCGACGCGCTGGAGAGGACTCGTCGAACCCTTGCGGCGGTTGCGTGCCCGCTGCCCGAAATGCCATGAAGCCGGGCCGGTCGGCTCGCCCGGTTAATGGTCCAGAAGCTGGAAGCCGAATGCCCGGACGAAATTACCTCAGCGTTTACAGACCGACCTGAGCAGCGGCGTTGTCGCGAAACAGTGAACCGCTGCGGATGTAGCCGCGGGCGACGACGAGGGACCGGTGTCCGGTCTGGCTCATGATGGCCCGTTCAGAGATCCCCGCTTCGGCGGCGGCGGTGGCCAGCCCGGCCCGAAGCGAGTGGGCGGAGTAGGAGCGGGGGTCGGTGCCGGTGCGGCCGACGGCTCGTTGGACGATGCGGTTCGCGCCCGCGGCGGACAAGCGAGTGGTGGCGATGCGGCCGTGGCGGTCGACGGGCCGAAACACGGGCCCGTCGATGATGCCGGCGACGTCGAGCCAGGCGGTGAGATTGCGGACGGGACAGGTGGCGGAGTTGGAGCCGTAGGGAAGGCCGACTTGACGGCCAGCAGCCTCCTGATCGGTTTTGGAGCGGCGCAGGGTAAGGACCAGTCCTTCGTGGCGGTCCTCGAGGTCGGCCACGTCGAGGGCGACGAGCTCCGAGCGGCGCAGCGCGCCGGCGAATCCGACGAGCAAGAGGGCGGCGTCTCGGGTTCCGCCGGGTCCCGACGGGAGGTTGGCGATCATGCGGCGCAACAACCCAACCGTGATGGGGGCGGCTTGGGCTTCGGCAGTGCCATGGACACGGCGAATCCCGGCCCAGACCGCTTTGACAATCGGGTCGTCGGTCGGCGACGCAAGGTTGGCGGTTCGATGAGCGAAGGCGATCGATGCCAGGCGTCGCTCGACCGTCGACGTCTTGGCGACCTCGGTGAGGTCAGTCAGATAGATGGCAACCGTGGCCGGTTCCGCAGGCATGACGGCCAGGCCGCGTTGGCCGGCCCAGGCGGTGAATTCGGCCCAGTCCGTGCGGTAGGCCTTCTTGGTGTTGGGGGCTCGGCCGGCGTCGACATACTCCGCCGCTCGGGCGGTGAGCGCCTCGAGGGCGAGATCGTCGACGGCCTGGAGCTCGACCGCTCCCGGCTCCTCGGCCGGCGGTTCTGACCTCTGTTTCTGACGCGCGATAAGGGAAGCTTATCGCGCGTCAAAGCGTGTGAGTTAACTACCGACGGCTGGTGGTAGACGACTTCAGGGGTTGGACGGCTTCGTGATCCGTGAGAGGTATCCGTCGGCGGATACGAACCAGATCCCATCTGGCGCGCATGCGATGGCACGCCCGGAGGTCCCTGTCTGGACGCGCTGGTCACGTCCGGAGCCATCAAGCCACGCGAGCTCCCCGGTTTCGATGTCCGAAGCCACAGCTGCTCCTTCGCACCATAGGACAGCCACGACGTTCTTGAACCCGTCGAATTCGCGGATTGTCGCACCGGCGAGGTTCAAGACGGCCACGGCCGAACGTTGAGCTAACCAGGCGTTACCCGCGGCATCAGTGACGATTCCAGCCACGTAGCGAGACTGCGTTGAGTCGACCAGACGTTTGCCTCCAGCGTCAACCCGGACTACCCGTGTGCGGTTGTCGTCTACGACCCAGTAAGTGTCGTTGGGTGCGGCTTGAAGGAGGTTCGGGATGACGTCAAGCGGCACTTTGACGTGCCGCGTGCCGGTGTCGTGATCGATCGAGACAATGGCCCGCTCGTAATCGGCGACAAGGAGGCTGTTGTCCTTACGGAGGGCTTGCCCGAGTGGTCGTCCTCCGTCGATCCGGCTGCTCTTGATGTGGCCATCGGCACTGTTGATTCGGAGGACGCGTACGTTTGCCCCATCCGCATCCTGGGCGATGGCCCACAGTTCGCGATCGGCGACTGCCATGCTGCCAGGCTCGGAGAACCAATCGACGTGACTATCGACGACCGCTTTGCCGGAGTCGCCATCGACAGCCAGGAGCCGGCCATGGTCAGAGTCGGTAATCCAGACTCGGTGGCCATCCCAGGCCGTAGCCCCCATGGACGCTAAGCGAATAAAGGGTCCGTACGATTTACGATCGGGAACCCCCGGCGCTTCGTCCCGCCCGCTGGAGGTTGTGGACGCTGCTTCCTCTCCCCGCGAGGCGCTGGGCGGCGAACTCGACGAACGACAGGCGGTGAGAGCCAGCGTGAGACATGCTGCTGCGACCAAAGGTCGTCGCAGTCGACGTGTCAGCGAAGCCAACCGACACATCCTCCCTGGAGAGCTTGCCGAGCAGCGTCAAGATTGATGGGGCGGCCGTTCACTTCGGTGGTGCCTTCTGCCACATAGCGGTTGAAGTCCTCGCACATGGCCCTGTGGTTCTCGTTCGCCATGGACCGGGCCTCAGCGAGCCGACCTCGGGCTTCGGGATTCGCTTTGCACTCAGGGTCATTCTCGGACAGAAGGTAGTCGGCGCTAGGCGTCGATACCACCAGCTGCCCGCTCTCGGGGTCGAAGAGGTCCTGGCTCTCTTGCGATCCCGCCCCGGGAACGAGCTTTGAGCAACCCAGCATCGGCCGCCCCTTGGAGGGCGCCTTGTCAGGGCCGGCGCTGGCGAGCGACGCCATCCCAACCAGACCCGCGAGAATGGCGAGCACGGGAATGAAGAAGCGAGCACTTGCCCAGCGCATCCTATTGCGGGCTTTCATTACCGGTTACCTCCGAATCGGCTTCTGCTTCGGTTCGTTTGAATTCCGCTAGAAGGCCGGCCACTATCACGGGTACGGGAAGTTGGTGTAGATGTGATCCCGCATCTCTCGCCTGTCGATGGATGTCCAGCCTTGAGGGAGACCGCACGATCCGTCATTGGTGATCGCCTTCGTGGAGCAGTCGTCCTTGAAGCCGAAAGCATGGCCGGTCTCGTGGATGAGAACGTTCCGCCTGACGGTGTCATTCGGGTACACGGTGTCGAACTTCGATTCCTTGAGGTGGACCCGGCTGAATTCCAAGCCGCATCTTCCGTTGATCTTGGTGTATCCGTGAACATCGCACCATTCTGGGGCGGCTAGGAAGGAGTGGACATGGCCACCGTTCTTTCCATGCCCCGGACCCGACTGGGTCCATTCGCTGTCGGTCATGTAGTCGAGCGTGATATGGACGCCGTCGCCGACCCGGCCGATGCAGTCGGAGCCTCGGTGCAGGATTAGTCCGCTCGGCCAGGCACCCCGGAATTCCGGTTGGCTTCCTTCCGTGGTCGCTTTGACTTGGGCGATGAGGTCGTTTTCAACCGCCTTGCATCGGTCGGAGGTGAACCCAAGGAGGGTTCCGCCGTCCGTCACTCTGGCCATGTCGGCGTACCCGTGGTTGGGATACTCATCCCACATCTTGAGCTCTGGCTGAGTTCCCCCTTGGACCTGGAGATTCGCGACCGCCACGTCATCGAGGTAGATGCTGCGTGATCCGGTGTCGTAATTGTGGTCGATCTTCAGGACGCCTGGGCCGGTGACGGACGTATCGGTCCGATCGATCTGCCAGGTGTCTGGTTCGGCGCTGTTCGCCGGCCACGCTTTCACTCGGACGGTGCTGCCCGTGAGCTGAACACGCAGGCGATGGCTTCCAGGATCGAAGCCGGCTTGGCCATCGGGGTTGTACGTGAACTGTGTGATCGCGCCGGATACGCCGTTGAGAATGTTTTGCAACTTGACGGTGGTGGAGTCGTTGCGGAGTTCGACACGATAGGCGTTCGTGCCTGAGTCTCGTGCCCTGAGCCGCAGGAAGCTTCGAGTGTTGGTGTTTTCGAACCGGAACGTCAACGCGACGTCGATATCCGCAAGGTTGATGTTCGAGCCGGCCTGTCGAGCGGTCGCCCCTGCCGAGGAGCCGTTAACGTAGAGCCGCCCTTCGTTACTTTGAATATCGACTGTCCTCGTGAGACTATTCGTCCCGGTGCTCCAGCGGGAGCTGTTCCAAAGATCGCCATTGTTACCGGTGAAGTTCTCGTACCAAACAAGGTTTTTTCTCACGTTGAAGTAGCGCCATGGCGTCCAAGCAGATTCGTAGGTTCCGTCAGTGGCTCGAACCCGCCAGGAATAGTTCCCCTCCATGAGCGTGTCTGGAGTGAAGCTCACGGTCTGGTTGTGCGCAGCGGGCACTAAAATGACCTGGTCTTCACTGCCGAGGTCGAACTCGATCCATCCGCCTTGCCCATCGTTGGCGGTGTACCGGGCGGAGAGCGTGGGGGCTGACGCACTGGCCGCGTTGTTGTCAGGGGCAAGGTTGTCTGGAACGTTCGGGGCGACGTCGGTAATGACCGTGAAGGTCTGATCGCTCGACCATTCGGGATTGCGGGACAGGGTCCTTCCATCCCAGGCTCGGACGTGCCAGGAGTATGTGCCGGCGGCGCTCACAGCGGGCGTGGTCCGGGCGGTCCCTCCGTTGGTCGTCCCGACCGGCACGAGGAGTTTCGAGCCGTCCGGGCGGGTGACTTCGAAGTCGACGTTGCCGTTGTCGCCGTCGGGGTCGGTGAACCGGGCGGAGAGTTCCGGCGCGGTGAACCCAGACGACCAGGTCTGGCTCAGTGTGTCGGGGACATTCGGCGGCGTGTTGTACGTGAGTTGGAGCTGGAACCAGGCGAATCGCTTGAACGTTGAGTTGCCCGGGGTTTCGTCCCCGAGGAACTTGATCGCCATGCCGGGCAGGTTGCGGTTGACGAGATCCTGGTAGTAGTCGGCCAGCGGGTGCGGTCCGCTCTCGGCTTCGTCGTAGATGAACGTGTCGTCCTGCGCCGTACCGGAGGCGATGAAGCCGCCGAGGTTCACCCAGTTCCAGACGCCGCCGAACTGGCCGTTGACGTCGTCGCCGTAGATCTTCATGACCTTCGGGTCGGGCGTGCCTTCCTGGCGAGCTTGCAGGATGACCTGTCCTTTGAGGATTTGCTTGCCGTACAGCGACTCGTAGGGGAAGTACTGCACCGACCGCCAGGGGTGCCAGCCGTTCGTGGTGTTGCGGATGCCGACCATTACCTGGCAGGGCGTGGGGATGCTGTCGCACGTGCCGTAGTCGGTGTCCGAAGAGAGGCGTTCGTAGGAACGGCCGGTCGTCGACCCGACGGAGAGGATTGGCGGATCGAGAACGACGGGCAGATCTTTCGTCTCGTCCAGACCGGCAAGCCAGCTGCGGTCGACATTCAGGGTGATGGTGTTTCCGGTCACGGTGAAGCGGGCGCCAGTCTTGCTGATGAGTTGTCCGTCCTTGGCGAACACCTGCGGTGCGGGGATCCTCCACGTGCCGGCGAAGGCGCCGCCCATGGCCACGCTGCCGTCGGCCTGGACGGTCATCGCCGCGCCTTGGAGGCGGAACGGAAATTGGCTGATCGTTGGCCGCCGCCGGACCACGATTTCTTCTTTTACGCCGGTGCTGACGACTCGATAGCGGACATCCACTCCGGGCCATACGTCCGCGTACGTGACGGTCTCGCCCACTGGGTCGAGCACGGGAGCACGCAACGACGCGCCGGACGGCCCCAGGTTCATTGCGCCTTGCGGCGTGTCCAGCACGACGTCTGCTGCCCCGAAACGAACGGTGAAGG
Organism: Actinomycetota bacterium; assembly: GCA_020201525.1. Lineage (GTDB taxonomy): Bacteria > Actinomycetota > AC-67 > AC-67 > AC-67 > JAIVGO01. Next base: position 57,341 of record JAIVGO010000094.1, on the reverse strand, counting down.
AGTTGGCCTCGTTGCGGTAACTGCCGGGCCCGTCGGGCACGAGCCGGTTGGAGATCTCGGCCCATCCGGTGCCGGTCCAGTAGTGCACGACATCGGACGAAATTTGAGCCGTATAGGTCCCGTCGGGGTTCCGGAAGGTCTTTGACTGCGCCGTTCGCTTCGAAACGTCCTCGACGCTCTGCCCTGGCACGAAGCCGATGAAGGGCTTGGCGCCGACCGCTGCGGCAGGAGCGGTCGAGGCGGCAGAGACAGCCAGAGTGGTCCCATCGTCGGCTGCGCCCGCCGGCAACGCGCTGACAAGCAACGACACGGCAAGGAGGCCGCCAGCCCGACGGCTCCGCTTCGTCTTCCGGACTGCCGTAAAGAATCTCACGAATCCAACCCGTTCCTCTCGACGCACTGACTGGGCCGGAACACGGAGTGCCGGCCGCCGTCTGAGGTTCGGCGGGAAAATCGCGATGCCTTCGGCCGATCAGCGCGCGAAGTCCACTTCGACTCGCAACGCGCTGTTCGCACCGAAGCCTTTGTCGGCTTTTCATCACGTCTTCATCTCGGACGTGAACTCGCCGCGGCGAGGCCTCTGGGAAGGCCTCGCTCGCGGGATCGAGCTGCTACCAGGGCTGAACTGCGGGCATGCCGGTGGCGAAACCTGGCCGTAACTGCTGTATGGCACCGCGCTGCTCTGGCGGGTTGTCGACGGTCCGGACCGGATTCCGGCGATGTGCACCCCAGCGTTTGTCAGCACCACCACGACGTCGGGTGGCGTTCTGGAGTCGGTCGCGGACGAGGCGGTCCGGGCGGCGAGCACTCGTGGGGTGCAGCTGGTGGTCGTGGCCCCGACGGTGGCGTCGACGGAGTTCACCGCTGACGACTTGGTCAAGGTGTCGGTGCCGATCATCTCGATGAAGGCGTACGAGCAGGACGGCCTCCAGATGGCCGGGCCGACTGCGACCGTCGACCACGGTACGTTCTCCACCGACCAGGTTCAGGTGACACTGCCGCATCACCCATTGGCGGCGAACCTGAGCGGCTGGCAGACGATCACGACCACGGCGCTGCCCATCGGTTGGGTCAAGCTGCCGGCGGGGCAGGTTGAGGCCAACGAGCTCGTTACGCGCCACGCTCCGCTCGAGCAATGCTGCCGCGTCCGCGTTCCCGTGATGGCCACCCGGTGGGGAATTTCAGCAATCGCAGGCGCCGATCTGTCCGTATCGGACGCCACAGGTCTCCGCTGGCAGTTTCTGGCGGAGTAACCGGCCATCGCCGCATTCATAGGCACACTTGTGCAACCGACGATTTAGCCGAGGCTGTTCGCCGCCGATCCAGAGTCTCGACTCTCAAGGAATCTCTGGGCCACCGAACACGGAGGCCAGAGAACTAAGCGGGACAAGGCTTCGTCGCTACTCGGACTTCTTGATGTCCGCGGCTGCCACCTCCACGCGTGAGCATCAAGGAGACCTCTTGAAATACCGCATCCGACGCGCCCTCACGGCGGTCGCCCTCCTGACATCCACCCTCGTGGCTGGGGTCGTCGCTGCCCCCGGCGCCTGGGCGACTGTCTACCCGGAACAGCAGTGGTGGACGACCTTCAACGGCCTCGGCCTGTCCAAGGTCGACATGAGGGTCGACACCGGAGGCACCTACTGGAAGTCCTTCGCTATCGCCCACCCTCAGCAGTACTCGACCTGTGATGCCGGGACGAACCTCGCCAACCAGGCCGACGACAAGAGCGACCTCGGCGGCACAGTCCAGACGGCCTACCGCACCGGTACCAGCGGGAACTTCTGTCTCGAAGTGAACGAGGGCTGGGGCGACGACACGTCGACCACGAACCTCGACTTCTACACGACCGTCACGCTCAAGATCCGTGACGCGGCGACGGGCACGATCCTGCCGGGCTCGTACACCATGACCAACCCGGGCAGCTTCCACCAGCAGCAGTCGGCTTCCATCAACGTGCAGATGGACACGTCGCCGTTCAACAGCACGGCAGATCCCCCGCTCACGCCTGGCACCTACCAAATGGTGGTGGAACTGAAGACGCAGAACTACTGCACCCCCACCGCCTGCTCGACCCTCGGCGGCGGGTTCACCTACCACGCCGGGCAGGGGTACTTCACCGTGACCCCCGCCTACCAGTACCTGTTCGGTGCCTCGGGCATGGGGAGCACTGGCGCGCTGAAGCTCACAGACCTTGGCGACCAGCAGGGTGCGACCACCGGCATCAACAAGAACTACAGCCTGGTCCGGTGGTTCGAGTCCTCGTGGAGCACCCCGAGCAGCCAGGTTCGCACGTTGGCCGGACAGGGCAAGGCCGTCGTTTGGTCCGTGGTTCCGCCCGGCTTCACCAAGCACACGACCACTACCGGCGGCGCATGGTCGAACCTGTCGCAGTCGCCCTGGGCGGCGGCAGCGGCCGACGTCATCGGCACGAACGGCCTCAACGCTCAGGTCCGGGCCCTGCAGGACGACGCCAACCAGACCAACGGCCCGTCCTTCATGACCTGGACGATCACGCACGAGCCGCACGACAACACGTCCGACACGGCGAAGGGCTGGAACGGCGGCGCCGCCAGCGCCAAGTGCGGCGACCCCGTCACCAACCTCGATGTCAAGCACGGCGTGCCCGGTAACTCAGCGGCCCCCTCGGCGGGCAACGACGCCTGCTTCGGGACCGTGGCCGAGTTCGCCGCGCTGTATAACGCCATGAAGACTGCCCGCGACACGCAGTGCGACATCAACGGCGGGATCACCGGCACCGGCTACGCCTGCAACAAGGTCAAGATCGCCTACATCGGCGTGCCCGATAACATGACCGTCGGCACGACTGTGGGCTCCGGCGACCTGATGAACCCGTCGGCGTTCTGGTCCTACATCGACGTGATCGGCGGCGACCCGTACAACTACGGCTGCTTCCGCAAGAACGCGTCGAACGGTGACGGCGTGCTGAACACTACACCGGCCCCTGGTGAGTGCTCCACGGCCAACGGTTGGGACTCGTTCCAGAAGACGGTCGACAACCCCAGCGCCGGGACCGACACCAACGGCCACCACAAGACCCTCATGGGGCTCGCGGAGCTGAAGGACAAGCCGGTCATCGTCGCCGAGGTGGCTTCGCACCCCGGCTGCGACGGGAGCACCGAGACGGCACACGGTTGCAACAAGACCTTCACCAGCATGGACCGAGGCACTTGGTTCTCGGACATGTACACGGAGATGACGACCAACCCGCTGATCCTCCGGTACATGATCGGCTTCGCCTACTTCCACGTCGGCCCGACCAGCTCGACCTACGACTGGCGGTTCATCCCGACCAGCAACAACCTGTCCCCGGACACTCGGGGCCTGACCACCTACAAGAACACGTTCGGAAGCGACGCCAACTTCCTGACGACAGCGCACAGCTACGTGTTCAACCCGACCCCGTAGCCAGAAACGAAAGAAGCCCCCGGTCCGATGGGACCGGGGGCTTCGTCGTGTCTGCGGGGTCAGCCGTTCTTGGTGTTCATCAGCACGGCGATCCACTCGCCGCCCCTGCTGCCTTTGTGGTGCGGCGCGATGGCGTCACTCGTGCAGTCGCTCTGGCTATCGGGCTGGCAGCGGACGAGCCCGAGCCACTGGCCCTTGCAGGGGTTGTTGTACCAGACCTTGGTCACGGCGCCGTCGACCCGCTTCGAGACGAGGGTGGCCGACTTGTGGCCAGTTGCGCAGGGCTGGGACCAGTGCTCCCAGGTGGTGCGGGCCGAGCTGGCACCAGCCGGCGAGACGAAGAGGGCCGGCACGGCGGCCGCGATCAGGGCGGCGGCAAAGTGCTTCTTCAAGATGGGCTCCTTGATGAGGGGGACCGCCGGGAGCAAGCCGGGGGGTCCGGCGGCGGCGATCGCACCGTTAGATTCGTCCCCTGTTCGCCCGTCCCTGCAGATCGTCACATGTTGCTGCAAAAGCGCAACAAACCCGAGGCAGTGAAGTCCGACCAGTCTCGGACCTACCGCTCCAACTACACATTCCGGTCATGGCGGCCATTGGACGGAACGATTAGCCCCTCACACCATCCACCACATCGGTCACAGACTCCGTTAGTTCCAGAGTCCATGACTTCGGTACTTGCAGTCGTCAACGGAAAGGGCAGCGTGGGCAAAACCACCACCGCCGATAACCTGCCGGCGGTCTTCGCTGAGGACCGCCGGGTGCTCTGGCTCCGCCGGCTGGTGGCTTGACCGGGGCCGCGGCACCACCCTTCGACTTGGCCAAAGAGACCGACGTCGGGTTACTCGGGCGTCTACGCGACGTCGGCGACTACGACACCATCGTCGTCGATACTCCCGCGCGCCTCGAGTCGGACGCCAGGGCAGCCACGGCGAGAACCTCTCCGTACGGCGCCAGCGCATCCTCGCCGTCGAGGACCTCCGCCAGCTCCCCAAGAGGCAGGCGCTCCTGCTGGCCACGGGCTGCCGCCCCGCTCTCGTCGGGCTGCGGCCCTGGTACGACGGCCCCCAGGCCGACGACATCCGGTCCGCCTACGACGAGACGATCGCCGCGCTGACCGCCCGGGCCAACGCCGACGGGATCAGCGACGAGGCACCCCCCACGGATGTGCTCGACACCAGCGGCACCGTTGCTCAGCAATCCCGTACCGGCGATGAGGAGGCCGCGTGACCACTGTTGCCACCACCGCTTCGCTCTCCGAGCTCGAGGCGCGGCTCAGCCGCCTCGAATCGTCCTACGAAGCGCTGGAAGAGACACTCGCCCTCCCCGCCCCCACCGGTGCCGAGTCGACTGCGGCACCGCCGGAGCCGCTCTACCCCATCGTGGAGGCGTGGGTGACCGGGTGGTTCGCGCCGACCTTCGCCCGCCGGCTCGGCACCACCCGCTGGTGCGCCCAGTGGTGGCTCCACGCCGAAGCCATCGTCCGCCTCGAAGCCCTCTGGCGCTCCTGGGAAACCTTGCGGCTCGACTCGAACCTAGGGATGGCCACCTGGCTCCGGGACCACCTCGCCCCGCAACGCCAGGTCCTCATGAGTGAGAACGGCCCCTTCCAGGCATGCGAAGGCACCGAACACAACCCGCCGCCCGAACTGCCGGTCCTCCCCGCCCCCGCCGGCTACTGGCCCAGCCCGGAAGGTGACGCCGAATGAACGAACAGCACCACGGCAACCTCCTCGGCGGCGCCATCGGCGAGACGACCCAGACCGCCGCCCACCTGGCCACGATCCTGGCCACGGCGACGCAAACCACGCTTCGCGTGCGGACGCGCCGCTTCGAAGCCGACCAGGCCGCCGAGCAGATGGCCGCCGGCGTCCAGCGGGCGGAGCTGCGCCGGGAGCAGGCCGCCGCCCGCGCCATCTGGGCTCCCGGTCTGGAACGCTCCGTCATCGCGGCGGCCTCGGCTTCCGACGCGGCGACGATATGGGCGGCCGCCCAGCCCTGGATCGATCATGAGCCGTCAGCTCGAGAAGCCGTCCGGCTCGCCGAGGAACGCCTCAGGCTCCTGTACCCCGAGCTGATCATCCGCTACCAGCAGGGACTCGCAGACGGCCTGGACCCGATCGACGCGATGGTCGCCGCCACCGTCGTCCTCGCACCGACGCCGGCTGACCCCAACGGTGCGGCCGCCGCTCGTGCGGTCGCCGGAGACGAACGGGGCGAAGCGCTCCACCAAGCCGCCACCCCCGACGTGGCCTCCACTGTCACCGTGGACGAACACACCCAAGGCGTTCAGCAGAGCGCAACCTACGCCGGCGTTTCCGACGCCGCGTCGGCCCGTGCCGCGCTCCTCGCCGCGCAGGCCTACCCCCAACCCCTACGGGTGTCGACGCCGAGGGCCCCGCACACCACGCCAACCCAGCCGCGACCCCGACGGGTCCGGTACCGCGACCACTGACGACGGTCCAGACGAACTGAGACCGTTGGGTACTGGCGACTCCCCAGCAGCGTGTGAGTCGCGCCACAGCGCTCGGGCGGCTTTGGGCGGACGCCGCAACGGTGGCCACGGTGGCGCTGGGACCCTCTCGGGCGGCAAGTCCGAGCACGCTCCGCTCGTCGCCTTCGCCGAGCCTCGCCTCCCCGTCCCGGAGCCGGTGCCGGCCCGGCAAGCGCCGCCCACCCGACAAAAGAGCCGAGCCGATGGCAGACAGCTCGATCGCCCGAGCGCAGGAGACTGTGGCCCAGCTGGCCGCCGAACTCAACCACCGGAACGACTCAACGAGGAGCAGGCTGGACGCATCGAGACCTTATAGGCCGAGATCGCCCGCCTCGCCGGGGCGCTGAGTGACGCGCCGGAACACGCCTGTTGCTCGGCCATCGCAGACCGATATCTGGATCGGGAAACGGTCTGGGCGCGGTCCCAGCTGTTGGCCCGCCCGACCGGGACTGGCAGCTTGGCTATCAGTCGGGGTGCGGAAGAACCCCTGAGGATTCGGCCAGGCGCGTCGCTATCCGTCGATCGTTTCCCAGCCCTCGGAGTATTTCCACCTGAGTGCCCCGTTCTCCACCGTTGGAATCCTTCCAGTCTCGTCGTCTCCCCACTGCCCCGCCCGTAGAGCTTGGTCGATATCCGCCAGCATCGAAGCGATGCTGTCCCAATTGGGTTTCCGGAGGTGCGCCGCTCCGTCCTCCCATTCGCGAATGCAACCGCTTTGGGGACCTGAGCGGAGGTCAATGAACAGAAGATCACCGGTGGTGTAGTCGCCAATGGGAATGAAGGACCGGCACCAAGCTGCTGAGTACGTACCCGCTGGCGCACCTTCGCTTGATTTGACCTCCTCAGGCTGCACGATGTCTCCGATGACTTCGATCATCAGTCGCCAGTCGCCCATGATCTGATCAACACCCATCGGGATGAAGCCTGGTGGAATCAGGTCGCCCTGAAGTGTCCGGAGAGCACCGTCGCCGACACGCAGCCACGCCAACAGTTCTGCGGGCCATTCATAGCCCATCTCAGCCTGTGCCGCTGCGAGAGCTTCCTCACTCGCTGGCCCCCGCAGGGTGTCAGCGGTCACCGGTGCGTTCTCCCGGCACCAAGCGATGATGTTCCGCCACGATTGCTGCACCAAAGCCGTACGCTCGTCTGACATTCCCGTATTCTGCCTGCATCGCGGCTAGAGGCGAATCACTGGGCCAGGCTACGCAGGGAGCCAGCGATGTTGGCTCCGTCTATTCCTCCTTCGGACCTCGATGTCTCGGGCCCCGAAAAGGCGAGACCCGCTGCCGCCTCGCGCCACTGCGGGCAGAACTGGCTGACGTGTGGGCCGCCCCGGTCGGGACCGCACAACCGGCTCGACCGGGCTTGGCTTCTTCCGCAGGATGCTTGCCACTAGCGGCGAACTCGACCGAGCCCTCGTCGACGAGGAGCTCCTGGCCGCTGCCTGCCCCGCTGCCCTACGTCGAGAGGCTAAGCGATCCAGAGCCGAAGCTGGCAGGTTGTTCCTTGCTCCAACATGAAGGGGGTCACTGCCTGGGGCGCTGCGCCGCAGCGAGCTCGTGGCCCTCGAGGTCAGAGACATCGAGGGCCGCGACGAAGGGGCCGTGCTCACCATTCGCCGCCCCAAACCGACCGGGACGCCGCCGACCAGGTGCCAGTCGGGATCCCCTACGGCTCCAACCCGACCACTTGCCCCGTCCGAGCTCTGCATGCCTGCTCGACGCTGCGGGCATCACCGACGGGTCGCCTCCGACCCATCAACCGCCACGGCACCATCGGGCCGGGCCGCCTCTCCGCCGCCGGCGCCAACCGGGCCGTCCAACGCGCCGTCCAACACACCGGCACCGATCCCCGCCCCTGCTCCGGCCACTCCCTGCGAGCCGGCCTCGCCACCGCCGCGGCCGAAGCCGGCGCTTCGGAACGAGCCATCATGAACCAGACCGGCCACCGCTCCCTGTCGTCGCCCGCGGCTACATCCGCAGCGGTTCCCTCTTCCGGGACAACGCCGCTGCCCAGGTCGTCCCCTGACCGAACACAGGCCTGCTATCCCAGGGCCTAGAAAGCGGCGATGCCATTCGGCGCTCCCAGGCCGGTCGGACCGTCGTATCCCACGCCGGCAGCGCACAGGTAGGCGACAGCGCAGGAGCCGTTCGTTCCCGTCGCGACATCGAACAGCGAGTCAGGATGGCTGTAGAGGGAACCTGCATAGGGCGGGCTGAGCTGGGCGGTGTTACCGGCCAGGGCGTACATCGCCGCGATGAGGGGGGCACCCACACTGGTGCCGCCGATCGTCAGCCATCCGCTGCGGCCCTGGTAGGGGTAGCTGCTGTAGACCGCCACCCCCGGATCAGCCACCGCGGCGACGTCGGCAACGGCCCGGCGAGGACACCCGACGTCCCGCTGCCAGGCGGGCTTCGGCGTGTACGCCGAGCAGCCGCTCCCGGAGCCAGCCCAAGCCGACTCCGTGAATCCGCGCGCTGTTGTCGAGTCGGGAACGAGCGTGGTCCCTCCGACTGCGGTGACGTGAGCCGACGCGGCAGGAAACTGGACGCCGTAACCGCCATCGCCGGAGCTCGCCGTGATCGCTACGCCCGGGTGGTTGTAATGACTGGCGTACTTGGCTGTCGTCTGTGCCGAGAACTCTGGCCCGCCGTAACTGTTCGAGATAGCGACCGCGCCCAGCGATGCGGCTCGGTCAACCGCAGCACCGAGGTCAGAGAAACTGCTCGACGCGGCTTCGACGAGAAGAATCTTGCAGTTCGGGCAGACGGCCGAGACCATGTCGAGGTCCAGGGCGATCTCCTGGGCCCACCGATCGTCAGCCCGGGGGTACTTCGTTCCACCCTTCTGGTCGACCTTTCGGAAACAGCCGCTGGCAGATGTGCAGGGCGGAAGCCCGAATTGCGAACGGTAGACCCCAAGGTCTGCCTCCACGTTCGGAGCATCGTACGCGGCGACGACCGCGACCGTCTGACCGCGGCCTGCCGTGCTTGACGGCGTCACGTAAGCCGCTTGCAGGTGTTGCGGGGTAAACCCGACCGGACCGCTTGCGGTGAGCGGCGCCGCTGATTCGTCAGTCGCGATGCGCGCGTGGCACTCAGCACCACCTGGCCTCGGGGGACCGCAGACCGCCCGGTGGCCAGTCGCTTTGCCGCCACCCGGTTGCGCATTGGCAGTCATCGGGACGGCGATAACTGCTAGCAGGCATAACATCGCCAGACCCAAACGGCGCCCAAATCTTTGATCGCATCTATCTCTTCGAGAAGACATCGAGAACGATCGTCGCACGAACCGTACGGCGCGTACGACACGCTCCTAATCGAATCGTCTTGTCTTGGCGATTACGGCGCTTTGCACTTCAGAACAAAAGGGCTCAACGTGGCGAGACCACCAGGCACCATTATGATGACCTTCGGGGGGAATCCGCTGTCATTTTGTTGCTAACGATTGCCATCCGACCACCTAAGCCTTGGTTCCGCACGCCAAGTGCTGCGATCCGGAATTCCGAACTCGTCGTTGAGCCAGTTGAGTTGGTTGGCCGTCATGCCGATCCGCTCCTCGCCCAGTCCCGTCATCGACCGTCTCCAGAGCGCGGCTAAGGACCTTTTCGTCGAGGGCGAGAGCTACCGCGAACGGCAGAAGCCCACCGCCCGGCCGCCCCTCGCCGGCCGGCCGGCGACCCGACCGAGTTGGCCCCCGCCCCGCCACCGGTCGATCATCACCTCCGACCGGCGGGTGGCGGCGCCAAGGTGGCTGTCCACGGGTTGCTCCCGTGGATAGCCCTATTCACACCAAAAAAGCCCTATGCGACGTCGTCGGCAAGTGGCGGAACCAAGTGCCACGCCCAGAGTCGAGAGTCGCAGCCGGCGGGCGGGACACGCTGACCGGGCGGCCAAAGGCGTCTGTACTGTCGACGAGACGCTGGAGCGAGCCCCCCGTCAACGGTCTCCGACGACCGAGTCCGGTGCTTGTGCTAATGCTGTGACTGAAATCCGGCCGTCACATGACGCTAAGACTGGCCCGTCGTATACGGGACTTCCGCTGAAGGTTCCGCTCCCGTCAGTCGGAGGAAACTTCACATGAGGCTTCTCACCAGTGATCATCCGAGTTAATGGGCAAGGTGCGCCGTCGTCCGTTCGATCTGTGGTGTATATAAGAAAATAACCTGTCCGACCCTTATATTCATACCCTGTCTCGGTGTGCGTCCAGCGAAGATTGACCCACCGTTCTTCGAAATCATCTGCGTGTTTTGTCTGCGTCGGTAATTCTCCCCCAACCGCGAGGTCTCGAGCGAGAACTACTTGCGGGGATCCCTCATATGAGCAGTCTGGACCGTAGTGGTTCGCTACGAGGACTTGGGCAACCTTGGTCCAAGGCGCTCGATTCGCAACCGGGGTATTCCGCAGAAGAGCGATATCGGAAAAACTCCGTTCACCGCACGCTGCATAGAGAGGTCTGTCGGGTTGGCTGGGAGTGGTAGTGGACGAGGTCGGCGACGAGACCCCCGGCCTCACCCTTGCAACAGTCGTCGGCCCGGGGGCTACAGAGCTCGAAGTCGGTCGGTTTCCGGCCGGTGGAGTTCCTTGAGCTTCTCCGTTCAGCAGCGTCGATGAGGTGGTTGGCTTGGCGGCGGCTCGTTGCGCAGCGGGGGGCTCGCTTCCATCTCGACAGGCAGCTAATCCCAGAGCGACGCAAGTGAACAGCACTGCGGTTAATCGACAGCGACGTTGCCGCACGGTCCTCACTGCCTTCCTTCCTCGTGGGTCGATCAGCCTAGCTGCGGCGCGCGGCCGAGCCACATGATGTCGGTCGAGAATCCGACTGGCTGGGCCGTCTTCTGGTTGCTCTCCAGCGTGTTCTTCAAGGCGTTCCATCCAGTCGGGGCGTCCTGATCTGTCCCGTTGCAGTAATGCGTCTGGATCTGGTCTGCCGGGACATGGTCCGGGTTGTCGCGTCGATCCTGCAGGCACGCCTGGCGTTGCGTCATCGCACCTACGAAGTCGATTCTCGTGTCCTGGTTGTCACCGTGCTGGTCCACACCGTAGATCCCAATCTGCTGCCACTGTTCATCGTTGCTCGTACCATAGATTTCCGGGTATCCGACCGCTGACCTCGGACCGGTACTGAGCGACCAGTAATCTTCCTGAGTCCAGCCGTCCGAACAGGAGCCGGCGGGAGGGCAACCGTTGGCGGAACCGAAGTTCGCGTAGAAGAGCGGCAAACCTCCGTTCATGCTGATGCTTGTCTGCTTCTCGTCGAACCCAGCCACCCAGGCCGCTGCAGTGCTCGGGCCGTCGCCCGGGTTCCCGGAAACGCGCGGACCACAGAACCCTGCCTCAGATTCGACGTCATACGCACCGCCAACTCGAACTTGGGTGTTCGGGTGATCGGCTCGAGCTGTTGTGTAGACATCGCTGACGAGCTGGGCCCAAATTGCGCCCTTGTCGCGGGCGTTCTGCCTCTTGTCTGCCCGGCTACCGGTGTATCCGCTGCACGAAACCCCAAGGGCCACGGTTACCTGTTGCCCACTCGCAGCGGCGTTATAGAAGCCATCAATATATTGCTTGGCAAGGCTCTTAATCGTGTCGCCGCTCAAACCGAGGGAGTACCAATGTGCTCCGTCGATATTTTGGTCTCCGAAGTCAAGGACCGTCATGACCCGGAAGGCAGCGGCAGCATCTTCAGCACCGGCGTCGTGGAGCTTTTGAGGGTCAGCCGTGTCGACGTAACGAGAGATGCTGTTCGGCGGTGCAGTGCCAGCCGGATTGTTCGGCTCGTCGTCGATAGTGTTATTAAGCCGTATCAGAGAAAGATCATCGACATACGCAGTACGGGGAGTGCCGCCACCATTGGTTAGCGAGACAAAGAGCTTGCCGGGCGCAGTCACTGGGGCGGTGCTGTCAACGATCGGAGGTATCGTCCAGCTCGTCGGCTCCGTTGTTCCAGCCGGCCACATCTTGACCGAGACGGTCGTCGGGTTGGTTCCGATGACCTTGAACCGCAGGCGGTGCGTGGCAGTGCCGAACGTGTAGGTGAACCCGCCGATCTCGGTCCGGACGGTTCCGACGACTCGGTAGACCTTCACGAGGTTGGAGTATGAACGCATCTCCAGCTGGTAGCCGTCGCTCATCCAAGATCCGGAGACGTTGCTCGCTCCTCGGAGCGCGACCTTCATTTTTGCTGAGTCACCCGGGTCAGCGAAGCGCAAGGACATTACTGCCTCGGAGTTGAGAACGGCTGGTTCACCTGTTGCCTGCTTCGCCTGGGCATCCTGAGTCGCGTTCGCGACGTAGAACCGACCTTGCCCAGAAAGGATATCAACATCGCGCACTGTCCCGCCGAGCGTGTTACCAGACGTATTCCATTTCACAGTTGACCAGTCGGTATTGTCGCTCCCTGTGAAGGAATCATCCATCTGAACAAAGGTAGTTAACGGATTACTGATCACTACCTCAGGGTTACTTGGATTCGAAGGGTAATCTATCGCCTTTACCACGAAGGAATGCTGCGTCCCGTTCGTGAGATTTAGCGTTGATGGAGGCGTCCAATCAAAGCCATTATTGACTGACGGATTGCCACGAGAAAGGTTGGCCGTCAAGGTGACCGCCGGCGTCGAGGATCCATCTACATAGACCTTGACGGTCGTGGCCGCTCCATTGAGGTTGGTGTCACTTACCCAACCGCGAACATGTGTTGCACTTGCCTCCTCGACCATCCCGAGCGGGGTCCAGTTTGGGGCAGTGAAGGACTCCTCGGCCGGGACCCGGCCACGGACACCGAGCTGCTGGCCGGGCATCGGGCCCGGACGGTGATGGCGTTTGATGTGACGTTCTCGGCGCCGAAATCGGTGTCGCTGCTGTGGGCGTTTGGCTCACCGGAAGTGGCATCGGTGGCGTCGATCGTTCATGTCGAGGCCGTGGCGGTGGCCCTCGATCTGCTGGAGCGGCGGGCGGGAGCGACGAGGCTCCAGGTCGAGGGCGAACGCCAGCGGATCCCGACGGGTGTGGCGGCGGCCACCTTCGTTCACCGGACGAGTCGCGATGGTGACCCCCAGCTGCATAGCCATTGTGTGGTGGCCAACTTCGGCCGCCGCCCCGACGGCACCTACGCCGCGCTTGATGCCACCCCGCTCTACGAGTGGGGCCGGGCGGCGGGATCGGTGTACCAGGAAGAACTCCGCCGGCGTCTCACCGAGCGGTTGGGGGTCGAATGGGGACCGGACCGCCACGGCTGCCGGGAGATCGCCGGGTTCGATCCCCGATGGCTGCGGACGTTCTCCAAGCGCACGGTCGCCATCGACGACTACCTGGCCGGCGCCGGCCCGGAGAACCCCGACCCCAAGCAGCGGATGTGGGCGGACGAGGCGGCATCACTGGCCACCCGACCCCGCAGAGACGGCTCCCTCACTCCCGAGGTGCTTCGGGAACGGTGGCAGGCCGAAGCCGATGGGATCGGGATGCCGACCGGCCACGCCCTCGAAGCCGAGGTTTGCGGGCGGACGATCCCGATGCTCCGGCCCGGGCTGGAGTGGGACGACCTCGTCGACGCCCTCATCGAACCGGAAGAAGGCCTGTGCGCCCGGCGGGCCCGGTTCAACGAAGCGCACGTCGTCGAACACATCGCCGCCCTTGGCGCCGGCCGCCTCCCCGTCGACGCCATCGAGGATCTGGCCGACGCCTTTCTCGCCTCCGAGCACGCCGTCCCCCTGGCCGACCGCACCGGCCGTACGTCGCCGCAGTACTCCACCGCGGACCACCTCCTGCTCGAGGAGCGGGTTCTGGATCTGGTGGCTGACCTGTGCGCCACGCCGGTCGACGCCATCCCACCGCCACTGGTCAAGCGGGCGATCGCCGGCGAAAGGCCCGGCCTGGGCGACGACCAGGCCGACGCCGTCCAGGCGCTGTGCGCCGCCGGCCCGGCCATCCGCACCGTCATCGCCCCCGCCGGGTTCGGCAAGACCACCACCGTCCACGCCGCCGCAACGGCCGCCGGCGCGGCCGGACACCCCGTCCTCGGCCTGGCCGCCACCAACCAGGCCGCCTGCGAACTCCGCCAGGCCGGCATCGACGCCACGACCATCGCCCGCTTCGCCCTCGACGGCGCCGCCCTCCCGCCCGGGACGGTCGTGGTCCTCGACGAGGTGTCCCAGGTCGCCACGAGCGACGCCGAGATCGTCCTCGACGCCGTCGCCGCCACCCCCGGCGCCACCCTGTGGTGCCTCGGCGACCCCCACCAGGCCCAAGCCGTCCGGGCCGGAGGCCTCGGTGCGGAACTGGCCCGCCTCGGTGCCACCGGCCACATCCCCGCCCCGGAATTGACCGAGAACCGCCGCCAACTCGACCCGGCCGAACAACGGGCCCTAGCCCGCTACCGCGCCGGGCTCGTCGCCACCAGCCAGGCCATCCGACAGGACCACGGCTGGGAACACGACCTCGGCTCTCCCCACGCCACCCGCGAAGCGCTGGCCGACGCCCTCATGGCCGACATCGACCGCCACGGCGCCGCCGGGCTCGTCGCCCTAGCCGTCTCCCACGCCGACTGCGAAGACCTCGCCGATCGCATCCGCCACCGCCTCCGAGCCACCGGCCATCTCCACGGCCCCGAACTGGCCGGCCCTGCCTGGAACAACGGCGAACGCCGCTACGCCGCCGGCGACCGTCTCCTCGTCCACGGCACCCTCCGGACCGACGGTCAGCGGCTCCACAACGGCAGCATCCTCACCGTCACGGCCATCGGCGCCGACGGGCTGCAGGCCGTCGACCGCGAGGGACACCGGCTGGCCCTCCCGCACGAATTCGTGGAAGGCCGCCGCGCCGACGGCAGTCCCAACTGCTCCCACGCCTGGGCCCGCACCGTCGACGGCATCCAGGGCGGCACGTGGGAACAGGTCCACCTCCTCGGCACCGCCGCCCTCGAACGCTTCACCGGCTACACCGGCCAGAGCCGATCCCGCCACGCCACCCACACCTGGAACGTCACCCGACTGCCCGACATCGACCACGGCGGCGTCCTCGCCGACCAGCGCACCCCCACCCGGGAAGTCCTCGACGCCCTCCGCCGCCAACCCGACAGCGGCTTCGCCATCCACGACGCCCCCAGCCGCCTTCAGTTGCTCTTGGCCGAACGAGCCGAGCTCCGGGCGCTCCTCCAGCACCGCCCGCCTGACCGCCGGCCAGCACTGCACCAGGCGGAACTGCGCCTCGAATCAGCCAAGAAGGAGCTGTACTGGGCTCATTACCGGCTCAATCACGCCCGCGAACGGCTCGACCAGCTCGGCCGGCTCTCCCAGTTCCGGAGTCACGGCCGCCGAGAAAAAGCCTCAACCCTCGATCAGATTGACCGGTTCACCGGCGATGTCCGCAAGGCCGAAGCGAAGATCGACGGCTGCGAACGTGTGATCGAGGAGCTGCGACCCGAAGCGGACCAGCGCCTCAAATGGGATGTCGAGCACAGATTCCCCGACTCCCGGCTCCGCACCGTCGAGGCCGAACTCGCCGATCTTGGCCTGTCGCCGGAACTGAGCCAATCTCGGGAAGCATCGCTGCCCCGGGCGGCGCCAGACACGCCGCCCTGGCTCGACCGCCTTGCCGAAGTCGCCCGACCGCCCCTTCCGGGGCCCGACATGGGCGCTGGCATCGACATCGGACCCTGAGACTTACACCGTTGTGATACAGAACTCCCCAACCCGGCTGGCCTGACAACTGAGGGGTCACCTGCGAAACTCTTTCTTAAACGGCTGGGGACTTTGCGGGGGGAGCCGGGTATGAACGTCGACGTGCATAGGATCCAGCGTTCGGCGACCCCATGGCTTGTGTTGGCCGCTGTCCTCATCGTCACGGTCTCAGGCCTTCGGTGGGGAACGCAGAGCGCCGTCTTTGTGTCTAATTCGGGGCACCTAAGCCCCGCGCCTGCGACGAAGGTCACGCCGACGCAGGGTCAGGACAGTACGAGCGGCGCATTCTCACAGCCTCCGCTGAGGTCGGGTAGCGAGCTGGTCGGGGCTGTCCCTCCATCGGGCTTTCATCCCTCGGGAGTGTCGTTCATCAGCGAGGATGACGGCTGGGTGCTCGGCGAGGCGCCCTGTGGAGAAGCAACGTGCACCGTCGTGGCTCGGACCCGCGATGCAGGGGCGCATTGGCAGGTCGCTGGTGCGCCCGAGACGGCCGGGGAGAGTGAGCGGGTACGGTCTGCGAGCTATGTGAGCGCCATTCGGTTCGCCGATGAGCGGAACGGCTGGGTGTTCGATCGTGAGTTGTGGGCTACGCATGACGGCGGTGCCAGCTGGCGCCCGGTTCGCCTCGGCAATCCAGTGCTGTCGCTGGAGGCGACCGCCGGGCGGGTGTATGCCGTCGTCGGCTCGTGCGGGGTCAGCGCGGTGGAGTGCACCGGACCGGTGCGCCTGTACGAGGCAGAAGTCGGTAGCGACGACTGGCGTTCTGTCCTCGAGGTGCAAGTGGAGCCTCGACCCTACGGCGGGGGACAACTCCACAACGGCCATCTTGTGGTTCACGATGGCGCCGCTTACCTCACAGTCCAACGGTATGGAGCGCCGAAGGAAGATGGCGAGCCGCCGCTGCTTTTCGCCCGGACCCCCGCCGGGCACTGGGAACGCCGGGAAATGGCTCCCTGCGACTGGGCCGGCAGTCTGGCCGCGAGTGGCCCCCGGGACTTGGTTTTCGTCTGCCAGACAGGGGAAGGCGCCTTCCAGCAGGCCGTCTACGAGCTCTACGAGAGTTCCGACGGCGCACAGTCCTGGAGGCGGGAATGGAGGAGCCAAGGTCGGGTGCCTCACGTGATCGCCGTGGCCGTCACGACGCAAGCCAAGTTCCTCGCACGGAATACCGGGGAGCTTGACGTCGAAAGAGTTGATGGCCGCCGGTACTCGGTCCGGTTCAACGCCTCGGGGGAGAGCGAGCTGGTCCGATCTATCAGCTTCGTCGATTCCCGTCATGGCGTAGTGCTGACTGGGGGGCTGTACGTCACGCGCGACTCGGGCCTGACATGGGAACCGATTCGCTTCGGACCATGAGTCCCGCTCGATCCGAACTGGCTGGGCGTCCGCTTCGTGGAGCGCCGTTGACAGCTCGGTTGGACCATCGTGCAGCGCCTGGGAGCACCAAGCTCTGAAGTGCGTCCCTGTAAGCCGCTGTGCTGGTGGACCTCGGCGTCGTGGCTGGTGAGCCGGTCGATCCGCTGGTAGCCGCGGTGGGCGAACGCGTGGCCCTCCTCGCTAGGTTGTCTGCGCCTTTAATCACGAGCAGAGTCGCCTTACGAGGAGGGCCCTTTAGCGGTGGACCCAGGGGTCCGCTAGATGCAGTATGCGCCACGAGGCGCGGGACAGGAAACGCCGCCTGGATACCAGAGAACGTCAGTCAGCTCCGGCTTGATCAGGTCGGTGTCGAAGTCTGACGGCCCTTGCGTAGGGTCCGACTTGGCCTGAGGGTGGTCGGTCAGGGTCGAGCCCGACGCCCGGTCCTGGCCAGCGAGGCCGTACTGCCACGCAGTCGAAGACACGACTCCGCAATCTAAGTTGCTGGCAGCATACGGCGGCGCTTCGCTCTCCTTCGTGCGACCGGTGAACGGCACAGAGGCGTAGATGAACGAGTCGGACCCGACGCGAGCGTGGTCGGCGTTCGCCGCGCAAAATTGAGTCGCGAACTCGCTCCGAGACGGGATAGTGGTCGTGTTTGCGTAGTAGCCCACCTTGCGTCCGTACACTCGGTCGAGTTGATCGAACCACCCCCAGATGAATCCGGCATCAACCCGACACGAGTTCGCACATTCCTCGATGTTCATGAAGATCGCCACGCTGGTGGGGATCCCGAGCCGTTGCGCATGCTCCTGGGCGAGATTTGCGTAGTCGCGCCCGAGTTGCTCACCGAGGAGGATGTCACCGTTGTTGGCCCGTTGGATGACTTGGATCGCGATCTTGTTGTTTTGTGCGAAGGTGATCTCGTCGCCCGGAGGCTCTTCGTTCAGACCGCACCGGGGGCAATACGTCGTTTCATATGTCTGGCGGTCTAACTTTTGCGTCGTGAGGTACCGGCCCCAGACGTTCGGCCTTCCCCCATACTGCGTGTTCAGGACATCGAGCCTCGCCTGATTGATCGGTTTCGAGGAGTCAACGCCCCAGAAGGACCGGTTTTCGTAGGTAACGTTGTCGACGTTGATCACGCGGCCGCTTCCGGTCTGCCAGGACTGGGCGATCTGAAGCGTCCCGGCCGCAGTGATGCTGCTGTCAGTCCTTTGAGCCGACCATGCTGTTGGCTCTAGCGTTCCAGCCGGCCATACCTTGACGCTGATTGTCGAACCATCCACACGGAACCGCACACGAGTATTGACGTAGCCTGACCCGGTGTAGTTGAAGGATGATCCGAGCGGCGTGACCACTCCGTTCACGAGCTTCTTGAGTGAGATGGTGGTCGAACCATCTTGATTCAGACCTGATGGGATGTCGAGGCGATAACCGTTGGGGAGTTGCGCCGATCCGGTGGCGCCGTATCCTCGCAGCGTGGTGCGCAGTTCGGTTCCCGCCGTGCGGTCCGGGATGGAGTAGGTGAACGAAACTTCGGAGTCCTGCAAGTAGGCGGCTGTCGCGGTCGCCCGCTTCGATGCAGTGCTGGCCGGGAAGACACCTTGGTTGTTCGAGACGGTGAGGCCGCTCGAGATCGCCCATTTCGTAGTGTCCCACTGCGAGCCGTTGACGGGGAATTCCTCGCGCACAACCTGCCCGGCATAGTGGTACTCGAACTGCTGGTACGGCGACCAGGTGGAGGGAAGCCCGAGCCCGTCGACAGCTTGGACGCGCCAGGAGTGGAGACCCGGGGCCAGGCTGCTCGGGAGGCACAGGTTGGCTGTCGTGCAGGAGCCGGTTGCGCCGTTGGCGATTCCGGTCACGGAATGGGCCACGCCGTCGACTTCGAACGCGAGCGACCCACTGTTGTTGTCGACGTCCACATAGCGAGCCGACAAGGCAGGCAGGGTCGTGCTGTAGTAGCCATCGGCGGGGCTGAGCTGGTCCGGCATAGCGGGGGCGGTGTTGACGGTGAAGTACCGCAAGGCCGTCCAGGGGCCGGCGCTATCGAAGTCTCTGCCGCGAGCCCTCCACGAGTGGGTGCCGGCTCCGAGCGTCGGGGTGAAGGAGGCGATCCCGTTGACGGTTGGGACGATGGCGGTGTTGGCGCTGTCGAGGTCGAACTCGATCCAGCCGTTGCTGTCGTCGGGGTCGCTGAGCGTGGCGCTGAGCTGGGGCGTTGAGGTTCCCGTCCATCCGTCGGCCGGCGACAACGCGGTCGGGAGGTTCGGGCTCTGGTTGGTGTAGGTGACCGACAGCGAGGGGATGTTGGGCACGAAGGTCGATTCGGCGGCGCCGAGTTGGTAGTAGGCGGCGGCGCCGGCGGTGTTGATGGTGGCGCCGTAGGGGCTCCACTTGCCGTTGATCCACTCGCCGTCTTGCCCGCCGGCCCAGCCCTGGGCCCAGCTGGTGACGTCAAAGTAGTAGTCCGGGTAGCCCCCGGCGGCCGCGTGGGAGCTCTCGGGCCCGTGGTTCGCCATGTTCGACCACGTGATGGTCGAGGCGTTCCACGACTGGTGGGTCCGCAAGGCGGTCACGCCGTAGCTCGACGGATCGACCTGGTAGGTCGCTTCGAGACGGAGTTGGGCGTTGGCGACCCATTTGCCGACGATGGGGGTGAGGTCAGGAAAGCGGATGTACGAGTAGTACTCCGTGGTCCCCGGCATGCCGTTGGCCCAGCCGGCCTTGAGGGTGGCCATGCCGTTGTAGTTGCAGGTCGTGCAGACCGAGTCCGTGAAGGAGTCGGTCGGCGCCGTCGCCGTGTAGATGATGCTGGGATCGATGCGCACGGGATAGGCCCGGTCACCTCGAAGGAAGGCTGGGTCTGGGGCGACGTCGACAAACCAGGATGCGCCCTGCTCGACGAGATGCATGTCCACGACGCCCTTTGCTCCCTTGGCGTCGACCATCATGCCCCGGGGGATCCGGGCGAGTTCGTGGCCGGCGCCATCCTGGAGCGCGATGGCCGTACCGCCATCGACGGCAGCCGGGGTGGCTCCGGCGACGGAGAGGCGGAAGCGGAAGTGGTCCGGCGACCCGGCGGGCAGGGACTGGTCGAGGACGATGTCCTCTTTCAAGCCGTTGCTCAACATCCGATAGTCGAGGCTCACCCCGGCGGCGGCAGCGACGTCGTCGTAGCGGACCTGGCCCTTGGTGACGTTGCCGGGCCGGTTGGGTTTCGCGTCCTCGAGCGCGAAGCTCGCCGACCAGTCGTCCTTGGCCACGGTGACCTTGCCGGCAGAGGTATCGCTGGGCAGCTGGACCCGCACCGGCCCGGCGCCGTTCTCGAGGTGGTCGCCGACTCGACGGAACTCCTTGTCGAGCTTGCGCCACTGGTTCGTGGTCTTGTCGAAGAAGTTCGCCGGCCCGGCATAGAAGACCGCTGTCCGGCTCCCGTCGGCATTGGCGTAGACGTCCGTGGTCTCGGTCTGCCTGACGAGGCGGGGTGTCGTCTTGTTGGCTGCGGCCAGCGCCGTTGGCGTGGCAGGTATCAGGGCTAGCAGGCCTGTGATGAGTGTGGCCGCGAGCAGCGCGACAAGTGAGCGATGACGAGCCATGGAAGACGCTCCGCAGAGGATGAACCGAAGATGTAACGAGCCGCCATCAGGTTCGGCCTTTCCTCTGAGGTCCCTTCGTCCGTGAACGCGGCAACGTCCCGTTCGGGTTCGAGCGCACGGTTCACGGCCCGAGGTTTGTCGGACTTCGCTGGCTCAACCTGCCAAATGAACATTGGCTTCCGGAGATCGGCGTCTCAGCGTGGGGGGTTCGTGGGGTGGGGGTGCAGGGGGTTGGCACCAACCCTGAACGCGGGCGACCGAGGAGGACCGGTGAAGAACGCTCCGCCGAGGGAGTCCCCGCTGCGGGCCATCGGCTACAGCCGGGTCAACACCGACCAACAGGTCGAATCCGGCCTGGGAATGGACGCCCAAAGAGTCGCCATCGAGGCGGAAGCGGCCCATCGCGGCTGGGAGCTCGTCGAGGTGGCCACCGATGCCGGCCTCAGCGGCTCATCCATGCGGCGCCGTCCGGCCCTGCGGGGGGTGCTCGACCGGCTCAACCATCGATCGGCGAGCTGGACGACGTCTTCGCCCGGCTACCGCTAATTCTCGACGAGAGCGAGCTGGAGTCAGCGGTAATGATGGCTGAGCGTCCCCGGCAGGAGTTGGCTGTAATCGTCGAGCGGAGTGAGCGCGCTCTTGACGCCAGGTACGACCACCCTCCCCCTGAACGCCCGCACTGACGTCGAAACGCCGTTGACCAGTGGGTCCGGTCGAGTTGGCAAGCTCGGCCGACCCCAGTGGTGCCAGACGCGTTTGTCAACGGATTTGTCAACGCACTCCGCAGAACGAGGCGGCACGAGGCGGCACGCGTATGCGGGGTTCAGCCTTGAAAGCGCAGGTCGCGGCGGATTTCCCGGGACCAGAGGATACTGAAGACTACGGCCCACCTCGAACTCGAAACTGAAGGGTGTCGCTGCCATAAGTCATCGCGAGCGTCCTTCGGTTGGAGTGCTCGATCGGCTGTGCGAACGGGCCCGCGGGCCACACTAAACTCACGGGTAACACAGTAAACGAGGCGTAGCGAACGTAGAGTGTCGAGCTTGCCGCCGCGGCGTTCGTGGGTACTCTGAATTGTGACACCGCGATCTCGACGGGAGGCGAGCCGCGACATGGCGGAAGGCAAGGACGACAGGACAGTGCCGGTGCTGCTCGCGGAAGCGGAGAAGATCCCCGGCGTTGCAGAGATCGCCGAGCTCTATGGGCGCCTCGCGCCCTACACCGGTGTCCAGGTCCAGTTCGTAACGACCACGACCAGATTCGACACCGGCGCCAATCCCTAGCTGATCCGCAATGCCAACGTGGGGTGAAATCCTGGCCGAACTCCACGCGTCGGCTCAAGCGCGAGGTGGCCCACCCGACTTCGACACCATCCGGCGCGCTTACCTACAGCGGCTGCACCTTTACACCGGCCGACCGACGATCCTGTACGCGACCGACTGGCTCGCGGGGAGCAACCCGGCGTCGTCAATCACGCTCGAAGACATGCAGGCAATGATGGAGGTCTGCCGTGGGCTCCAAGGGCCGAACCTGGACTTGATCATCCACAGCCCGGGTGGTAGCGCCGAGGCGACGGCCAGCATCGTCAAGTACCTCCGGAAGAAGTTTGACCACATCCGCGTGCTCGTCCCCTTGGCCGCGATGTCCGCCGGCACGATGTGGGCGCTGGCGGGAGATGCCATCGTGATGGGCAAGCACTCCCAGCTAGGCCCGATCGGTCCGCAGTTCTTCCGACCGACTGAGCAGCGTTTCGCGCCAGCTCGAGCGATCATCGAACAGTTCGAGCGCGCTAAGCGCGAGAGCGCCGAGAATCCAGCTGTCCTCGGGGCGTGGTACCCCATCCTGCAGCAGTACGGCACTTCCCTGATCGAGGAGTGCGAGAACGCCGAGAAGCTGGCGAAGAACCTGGTTGCGGAGTGGCTCGCGAGATACATGTTCCGAGAGGACAAGGAGGGCGGCGCCGAGAAGGCGGCCGAAATTGCCGCCTTCTTTGGCGACTATTCGATCCATAGATCTCATGGACTCGGGATCGACAGGGAAAGTGCTCGGGCCCAAGGGCTGGTGATCGAAAATCTGGAAGACGACCAGCAGCTCCAAGACGCGGTGCTCAGCGTCTTCCACGCCACCATGCACACCTTCGCCGGTCCAGCGGCGAAGATCGTCGAGAATCATCTTGGCCGAGCGTTCGTGAAGCTGCAGCAGCAGATCGCCATCCCGGCGATGCAGATCCCCGGGGCCACGGGGCTTCCGCCCGGGGCCGGTCAGCTACCGGTTGCTCCGTAGCTCCCGGAAGACCTGACCTTCCCCAGGCCCAGGAAACTGCGGGCCGACTCTCATCCGGATCGGCGATGTCCTTCACCCCGCCGGTGGACACGCCGCGAGCATCATTTCACTCGAGAACAGCCGAACGGCGCCCGCCCGGGAGTCATTCGGGTACTTGTTGGGTTCTATAACCGGCGTCAAAGCCACCAGACGCCCTTGGGCACCACAACCCGGTGGAGTCCGCTGCTCAGTTCAAGGCATGATCACCGAAACCGCGTGTAACGGAAGTGGGTCAAGCCCAATGGCAACTGGCCAGAACGGTGCTCAGAAGCAGAATGTCTGTACGGTCAGGCTCTCGGCGGGCTCATCCTTCGAAAACGACCCCGAGGTTGGGGGCGTCTGTGCCGGCCGGCTCGCAGGCGCCTTCCGGCACTAGCCGCATGGTGATCGAGGTTCCCGGATCCTTCTGAAAGAAAGGGCCGGAGTCTCCCACGCCGCATTGCGTGCCGTGAACTCTCGCCGAGTAGGCGTCGTTTCGGTCAGCCCTCGGAATAACAGCCAAGGGACCGAGGTGCTTCCCCGGGCTCAAGGAGTACGTGGCGCCGTTCACGCCCACTCCACGGCGCTCGGGTGCTCGTTGACGATCGTCAGACAGATCGCGCTTGTTGGAAAAGTGCTCGTCGTCGTGCCTGCCAGATACTTCTGCGTCGTGGCGGTCGCTGCGGGAGTTCTTGTAGTCGACGTGATGGTCGCCACTGTCACGCTCGTTGACGTAGGCGCTGTGCTCGACGTCGGGATCGAGGTCGTCACTGTCGTAGAGCTGCCGTTGAAGGACCCTTGTATCTCAATCGTTGGGGCAGAGCCCGCGGCCGTAACGTTCAGATGATGCGATGACGCGCACCCAGCCACCAGAAACAGGGCAAGGGCTGGAAGAAGGGCGCAGTGCCTATGCCGTAGGCGCCCAGGCTCCCACGGTCGTGGTCGGCAGAACTCTTTGATCACAGGGCTACGCTTAATCCTGAGAACTCGGCGTCAGCCAGATAACACCGAAACGCAGTCTGGCCGACAACTTGGCGCGGTGCGGAGGAACGGTTGTGTCATAAAAGTTTCCTCACTCTCATCACTCACTGAAGAGATCAAAAGCACTTAATGGTCCCACATGGATAGGCCGTATCGAGAGGAGCGATCGGGCTTCGACGAAGCTATTTACTCCAGACGATTGTAGGAATCAGGCCAACGACGAAAAGGGCGAAGCACAAGAGCGCAAGGCCAGGCCGGTCTCGTAACAGCCGTTCGGCAGGAGGGCGGCCAAGGCTGGCCCATGCCAGGCCAGAAGCCATGATCCCAGCGAATCCTCCCAGGGCGGCAACTAGCGGAGCTAAATCCGGTGCACGCTTGTTCGCGGCCACCATGATGAAGATGGGGATAGCAACGATGACGCCGCTGATGCTGAAGCCAAAGATATCGCCCCGTCTGGTCTGCATTTAGTACATCTCCTGCCGCATATTGTAAGCCCATTTCCAGGCGGCGATAGGAAGATGGATGCCGACCTGAAAGAAGGCGAAGCCACGTCCAGAACCAAAGATCGCTCGGGTAGCGCCGCTGTTCCTTGTGAGATATGACCAGCCAGCATTGAAGGCTGAGTGACCCGCCGCGCCCCAGTCCTGATCGACTGCGTATCCTGCGGCAGCGACGGCGTGACCGCCAATGGTCGCCCAAGTGGTAACTGTGGCGCCGAGGCAGACTGCGCCGGCGATCCCAGCGCTCCCTACGGTTGCAAGAGCGCACCCGCCGACTAGTGCAATGCTGGACAAGGAAGTCGCATTAGCGACGACGCTCGCGACTCGCGCAACTCGCCGGCCCGCCCTGCCCCAGCCGCACCTGACGAAGCACATCCGTCCGTCGAGGTCGAAGTCGTTGACGGGATCGCCCTTGGCGTAATCGTAGTCGCTTGCGCTCCCGCCTTCGACGGGGTCGACGGAGAGGAATCGTCCGAGGTTGGGGTCGTAGAGGCGGACGCCCATGCGGATGGTGCCATTGCCGGCGACAGTGAAGCGTTCTTTGTCGCCGAGCCAGCCGAGCCCGTTGACCGGCTGGCCGTTGGCGACGGCCTTTCCGAACTCGTCTACCAGCGGGTTGGCGGTCAGGACGCCCGTGGCGTCGACAGTGCCGATGACGTCGCCGTGGGCGTTGGCCAGGGGGTAGGCGGGGGTTCCATTGGTATCGATGACAAGCAGCCCACTCGGCCCGCTGATCATGGTCGTGACGGAGGTCGTTGCCGGCGGTGCGGACGGAGCGGCTCGGAGGGCAACGAGTTCGGCGGCGCCGGTGTTCGCCGCACTGCCGGTGGCGATTTTGTCGCCGGTGGCACCGGCCGTGGTCTGGGAAATGTCGGCGGTTTCAATGTCGACGTGGGACTGTCCGGCGGCGTTGGACTGGTCTTCGCCCCGTTCGGTCATCCCTGCCGGTGGGGTGAAGGTGGCTGCTCCGGTGTTCTCGAAGATGCCGACGACGAGGTCGTTGCCCGCCGTCGTGGTAACCCCGGTGGCGGTGATCGACGTCGCGGCGGTGTTGTCGAGATGGCCGCTGGTCACGTCAATTGGACTGGTCGTGTCCACTCCGGTATAAGCGGTGACGGTCCCGGCGGCGGCTTTGGCCACCGAGAGGGTCCAGGTGTAGCTCGTCGGTTCGCTGCTGCCGGCGACGTGGTAGTAGCTCTGGAGGGTCCAGCTGCTGCCGGTTTCCCGGGTCCGTATGAGGGTCCACCCGGTCGGTGCAGTGACGGTCGGGGTGCCTCGGGTGGCGATGCCGGCGATGAGGACGTCGCCGCTGGCAGTGCCGGTCGGCTTGGTGACGACGACGCTGGTGGTGGTGGCGTCGTTGTGGCCGGCGGTCCAGCTCCGGGCGGTGATAGTACCGGTGGGGGGTGGGGCGTTTCGCAGGGCGATCTGCTGGCCGGTGGTGCGGTCGGCGGCGTTGGCCGTGGCCGTCTTGTCGCCGGTGGCGCCTGCCATGGACTGGACGAAATCGGCGACCTCGAGGGTGGCGGGTGGCTGAGCGTTGGCATCAGCGCTGTCCTCGCCTCGTTCCACCATCCCGGTTGGCGGGTTGATCAGCGCCGGCGTGGCGGTGGCCATCGTGGCGAACAGGCCGACGACCCGTTCGTTGGCCGCGGTGGTGGTGACGCTGGGAGCGACGATCGACGTCGAGTTCGACAGGTTCGATGATCCGGCGGTGACGTCGATCGGGTTGGTGCTGTCGACGCCGCTGTAGGCGACGATGCTGCCGGTGGCCGCCTTCGCTTCGGAGAGTGTCCAGGCGTAGCTGGCGGGTTCCGAGCCGTTGGCCAGTTTCCAGTAGCTCCTCACGGTCATGCTGCTGCCGTTGGCGATGCCGGTCCCGATCTGGTTCCAGCCGGTCGGGGCGCTGACGGTGGCGACGCCGCGGGTGGCGATCGCGGCGATCATGACGTCGCCGGCCAGAACCCCGGCGGGGGTTGGCGTGACCAGGGTGGTGTCGACGCCGGCGTTGTTGTGGGCGCTGGCCGACGAGCGGGGCTGACTCCCGGACGACGTGCCGCTGGTGGCGAGGTTGTTGATCTGGTATGCGGGCGAGTCGCCGGAGCCGGCGTAGCCGTAGATGAGGTCCACCGTGGGCGGCCCGCCTGCGGACGGAGCGACGACGTGCTCGAGGACTCGCCCGGACGGGGTCAGCGTGTCGGTGGTGACGGTGGCGCCGTCGTCGATGCTCGTGGCGTGGTCGTTGCCATCGTAGGTATACCTCAGGAGGAAGTTGCCGGCGCCGTCTTTGGTCCAGTCGACGTTGCCATGGAGGTCATGGTGATATTGCGCGGCGAACGGTGAGGCGGTGATCCGGTCAGCCTCGTCGTATTCGTAGGCCGTGTCGGAGCAGTCCGTGACGGTCGAGGACGTCGAGCAGCGGTTGCTGTCGGAGTCGTAGTCGTAGGTTCGGATCGTGGCGCCGTCGACGGCCCGGGTGAGCCGACCGGCGCCGTCGTAGGCGGGGGTGACGCCGTCCGCCTTCAGGTAGCTGGTGGTGTGCGCAGTCACGCTTTCCGATTCGGTCACGATCCGACCGCCGGCGGTGCGGGTGTAGGAGAACTGCCGGGCGGGGTTCGTGGCCCGCTTGTCGGTGAGGGTGGCGACCGCGCCTTGATCGTTGTAGGTCTCGACCGTGTTGACCTGGTTGGGGCGGTTGGTGTTCAGGAGGCGGCCGGCGGGGTCGTACGTGAAGGTGCTGGTGCGGCCGACGCCTGAGCTGTACTCGGTGGTGGAGATGACCCCGCCGGCGTCGTTGTAGACGAGGTCGGTGAGCTTCACCTCGGTTGAGGTCCCGGTCAGGGTCCGGTAGGTGGAGACGGCCCGGCCGAGGTAGTCGTAGACGGTGCGGGTGACGGTGCCCCACTCGTCGGTGTAGCGGACGGGACGACCGAGGAGATCGACGTCTTGGGTGGTGGTGCGGGATACGCCTTTCGAGTCCGGGAACGTCGAGGCGGTGCGCAGCCCGAGGTAGGTGTTCGTGGTCGTGTTCCCGAGCCGGTCCGAACTCGATGTCACCTGGCCGCGGTCGTCATAGACGGCGCAGGTCCACGCGTCGTTGGGTTCCTGGTCAGCGACCGCCGCCCGGGTGGCGGCAACGCGGCCCATTACGTCGTAGATCTGTTCTTCGACTCGGGCCTGGTCGGGCCCGGCCGGGTCGGGGCCGGTGGTCTTCCACAACAGCCCGGATTGGATGACGGGCGTCTGGGGGTCGGGCAGGCAGGGGTTTGTCTTGCCGACAGTCCCGTCGTAGTAGGTCGAGGTGGTCATGGTGGCGGGACTGAGGTTGCCGTACCACCGGGGCAGCTGCTTCGTCTTCAGTCGGGCATAGGTCCCGGCGCCCACCGGTTCGTAGATCGTGGTCGTCTTGAGATTGGCGCCGCCGGGATCGACGGTGGTGATCATGGGGTTCGCCCGGGCGATGTCCGCGGCGTAGGTCGCATTGGAGGTGTCGCCGTACTGCGTGGTGGTGATCTTGCCGTCAGCGTCTCGAGTCGAGGTGACCAGACCGA
This sequence comes from Actinomycetota bacterium, assembly GCA_020201525.1. Lineage (GTDB taxonomy): Bacteria > Actinomycetota > AC-67 > AC-67 > AC-67 > JAIVGO01. Next base: position 29,457 of record JAIVGO010000094.1, on the reverse strand, counting down.
GGCGGGGGCTGAGGTAACTGAGCGGCAACGACCCTGAACAGCCGTTGACGCACACCAGCTGGAGATGGGCACCGAGGGTGTCTTGGAAGTAGTCGATCCTGATCCGGTGAACCCCGATGGGGATGGTTACGCCATTGTTTTGGGTCTGCTGGTTCACGCAGCAGCCCCAGAAATTGCCTCCTGACTGCAGTTGGTCATCGACGTAGATCTGCACGCCGTCATCAGCGACGAGTCTGAGGTCGATGGGCTGAGGAGCGACGACCTCGCCGGTGAGGCGGGCGAGCCACTTCTGGTTCCCGGCGGCGATCCCTGGCGGAGAACTACTCCAGGTTTGGTCGAAGGTCCCGCTGGCCGGGGCGATCAGCTCGTGGGCGACCGGCTGACCGATGAACGCACCGGGGCTCGGCGGCCACTGGCCATTGGGATCGGCGGCCCAGTACGAAGCGATAAGGCCCCGCATCAGCGAACTGCCGTCGGCGTTGAGCGGCGATCCTGTTGAGGCGCCGGCGGCTGGAATGATCGGCGACACGGTCGAGTCGTTGACGTTGTAGGTGTAGAACTTGCCGGTGCCGTCGTAGGCCGTGCTGGTGTCGGGGACGGCGCAGTTCCCGCTGGGCAACTCCGGAGCCACGCTGCTGAAGCATGCCGTCGAGCCGATCTGGACCGGGGCGGGCCCATAGACGTGGGCGACGCGATGCTCCGGGTCATAGGCCGTGCCGGTCCGTCGTCCCGAAGCGTCGGTCGTCCAGCGGACGCGATCGTCGGGCCACCAGTCGGAATGGGTGGCGTTGCCGGCAGGGTCCTGGTCGGTGATGACCTGACCGAGGAGGTTCAGGTAGACGTGGCGAACCTTCGCCAGCGTCAGGTTGAGGTCCGGGGCGCCCGGCGCCGGCGGCGCCGGCTGGGGATCGGCGTCGTCGACGGTGACATCGGTGTGCTCGGAGTAGAGATTCGGCGCGCTGGCAACGTCGACGGACTGGACCGAGTAGCCGTAGGAGTGGATGATGCGGGACGGGTCGGACTGCAGCGCCCGGGGCAGTTCGACACTGGCCACCTTCCCGCCGGCCGGCCCGCTGGTGTAATAGCCGAGCACGGTCATGAGCTGGAGAGGGTCGCTGTCGGTCCGTTTGAGCTCGGCCGGGTTCTGGTTGTTGTCGTTGGCCAACGGGGAGCGGATGGCGGTCATCCGCAGCCCGTAGGCGCCCTGGTTGGCGTAGACGAAGTTCGTCTCGTCATAGTCGGCACCGCCCGCCGTCGACGGGGGGTTCTGGATCGCGATGATTTGATCGGGCCCCGAGATGTCGAAGTCGTAGCCGAGTTTGGTGCTGAAGATCGGGTTGGCACCATCGGTGAACTCGATTCGGCACAACCGACCCGGCGCCGGCGTGGAGATGCCGGTCTCGGTGGGTGGGAAGCAGTAATCCGGGCTGCCGCCGCCATAGATCAGGTTCATGCTGCGATGCGAGACCGGATCCTCGACGCTGCTGAGACGACCGGTGGTCGTGTCCCAGTGCGAGAACAGGCTGCTCGGGTGGCCCTGGTCGTCGGCTGCCTGGGTGGCGTCTTGCAGGACCCAGTTGCCCTGGCCGTCGGGGCCGAAGCGGTAGGTGATGCCGTCGCCGCCCTGGACGATGTAGTCACCGTTGCTGCTCTGGGTCACGACCGCGCTGTCGTCGGCGTTGAGCGGCGCCCAGGTCGACGTCGCCGTCCCCGTCCGCCGGTATTCGCTTGTCCCGCCGTCCGGGCTGACAAGGACGATGCTTTCACCGTTGGGTTGGGTGAGCAGACCGGAGTAGGCCAGGGTGGCCTCGTCGTCGAGGGACATCGACCAGCCCTGGGGCAGCGCCGGAGTGCTCGCCGCCGGCGCGAGCGAGTTGTACGTGAAGCTGATCCCCATCGGGCCGCTGACCGTCGTCATCGTCGGGGTAGCGGCCTTGACGACCACGTTGCCGGTGGCAAGATTCACCGTGACCGGCCCGACCGCGTCGAGCGGGCTGGAGGGCTGGTCACCGAGGCGGAAGCTGACTTTGAACTTCCAGGTCGCTGACTGGACCTGCCCATTGATGTCGTCGGTGCTGTACAGCTTCCACGAGTAGGTGGCGCCGTCCTTGAGGATCGGCGTGGTCGGCTGCGCGGGGTTGACGACCTTCGCGCTGGGAATCCCGGGGATCACCCACTGGGAGGAGTTCAGCCAGCCGGAATCCCACAGGGTGTGGACCTCGGGGTCGTCGTCGGCGGAGAGACGGAACCAGTAGCGCAAGGCATCGTTGTTGGGATCCGATCCCGCGTTGGCTTCCAGGATCGGCATGAGCGTGGTGATGCCGTTGCCGTTGGGGGGCGTCAACGGCGTGCCCGGACTGGGTGCCGCGTTCGGGGTCGAGAACGACCACACGGCGGCGGGACTCGTCGTGTGGGTGGCGTCGCGGGACCAGGCCCGCCAGTAGTAGGTGCGGTTCCAAGCCAGCCCGGTCGGATTGCAGGTCGGGCCGCCCCAGTCACACACGGCCGTGAATGACCCGAACCCCGGATCGGTCGAGACCTCGGTCCGGTAGCTGATGGCGTCGCCGTCCGGGTCGGTCGACGACACCTGCAGCTGCGGCGTCAGCGTGCCGATGCCCGTGCCGTTGCCGGGCGAGGGCGGCGTCACCATCGCAGGCGCAGTCGGGGGATTATTCGGCGGAGCCGGGTCCTGCCAGTCGATGTTGATGTGGGGAATGCACTTCGTGAGGTAGGGATCTTCGGGGTTCGGGTTGCCGGGGATGTCGCAGGAACTGGTCGCAAGCGCCGTATTCCACGACGCGAACTTCTTCCAGGCGTAGACGTCGCCCTCGGAGACAGAGTCGACCTTCAGCATCAGCCCGTACTGGTCCCACGTCCCATTGGTCCACTTCGTCACCGTCGGGGTGATGTCCCAAAACGCCCAGCCGGCCGGACAGCCGGCGTCGTGGCCCATGGCGAACGATCCCCACGCCACCTGGTCGGCATAGCTGGCGCCGGGGAAGCTCTGCATGAACGAGTCCGACGTCGACCACGGCTGGGTAATCCGGTACAGCCCGACGCCCCGAGCAGCACATGACCATGACCAGGTCTCGTAGGCGTAGAAGCTGGCATCCACGATCTGCTTGCCGTTGAGTCCCGAGACGTCGAAGTGCATGAACGACTGGGCCAAGTTGTCCGACGGAAGGCCCGGGTCGTCGGCATGGCCCACCTTGAGCACACTGTCCGTCGACCAAAACCCCTGGTTGTTGACGAACGGTCGTTGCACATAGGTGTCGTCGGACAGCGTGGTCGACAGCCAGTACGAAGGGTCAACGGTCACCGGGAATTGCCGTTCCGGGGCCTGGAGCCACGCCCGGTCGAGCTGCACATCGAGCGCCACGTGGCCCTTGCCGATGTCGACCAAGCGATACACCACTCCGAAGCTGCGGGCCGGCTCGCCCGACTTGGGATCCACGTTGGAGTCTGCCATCCACCCGTGAGGAGTCCGGGCCACCTCCGTCCCAGCGCTGTTGCGATAGACCACGTCGCCCGTGGTGCTATCAATGGAAGCGGTCAAGCCCTTCAGGGTCAACGGGAAGACAAAATGATCCGGGGCATCCTTCGACGCCAGGACCAAATCCTCCTTGAGCCCGTCGGGATGGCTGGCGAGACGCAGATCCACGCCCGGCTGGATCCCCGTGTAGGTCGCCACGTCGCCTGCCACCGTGGCCGGAACCTGGCGCGCGCCGGCCATGGCGAAGGCGGCGCTGTGGTTGGCGTCCACCGTCAGGCGACCCAAGACCGCGTCGGTGCCCTTCGCGGCTACATCCACCGGGGCCTGGGTGGTCTTCGACTTGAACCGTCCGCCGACCGCGGAGGTCAGCGTCGTGTCGAGATCCTCCCACTTCCCGGACGAATCGAGCACGTGGACAGGGGCGTTGAAGACCTGGGTGGTGTGGCTCCCGTCCGGATTGAGGAACGTCTTCTCGTTCGCCTTGCGGAGCTCCGGCAGCTCGACGCTCTTCCCCGGCCTGAATCGGTCGGCCGCCGGCTGGACGCGGATCGTCGGCCCAGCCGAAGTGGTCATGGACGACTTGTTGGATTCCCGCGACGGAGGATTCGAAAAGTCGCCGAGAGGCACCGCCGGAGCCGTCGGCGCCGCAGCCGGTTCGGAAGGCACATTGGCCAAGGTCGTCGTCCCCGCCGTTCCCGACTTCGCTTCGGCGCCGGCTGCCACCGCCGGCACGATCGACAGACCACTTGTGATCACACTCAAGGCCATCATCCACGCCGTAGGTCGCACGGCCCAACGGCGTGCCCGGTGCAGAGAGGTGCGAGTCGCGGCAGTAGAGGGCGACGAACGGCGCATGACGTCAGGGGTTCCTTCCGGCAGTGGAAACTCAGGCCGTGAAGGAGAGTGACGTGAACCGCTGTTGACCAGAACCGCTGGTCAGACCGGGTCATCCCTTTTCTTCCCAAGGTCCATCGCGCCGCGACACAGTTGCGCCGAATGACTAGTCCTGCCGACCGTAGCCGAACCCCCGACGTGCTTCGCGGCCCGGGCAGTGAGCTGTTCGGTGGCAGCATCGCGGGCCGTGGGTTAGCGGATGCTTATCCGGGCGCCGGCGGGCCCCGCCGGCTGGGTCACGGTCACGCCGTGGTCACGAACGACACAGCACGGGGCATAATCAACCGTCACGAAGGGCCGGAGCGAAAGCGGGAAATGGCCTCTGACCTGGACATTTGCGGACGAGCCAGCACGAGGTGGACGGCTCTTGCCTGAGATCGTGACCGACCCGACATCGGCCTTCGCGAAGGGGTTGGCTCCGGCCGTATCGACGTTCCCGAACGAGGACAGGCCATGAATCCTGATGCCGAGCAGCGGCCTCTTGTCGTACCAGGCCTTCTGAATCTCGTAGGTCACCCACGGCCGCCCGGCGGTGTAGCGTCCCACTAGGACGATCACGGCTTTCTTGTAGGCCATCTGCTTGTCGATCCACTTCTTGATCGCCGGCGTTCCACCTCTGCGCACGGCCTCCCAATCCTGGCGTTGAGGATCGGTTGGCCCTCCAAGGCGTTGATGTTGCGCACGAGCTGGACGCGGTGCACGTCGTGGTCGTAGTGGAAGCTGTAGAAGACCGACTTAGCCATTTATCGACGGCCCCTCCCCTTGGCGGTGCACCGTCGGGTGCGCTTCCTTTTATGAACGCTCCGCCCGGCCGTCTAGGCCTGTTTCTGGCTGGTATGAACGGAGCTGGCCCGCGTGCTGCCCTCCCGGATGACAGCCCAGCCTTGCTTGTCGGGAGTGACGTGGATGGCTGCCTTCTTGCTCATGTTCGCTCCTCGCGTCGTTTGCTTCGAGGGACGGGCGGCTTTTTTGCGGCGGCAGCTCGGCGAGCCACAACGGTCGCCTTGGCGGACCGTTTCGTGGTCGGCTTCGCCCGCTTCGGCTTCGCTGGAACGTCCTCGTCCACTGACGGCAGATCAGACAAAAGCTCTCCCAGGTTCAGCTCCACCTCCACGTCGCCGTAGACGGCACTGACCCGCAGTGCCCCGCCCGTGGCCTGGATGAACCGTTCAAGGGTCGCCAGCTTGTGGTTGAGCCGACGTTCCATCTTGGACACTTCGGCCTGGTCGGTGCCCAGCGTGTCGGCCATCTGGGCCTGAGTGAGGCCGAGCGCCTTTCTCAGCTGGGCCAGTGAGGCACGGCGGCGTTCCACCCGTTCCCCGATGGTTGCAACCAGAGCGTCATGCGCGGCCCGAGCGGCATCGGCTTCGAGCAGCCGCTGGCGAGCAGCGCGGACACGGCTGGTCGCCGTCTGAAAGTCCTCGTCGCTAAACTGGTCCGCCGGCTCGGGAATGATCGATTCGCTCATGCTCGCCTCCTCGCCTTATGTGTGGGATGGGTGCGTTGCCAATCGGGGATCATCCGACCTTCAATCGCGGCGACCGTCTTCGGGTACCACTGGTTGCCCAGCTTGCGCTTGTCGTCCATGAGCATGACAACGGCAACCTCATCGCCAGTTGCCGAGTCCGCGAACCAGACATACGGGATCCGAATGACCGGCGGTGCGTCGGCATACGGCGTGTAGACGGTCGGCGGCGTCCGGCGAAGAGCGAACATGCGGTAGTGCGAGATGACGACGGGATGACTGGCATCCTCGGGCTGCTCCCCTTCGATCTCGTGGCCGAACTCCTCAAGTGCCGTGAGTAGAGCCGTCACCTCGCCGGCTAGCTCGAGCGTCGCATCATTCCGGCACTGCGCCTCGTACTGCGCGGCGAACGTCGGGTGATACTCAACGCGACTCACACCACCGATTATGCCATCCAAATACTATAGTGTCTAGATAGCATAATCGTGGCTCTGGCCATCCCCGCCGCTGTTCGCCGTACATCACGGGCCGTGGCGGTGCGGCCGTGTTCTCTGAAGTGGTCCCGGGGCCTTGTGGGCCCCGCCGGCGCGGGTTCTCTGAAGTGCATCGGACCTCGCCCGGGCGACCGGAGGGCAGCCCCAGCGGGCTGACTAGCCCCGAAATGACGCGGTCGGACCATTTAGGCGGAAGGGAGTCGTGACGATCTTTTGCTCCGAGAGACCCGAGCGTTCCCGCTCCCGGTCGTTGGAGGACCCCTTCCGTGCCTTTTGCCCTGTCGTCCCGCGCGGCCCGGCGCCGCTGGCTTGCCGTGCTGTTGACCATGGCGGCGATGGGTGGATCGCCCGTCGGGTCGGTCGCCGCCCGAGCCGCCGACGGAATCGACCCGCTCGTCCCCTCGGCCCCCCTCGCGCAAGCCGCCACCGAGATGCGCCAGGCGCTGGCACGGCCGGTTGGTGCCAACGAGCTTGCCCGTGGCCGCAAGGCGCTCCACAACGAGGCTGCCAGCGACGACACCGTGGCGACCTACCTCCTCCAGGCCGACGCTGCCGACGTACTCGGTCGCCACGTCCTCGGTCTCGTCGGTGACGAGCGCTTCGCGGGCGTCGCCCTCGACGTGCCCGGTCAGCGGATCCACTTGTTTCTCGCCGGCCAGGACTTCGCCACCGTGAGCGCTGTCCTGACGGCAAGCCTCCCCGACGTGGTCATTGTCAAAGTCGATCGGTCGCTCACCGCGCTCCGTGCCCTCCATCGGTCGGTGGATGACCAGTTCCACAACCTGGACGTGCAGGGGGTCAAGGTCGTCACGGTCGGCGAGGACATCCCGACGAACAAGGTGGTCGTGGGGGTGATCTCCGACCTCGCTCAAGCCGAACGTATCTTGCGCCAGCTGTTCCCCCAGGACGCCGCCAACCTCGTCGTCCAGCAAGGGCCGGATCTGCACGCGATGAGTGCCTGCACGTCTCGATCTGCCTGCCCCCAGAGCACAACGACCACCGCCACCACCGGCATCATCACCGGCCCGCCCAACGAGCAGATGCGGGGAGGCGTCCGCCTCCAGACTCAGACCACGAGCGGCATCTGGCCCATTCAGACGACCTACACGAGGTCGTGCACCTCGGGTTTCGCCGCCCGACGAGACTCCGACGGCGCCACCGTCCTACTCACGGCCGGCCACTGCTTCGACCAAGGCCCGACAGTGACCCACGGCGACTACAATCTGGGCAAGGTCACCACGAGGGCGTTCGGTGACAAGACGGGGTCGAATACCGACGGCGAAGTGATCAAACTCGATGACTCCAGTAGTGCCCATTGGGTGCCCAACAACTGGGTCTACGCCGACGACTCCCAAACGCAGCAGATCCTGAGGGTCTTCTCCCGCTCCGAAACAACCGGCGGGACGATCTCCGCTCCCATGACCAAAGAAGGCATCACCACCAACCAGACCTTCGGACAGATCCAAGCAACGGGGCTCACGGTGACATGTCGTGACTGCGAAGGGGATGGCAGAGACATCACGTTCCACAACATGACGGCAGCCAGCCTGTGTGCGGAACACGGCGACAGCGGCGGCCCGGTCCACTGGGGATACGTCGGTCACGGAATCATGTCGCTGTCGAACCTCGATCCCGCAACCGGCCACTGCAGGCCTTCCCCCGTGGCGTACTTCAACATCCTCTCCGACATCGAAGCGGAACTCGGTGTCCATGTCTTCGAAACGGCCTCGTAGTATGGGCCGCCACCGCTGGGCCGTCTACCTCGGGCTCTCACTGGTACTCACCGCATGCGGAGCGGGACCATCGTCCTCTCACTCGAGCCAAGGCAACCCGACTCTTCGCCTTGACGACTCTACAAGCCAAATCGTTCTCACCAACAACACCGGCCGGCCGATGCTCGCCGGGTCTACGTTTGGCCTGGAGGAACGCTCGGGGTCAGGCTGGGTCAACGCCGATAGCACCCTGGCTCGACTCCTTGGGGTCGATGCCGTAGCCGGAACAGCCGACCTCATCGAGCTCCCGCCCTCGGGCGAATACCGCTACGGCATCACCTATCTCCACAAGCTGCCCGCCGGCGAGTACCGCGTGACGGTCGCAACCGGCGAGAAGAACCCAAAGAACGAGCTCCCCACCCCCCAGACACTGACCTTCACACGGTAGGCCCTAGCGGCCGGCCTGGCTGGCGAAGGCCACAGATCGGCGGCGGTTAAAGCCATAGACCCGCAGCACCCAGGCGACGGTGGCGTCATCGAGGACGTAGGGCCGCTCGGCGGTCCGCAGGAGCCGCTGGTACTGGTCCCGGCCGCCATCGACCTCGCCGTCGATGAGCGAACCGATCGTGGCCAGGGCACTGATCGGCTGCCAGTTGGGTTGCCGGTCAGGACCCACCGTGCCTCCGTTCCTGCTCAAGCGGCCTGGCTGGCGACGACGACGTCGGGGAGGTCGAGATGCGGGTCGAACGCCTCGGGTGGGTCGGCGAGGCCGTCGATGACGTATTCACCGAAGCGTTTGATCCGCTCCCTGATGTAGGGGGAGAGGACGGCGAGGTCCTCTGGGTCGATCGTCCAGCCCTCGTCGACCAGTTGGCGGAGCACGGCCATCATGTCGAGGGTGGTGTGGAAGATCACGCAGTTCGCCACCAGTGAACCGCCCTGGGTCTGATGGAGGCTCGGTTTATTGGATTCCAACGAGCTCGTCATTGTCGTTGAGGTCACGGTAGTAGGCCTGTTCGAACTCGGCTGGTGGGACGTCGTTGAGGTAGCCGTGGAGCCGGCCGGTGTTGAACCAGTGGACCCAGCCGAGGGTGGCGAGTTCGACGTCCTCAACGGTCCGCCAGGGTCCCTGACCGGGACCGCGGATCAGCTCGTCTTTGTAGAGCCCGTTGACCGCTTCGGCCAGCGCGTTGTCGAAGCTGTCCCCGACGCTGCCGATGGAGGGCAACGCCCCGAGGTCGGCCAGGCGCTCGCCGTAACGAATGCTGGTGAACTGACTGGGCTCAATCGATCGTGGCAACACCGGCCTGTTGGAGGGAGCGTAGCTGTTCGTCGAAAGCCTCGGCGGGGGTCTTCCAGCCGAGGGACTTGCGGGGCCGACTGTTGAGGGTGTTGGCGACGGCCTCGACTTCTTCAGCGGTCCAGCGGGAGAGGTCGGTCCCCTTGGGGAAGTATTGGCGCAGGAGGCCGTTGGTGTTCTCGTTCGTTCCGCGCTGCCAGGGGCTGCGGGGGTCGGCGAAGTAGACCGGGATGCCGGTCTCGACTCGGAACGCTGCATGAGCGGACAGCTCCTTGCCTCGGTCCCATGTCAACGATCGGCGCAGCTGCTCGGGCAGCGTGGTCATCGTTGCGGCGAGGGCGTTCTTCATCTTGACTGCGCCGTAGCCGGCGAGCGGCGGTCCGTTCTTGGTTCGGGGGATGACACCGAAGCCGTCCTCACGTGGCAGATGGATCAGCATCGTGAACCTGGTCGTGCGCTCAACGACCGTGCCGATCGCCGAACGCTGCAGACCGATGAGCAGATCCCCTTCCCAGTGGCCGGGAACGGCCCGGTCCTGGGCCTCGTCCGGACGCTCGCTGATCATCACCTCGGGTTTGACGTGGGCCCACGCCTTCTGCCGGGAGCGAGGTCGGGGGACCCGGAGCGCCCGCCCGGTGCGAAGGCACACGACCAGCTCCCGTTCCAGCGCTCCTCGGCTCTGCACGTAGAGGGCCTGGTAGATGGCCTCATGACTGATCCGCATGGACTCATCATCGGGAAACTCGACCCTGAGGCGCTTGGAGATCTGTTCGGGGCTCCAGCCTTTCACCCACCGCCGATCCCCTCGATGGGGCTTGTTGCGACCCTTCCATTCTGGTCCGGCCGGGCCGACGACCCGTCCATCAGCGGTCCGCACCGATCCGGAGAGGCGCTCCTGCACGTACTCGCGGAGCAGGTCGTTGGTGACCAACTTGGCGATCTTTGGCCGTCGAGCTCGACGCTCGGCGTGCCATTGCGCGATCGATGCCTTGTAGTCAAGCCGGCAAGTCCGTGTCGACGCGTTGCGCCGCAGTTCTCGGGAAATCGTCGACGGGCTCCGGCCCACACGCCGAGCGATCTCGCGCACGCCACATCCCTGGGCGTGGAAGATCGCAATGTCTTCGCGCTCGGGGAACGACAGGTAGCGACCCGAAACTGTTGATGAGAGGCAGGGGTTCACACCGCCAGCGTGTCGGAACCATCGGCACGCGACGGGGACTGACACGCGCGCCTCGACACCAGCGTCCTCGGTCGTTGTCCCGCTCGCGATAGCCGACCAGAAGCGAACCCGGTCCTCGCGCCAGGCCACCGTCGGCCGACCCGGCGACGGGATCTGACCCCGATAAAGCCGAACTTCCCGTTGCGTCGCCACCGGCACCTCCGTGATCGAGGTGTTGCGACGGCCGGTTGAGTCCGCCCTGCGACCCGGCGTCGGAGTGTGCCACCAGCCCTTCGAGGTGGGTGCCGCGGGACCACCGGGCCATCTCCAACGCGTCGAGGACCATGTCGGTGCGCATGTTGGCTGCCACCCGCCAGCCGACGATCCTGCGGCTGAAGGCGTCAACGATGAAGCAGACGTAGGCCATCCCCGACCAGGTGGCCACGTAGGTCAGGTCCGTGACCCACAACTGGTTGGGAGCGCTGGCGAAGAACTTCCGGTTGACGAGGTCGGGCGGCCGATCGGCCTTGTCGTCCCGTCGGGTGGTGATCATCCGCCGACCCCGGCGCATGCCCCGGATTCCCAACTGGCGCATGAGGCGGGCGACCTGGTCCCGGCCGATCTCATGGCCGGCCCGGCGGGCCGCCTTGCACAGCTTGCGGGCGCCGTAGACGCGGTAGTTGGCCATCCACAGCGCCAGCAGGACCGGCATCATCACCGCGTCCCGCAGGGCCCGGGCCGACGGCGGCCGGCTCTTCGCCGCGTAGTAGGTGGACGGGGCGACCTGCAGCACTCGGCAGATCGGCTCGACCCCAAGCTCCTCCCGGTTGGCGTCGATGAACTCGACGATCACTTCTGTGGGCGGTCGAGCTCCGCCGCGAAGAAAGCCGAGGCCCGCTTGAGGATCTCGTTCGCCCGGCGCAGCTCCCGGTTCTCCCGCTCGAGCTGGGCGATGCGTTCCTTGTCCTCAGTCGTCGTCCCCGGCCTCAGGCCGGTGTCGATCTCCACGGGCTTGAGCCAGTTGCGCAGCGTCTCGGGATTCACCCCCAGCTGCGTCGCTACGTCCTTCACCCCGCCGATGGTCACCCCACGAGCTTCACGCCACTCGAAGACCAACCGGACTGCCCGCTCCCGGAACTCTTTCGGGTACTTGTTCGGTCGTGCCATGGACTCCATCCTCCGTCCAAAGAATGGAGCCTCCGCGGATCCCAGGGCGGTTCAGGTCCTGCTCCTCGGGTGATGTCGCTTCGCCAGCTTCGAGGATCTGTTTCGCTTCGCGGGTGAACGCCAGTGCCGGGCTGGTCTCGATCCGTTGTTCCCACAGTCCCATCGGCGTGTCCTCCGTACTGGCTCGCCCGCGGCTTCTTGGGCGGAAGGCTTCGCCCGTTCTGCTTAGCCTTCTCCGCATCGGACCGGCGAGGGCGACCCGAAGACGGGGACGGTCAGTGCGTTGGCGGCTGCCGGCGTGTCTGGCGCCTGGGTTAGCGGCTCCGGGTGACGGTGACCCGGGTCGTGATCCGGACCGGGACGTGACGGATGCCGCTGGGGGTACGGATCGGAATGGATCTCGTGGTGGTTCGGGTGGTGCGCCGGACGGTCATCTACTTGCCCTTTCGCTTCGAGGCGGCTTGCGACAGAGCACTGCCCGCGGCCGTTTTCGAAGCGGCGCTGGTGCGGCCGTCGCGGAGGACCTTGGAGGCCGATCGGGCGGCTCGGGGGCTGGCGCCACGTTGACCCATTGTTTGCTCCTTGGGTTTGTGGGTTCGACTGAGGTCCTATGCCGCGCCGGTGCTGTGGTCCCTGAAGGTTTCGCGATCGCGGCGGGCTCGGGCCGCCCGGCGGGACTTGGCCAAGTGGTATTCGACGCCTTTGGCGGTCCGGCCCACGAGGGCTGCGATCTCAGCGTCCTCGAACTGGGCAGCGTCGAGGCGGATCATGATGGCGATCTCGGGGTCGAGGGATTCGAGGTAACGGTCGAACTCCACGGCGTAGATCACGGCTTCGGGCCGGTCGCGCAGATCGATTTCCCGGTCGGGATTAAGCGGAACGAAGATCGGCTGGGCTCGCTGCTGGCGTCGCCAGGCCCGCCACGGGGTCCGCAGGCTGAGCACGACCAAGTTCACGAACCAGGTGTTGATGCTGGCCGGGTTCTCCCGGTCCGGGCACCACTTGTTTTCGAGCAGCTGCTGACGCAGCACCGCGAGGGCCCGTTCGACGGCGAGGGACGCCAGGGTATGGGCGTCCTCGTCGCTGACGCCCCGGGCCGGCATGCGGAGATCTCGGGCCGCTTCGCCGCCGAGCTCGCGGTACCGGCGCCACACCACTCCTTGGCGGATCATCCGAGCCACGGTCCGGACGCCATAGACCCAGGCGTCGTCCCGGATGGCCAACCACGCCTGCCCGCTGGGCTGCCCGGTGCTGACCTCTAGCTGGAATTCCCGCAGGCGGTTGCGGTCCCGTTCGATGCTCGCGCCTGGTTCCCGATTGTAAGAGCCCTGCCTGGGCTGGCGCGAGGTGCCAGGATCGTGATCCATCAAGGTTCGCCCTGCCGGCCCCCAGAAGAAGTTCTGGACGCCTCCGGGTCTATGCCACCCGAAGGCGGATATCCCTGAAAAAACCGTACCCGAACACACATTCGCTTGACCTACACAGAAATCTGTATAGAATCGAGCTATGGTTCTCCTCCATGACAGCCGCGTTGTCTCCGTCACCGACGCCACCCGCCGGGGCGTGTCGGGGCTGGTGTGCGACGCCGAGCACGGCGAAGACATCGTGGTCGCCCGCCATTCCAAGCCCGTGGCGGCCGTGGTGTCGATGCGCCGGTTCAGCGAACTCCAAGCGCTCGAGGAGGACCTGCGAGATCTCGTCGTCGTCCTGGCCCGGGTGGCCACCGATTCCGGGCGGCGAACCAGTCTTGACGACGTCCTCGCCGCCTTCGAGACCAACCGGGCCGAGCTCGAGGCGCTCGACGACCACTAGATCGTGGCGGATGTCCGGTTCCTCGACGCCGCCGTCGAGGACCTGCTCCGACTAAACCACGCCATCCGGCTCCGGGTCCTCAAAAAACTCCTGCTCCTGGAAGAGAACCCGCAGGCCGGGATGCCGCTTGGTGGGCCGCTCACCGGCTACCGCAAGCTCGTCCTCGGGAACCGGGACTGGCGCATCGTCTACCGGGAAACCCACGACGGTGCCGTCGAGGTGTGCGAGGTGTGGGTGGTCGGCGCCCGAGCCGACGACGAGGTCTACCAGGAAGCCGCCGACCGGATCGCCGCCCTCCCACCGACCCCGGCCACCCATGCCCTGGCGGAGGTTCTCGCCCGCCTCGGCCACCCCACCGGCCCCGTAGCCGAACCGGAACCGGCCTCGCCGCCCGACTGGCTCTCCGCCCGACTCATCCACACCGCCGGAGCCGATCCGGCTGCCGTTGCCGTCATGACTCTCGACGAGGCGCTCGACGCCTGGACGCAATACCAATCAGGCCCTCGCCGCCCGGCCAGCGACTGAACGCCGACTCCGATGGCCCCTAGTCAGTCGGCGCGGCATTTTGATCGTCGCTCCTGCCGTTGCCTCTTGGCAGCGACGCTCCTGCGTCGATGCCTGACCGCCTCGGCGTGCCGGGGCGGAGCGGGGTCAAGGTGGAGCGCCCGCAGGCGCAGCCGAGGACGAATGACCTTGACGCCGTGGAGAACCGGTGCCACGGGGCTCGGCAGGTTTTGCTCTGGACCTCGGGGACTAGGGCGGATCCCCCCGCCAAGGTCGACGACGAAGGTGTGGTGCTGGAGCTGACATGCAACGTGGCCTATCCCGAAACGACAGGGCAGCGGCGCGGTGGAGCGGTCCGCCTGGCGGCGAGGCGGCGGAGGAGCGCGTCGACGTCGTTCGCCGGGGCCGATCCAGGGACGAGTGTCAGCGGGTGACCTGGAAGGCGAGTACCTCACCCCCAGGGGACCAGTGCAGGCCGTTGCCGATCGTGCGTCCCGAGAAGGTGACCAGCCGGCGAGGCGTGCCGCCGTCGGCAGCACTGAGGCAGACGGCGCCGGTCCCGTCGGGGGAGTCTTCCGGGTGGTCCAAGAAGTATTCGATACCGGCCAGTGACGCCCCCGGCGCCCAGGCGAGGCGCATCGCGCTCACGAGGCCAGCCCGGTTCCCGGGGCCGGGCACGTTGTAGACATCGGAGCGCAAGTCGGCGCCGGTCACGACTGCGATCCGGTCGCCGACGGGGGAGAACTGATAGTCACCCCGGAGATCGGCGATTCTGCGCACCACCGAGCCGTCGGGGCGGGCGACCACCAGCGTCAATGTCGGAGGGGCCTCGTCTGCGGGGTAGGCCAGCAGCCGTCCATCCGGGGACCACCGGACCGGCCCACCGGGGCGGGATCCGCCCCCCGAGTAGGGGCCGCCGACCACAAAGCGGCCGGTGTCGACCTCGACGACGTTGAGCTTCGCGTTCTCCACGAAGGCGTATAAACGCCCATCGGGCGACAGCGACCCGATCGAGGACGCGTCGGCGACCTTGCGGACGCCGCTGCCGTCCAGGCTGACCACCGCAAGACCGCCGACGCCCCAGAAGAGGATGCGCTGCCCGTCGGGCAGCGCGGCGATGGGCGCCATGACGTCGCTCCCGGAGATGAGCGTGCGGACGGCGCCGCTGTGTACGTCGGCGGCCAGCAGCGCGGAGCGGTTGGGAGTCGTGTTGGGATCCCGGGTGGCGAAGACCACCTGGCGGCCATCCACCGTCCAGGCGAACGCGGTCCCCACCTCGCCGCCTTTGGTGAGGACCCGGGCACCCAGCCCGTCGCGGCCGACGACGCTGATTGTCCCGGTCCCGCCGATGGTTCCCTGCCAGGTACTGAAGGCCAGCATGGTCCCGTCCGGCGACCAGCTCATCTGGTTCACGGTCACGTCGGCGCCGGTAACGTCTCCAACCCGGCGCACTACCCCGGTTCGGTCCGCCACGTAGACGCCATACGCGTTGATGACCGGAGCGGCCCCAGGGCACGGCGATGACACCGGCAACGGGACCACCGGCGCGAGGGTGGTTGGTGTCGATGGGTCGGCCGGCGCTGCCGGCCGCGGCCGACGGCTGGTCGACGTAGTCACCTTGGGGACGGGGAGCGTCCTTACTGGGGCCGCCGTCGTCGACGATGTCGACCCAGCCAAGGTCGAGGCCGTCGTGGAGGTCGACGACGAGCTCGTGTCGAGCTCCATCGGCGGCAGCACCGCTGCCCGTGGAGCGCCCTTCGTGCTCACCGCCAAATCGGATTCGCTGTTGCCCAGGCGGTCGACCGCCGTGGCCGTCCCGGCCACCAGCAACACCACACTCAGCCCGCCGAGAACACGCGTGGACCGCCAACGCGTCAGGACTGGTGACATTCCTCTATTTCCATTCGGTCGAGCGCGGGTGCAAGAGCGTATTCGATACCCCATCTGCCCCGACCTCCGACAGGATCAACGCAGTGTGAACGTTCGTCCCTTGTAGAGCGAATCGCGTCACCGGGCGCTCGCGGGCGTGGCGAGCCAATCAATCCAATCCGCTACCGAACAACGACTCGCTCGACCACCTCCAGTCCCCCATGGGGTCGCCAACGTGAGCTTCACCGACGCGCAGCGCCTGGTGGTAGCGCTCGGGTTTACCCTCGACAGAGTGCAGGGCAGCCACCACATCTACCGCCACCCCGACATTGGGGAGCGCCTCAACCTCCAACCCCGCGGCGGGAACGCCAAGCCCTACCAGCTCCGCCAGGTGCTCCAGATCATGGAACGCAACGCCCTGCAACTCCCGGAGGACACGAAATGAGCGAGTACCACATCAATGTGTTCTGGAGCGCCGAGGACGACAGCTGGGTGGCCGACATCCCCGACCTTCAGCACTGCTCGGCCTTCGGGGACACACCCCAGGAAGCCCTCGCCGAGGTCCTCCAAGCCAAAGAGGCCTGGCTCGACTCCGTCCGCGCCCACGGGGACCCCGTGCCCCCGCCCCGCTACCGGCCCGCCATCTACGCCGCCGGCTAGCGGAATACTCACGGTTCTGCTATCCGGCCCCGGAGCGTCACCGAAGTCCCATCATAGACTCACGCTTTTGGCCCAAAGCGGAAGTGGGCTAGAAGCGGAGCTGCAGCGAACCCGGCGCTCACCCTAGTCGAGAGCGGTGACCGGTTGGCCGGCGCGAAGTGGGGCCGCACCTCCCAAACAAGTATGAAAACGTCTCGACATGATCAAGGGCACATTGAGCCCTGGATTTCGAGCGTGCGGACCTTGTCATTTGAATGAGGAACGGTAGTCAACCCACCGATGTCGCCCTGAACGGCCGAAACGCTAAAAGTCACGCCATCAGCGTCGTTGTCAAAGACGGGGAAAAGTTCTCGCTCATTAGGCTCCAAGCGGACGCCACCAGGACCCTTCATAAGATCGGCTGGGGACGCGTTGCCAGTCTCCGAGCCTCTGATCCAAACGGTGCCAGGGCAACGACTAACCACCCAAACTCGCTTGCCCTGATCCCCAGGGATGCAGGCAGCTGTCAGGATGCTTACACCGAGCAGGTAGGCCACCAGGCCAAGCCGATGTCGTCCCACCGGCCTCCTATGCCGAGGGAAGCTCGAACTCCGGCCCGAACGGATGAATAGACGCATCAAATGGATGCCCGGCCATAGCCTCTGTTGATGCGTGGATCAGGCTCGGTATTCTCGTGCGGGGGTTCGTGTGTTTCGTAAGGGCACGGGCCGCCACCCGGTGCCGTGTACGCTTCTCGCTCGTACTTGTTTCGGCACTTCGTACCGTGTTTCCGGGCTTCCCGGAGATATCTGATACCGAAATAGTCGCCGTACCTTTCCCACTGCCCGACGTGCACAATCTCATGCGCGTAGCGCAGGTTACAGGAGCCATAGCAGAAGATGTAGTGACCGTAGGTGACAGCATCGGATCCGCTGTCAGCGCTCGGAAGTCGGCGAACGTCCTCGACGCAAACCACCGTTCTTCCACTGCCGCTAGTGCCGCATGTGCGGACCGTTCCTCCCGACCAATGGACTAGAAAATGGTTCGCAATGCGATCGATATTGATCGGTCCTCTTGGCCCATTGGGAGCACAAGCTGGGATACCGAATGGGCCTTTCACTCGTCTGTATCCGGGGCGGCAACCGCTACTGTGACCGTCTTCAAAGAACCCGACGGGGTTCGAGGCGGCGAACAGGTATCGGTTGCCGGTGAGCGTGTCGGTGCCGAGGGCGAGGTCGGCGGTGGCGGCGGCGTAGGTGTCGGGGGTGGTGAATCTTCGGATTCCGGGGTCGTATTGGCGGTCGCCGAGGATTTCGGCGCGGGTGTTGCCGTTGGCGTCGCGGACGGTGAGGGCGGCTTGGTGACCGAGGGAGGACCCGCCGTAGGTGGTGTTGGTGGTCTTGCCGGCCCCACCGGTTTTGGGTTGGCCGTAGGGGTCGTAGGCGGCTTGTTGGAGGACGGCGCCGCTGTCGTCGCAGGTGGTGGCGACGTTGTCGGCGGTGTCGTGGAGGAGCCAGTTCCAGGTGGAGGTGGCGGTTCGGCTGCCGGTGGAGGTGCGGTAGGACTCTTGGGCGATGGCGGCGCCGTTGTCATCGTCGAGGTAGCGGATCATGGTCTGGCCGGTGCCGTCGGTTTCTTCGGCGAGGGTGTCGCCGCCGGCTTGGGAGAAGTAGAGGGTGGTCTTGGCGGAGCCACTTCGGTTGGGGTTGGTGCTGGCGATGGTCCGGCCGATGGCGTCGTAGGTGTAGCGGACGTGGGGGTCTGTGATTTCCGCTCCGACCCGGCTGTCGTCGGCGGTGGCGGTGTGCCCGGCGGGGTCGTAGGTGGTGTCCACCCAGGTGCCGCTGGCCGCGCCGCCGCAGCCCAACAGGGGCTGGTCGGTGTAGCGGCGGGTTTCCTCGCCGAGGGCGTCGTACTGCAGCGTGTTGCAGACCGTCCCAGTGAGCACGCCCAGCGAGTTGTAGATGTTAGTGGTCCGCTGGGTGAGGCGGCCGGTCGTGTAGGTGTTGAGCATGTCGGTGCGAATGGCTCCGCTCCCGGCGGTGGTGCCGGTGTTGGCTTGCTCTTCGGTGATGTTGCCGCCGTCGTCGAGGGTGTAGGTGGTGTTCTGGGAGCCGTCCGTTTCGGCGAAGGGGGCGACCCAGCTGGTCAGCCGGTCCATGGCGTCGTAGGCGAAGCTGGCCGTGCCGGTGGTGGTCCCGGTGGCGCCGGGCTGGCGGACGGCGATCGTCTCGGCGGTGCGCTGGCCGCCGAGGTCGTAGCCGATGGCGGTATGCGAGCGCAGCACGGTGGCCCCGGCCTGCCAGGTCAGCGAGGTGGGCGCGCCATCCCGCTGGTAGTCCGACGTGCCCGTGACCGTGGCGTTGTTGAGCTGGGCGGTCTTGGTGGCGCCCGAGGGGAAGTAGGCCATGGTGGAGGCCCGGCTGCGCCAGTCGGTGATGGTGGTGGCCCAGCCGGCGGGGGACCGCCCGTAGCTGGTGGCAAGCCCGTCGTGGGTGACAGACGCCCGGGCGCCGTCGGGATCGTAGCTGTAGGCCTCGGTCCGGCTGTAGTTGGTCCCGTTTTCGGGGGAGCGCAGCGTCTGGGTGGAGCCGGTCATCCAGTTGTTGGCGGCGGCGTAAGAGAAGGTCTGGGTCTCCAGGGTCGTCGTCCCGGCGCAGCCGTTCGTGCCCGAGACGCTGCGGCTGACGAGCGGCTGGCTGTCGGCGTCGTAGCCGGTGGTCAGGTCGCCAGCCCCGGCGGGATAGTTGCAGGCCGCCAGGGTGGTGCCGGCCGCTTCATCTTTGTCGACCTCGGATTGGACGGTGCCGTCGGGGTTGTAGACGGTGCTGACCCGGCGCACGGTGACGTTGCTGGCCTTATCGAGCCGCTCGGTCTGGTTGCCCTCGCCGTCGTAGCTGTAGGCGACGGTGTGGGTCGGGTTGGCGGGGTCCTTGGTCTGGGCCGAGAGCCGGTTGAGGGGGTCGTAGCTGTAGAGCGATTCGAGGTCGTCGCTGGCGGCGGTCGTGGCGCTGGGCTGGATGACCTGGATCTGGTTGCCGGCCCGGTCGTAGCCGACGGTGGAGTCGATGGTGCGGCTGGTGTCGATCCGCCGACTGGTCTTGGTCACTTCCCCGAAGGCGTCATAGACGCTGCTGGTCTGGGCGGTGACCGGGGTGGTGCGGGGCCCGTCGGTCCGGAGGACCTCGCCGTGGGCGTTGTACGAGTACGTGGTGACCTGGGTCTGGGTGGCGTTGGCGATCACCTGCTGTTTGGCCACCGCCCCCGACGGCGTGTACGTCGTCGTGGTGCGGGGCCGTTCCCCGGCGGTGTTGGTGACGGGCCGGTCGAGCTGGGTCACCCGGCCGACCGGGTCGTAGGAGTAGTCGGTGACGGCCCGGTCTGGCGCGTTGGCGGTCTGGCCGGGAGCGTCGACGGTCTTGAGGGTCCGGTTCGGGGTGTAGGTGTAGTTGACCTGGCTGCCCGCCCGGGGGGTGGTCTCATTCAGTTTCTGGCCATCGTCGGCGTAGGTGGTCGTCGCCACCCGCCGGGCGTCGGCCGGGTTCGCGCCGGGCTCGGAGGCCTGGGTGACCCAGTCGTTATTGTCGTAGGTCCAGATGGTGGTGAAGTCGTCAGATACGCCGGTGGTGGCGACCCCCCGTGGGCTGGTCTGGCGGGTCTTGTTGTCGTTGCCGTCGTAGGCAGCGGTCGTGTGGCGACCGGAGGGGTCGACCGATTCCACGGGGTTGTCGCGGTCGTCGTAGCGGGCCATGGTCACCCGCCCGTCTCGGTCGATGGTCTTCTGCACTGGGCCGTAGGGGCTGTAGGTGACGGTCGTCGTCTTGTTCTGGGCGTCTTTGATGGTCGGCGGCTGGCCGGTGCGGTCGTAGCCGCCGTAGGTGGCATCGGCGGTATCCCCGTAGGTGGTGACGTCGGCGACGTCGCTGCGGGGCCCATCGGACGTCTTGAGCCCGCCCCGGGTGTAGTAGGTGAACGTGGTGGTGCGGTCGTTGGTCCCGTCGGCGGTGCCGTCGTTCTTGGCCCGCTGGGTTTGGGAGGCCAGGGTGCCGTCGCCGTTGTAAGTGAGGTCCGTGTACCGGCGGGCAGTATCCCCAGTGCCCGGGAGGGCGTCGGCGGCCGTCCGGGAGAGCTCCATGACGGCGAGGCAGTACCCCTCCTCGCTGATGGTCTTGGTGTCGGCGGCCGGATCGACACAGCTCGGAGGGTACCGGAACGAGTCGGGCGACCCGGCCACCACCGGCAGGTAGGTGAGCTTGGTGGTGATCGACGCGATGGGCGCGCCGGTGGGGAGATCGGCGCGGGTCGGGTCGTTGGGGGCGGGTTCGGTGGTCTCGATGAGGAACCCGACGTCGTTGTAGCGGTAGGACCACACCGGATCACCGCCGCCGCGGGGGGTGGCCACCAGGCGGGGCTGGTAGCGCTTGGTGAGGCGGTTCTCGGTCCATTCGAACTCGGAGATGACCTGTCCGGGGGTGGGGGGGCCGTAGCCGGCGTCGGTGATGGCGATGATGTTGCCCCCGGCGATGCGCCGGTCGGCGCCCGTCGGTTCGATGGCCGCCCGCCCCGAGGTCCGGTAGGTGACCTGGTCGTTCACCGGGGAGGTGACGACGGTGTCTTGCTGGCCGCTGCTCGGGTCGGGGATCCCGTAGGCGAACGTCCACGGCTTGGGGGTCGGCTGGGGGGTCTGGCGGCGGTCGGTCAGCGACGTGAGCTGGACGGTGTAGCCGCTGCCGGTATAGGCGAAGGTGGTGGTCTGAGCTGGGGTCTTGCCGTCCTTGACCGAGGTGAGCAGCCCGTTGGTGTAGAGGTACTCGGTGACACGGGGGCCGTCGCTGCCGGCCTGGGCGTTCTCGGTGCGTTTCCAGAGCTGGCCGTTGCCGTCGTAGGTGAAGGTCACCCACCGCTCGTAGGAGCGGTTGGTCCCGGTCACCGGGTCGACGGCGCTGACGCCCGGCAACGACGTGATCTGGGTGAGCCGGCCCGTGGTGGCGTCCCAGGTCAGGGTGGCCACCACCCCGTTGCGGTTGTGGCTGATCGACGTGAGGCGGGCTTGGCCCACCACGGCGCTGTAGGCGAAGGTCACGGTGTTGCTGCGGCGGTCGCGGATGGAGGTGATCTTCCACGTGTTGGTGGACAGGCCCAGCGTCGTCTTGATGTTCTCGGCCATGTAGATCACCCCGTCGGGGCGGATGAACTCGTAGGCCGAGACGACACCGCCGCTGGAGATCTCCCGCACCCGCAGGCTCACGCCCGGCGGGGAATCCCAACGGGAACCCACGCCTCCCTTGCGGATGAAGCGGTGGGTGGTCCCGTCCCCGTCGGTGAACTCCAGCAGGTACCCGGCGATGGTGCCAGCCCCGTTGACCACAGTGGCGCTGGCCGTGGTCATGGGCGCGGCGAGGTCGAAGTCCTCCAGCGCCCCGTCCACGCCCTCCAGACCGGCGGTGAGGTCGGAGATCGACAGCGACCAGCCTTGGCCCAGCCCGTTGGTGTGCAACACGCCCGATTGCCGCTGGGAGTTGTAGACGTGGGAGATGACGGTATTCAGCCCCTGGTTGGGGATCGAGGTGTCCTCGAAGCGGGCAACCAGGTTCCCCGACCGCAGCTGCACCTGAGCGGTGCCGGTGCCGAGAGGGAACGACCTGTACGGTTCGAACTGCTCCAGGCCGACCTGGTCGGACTGGGCCACCATGTCGGGCAGCAGCGTCGGGGAGAGCGTGACCGGATCGGCGGTGCTGTCGATGCAGATCGGCCCGTAGACAAGATCGCCGGTCCCGGGCGGGTTGATGTTGCCGGCCTTGTCGACGGTCACGACATGGAACCAGTAGGTCCCATCGGCGTTGACCGGCACGGTGTAGGTGGCGCTGGTGTTCAGCCCCGTCGGCTCCACGCTGTTGTCGGGACGGGCGGCCTGGTCGTTGTTGAACACCCAGGAGTAGCCCAGCACCCCCGAGGTGACGTCGGTGCCCGGCGCCCAGTTCATGGTGATCGTCCGGTTCGAGGTGCAGACACCGATGCCGTGGCTGCTGGTGGGGACCGTCGGCGCCGTCGGCGGCGTGCTGTCGATGAGAACGCCGTAGTAGCGAGCGGTGTCCGACCACCAGCCGGCGTTGTCCTTGGCTCGAGCGTGGACATACCACTGCCCGTCGTTGCTATTCGTGGCTGTGACGCTATAGCTGCCGGTGCTGTTCACGGTAGCGGCGGGCACCGTCGCAGACGACTGGTCAATCGACACGGAATAGCCATTGATGCCGCTGGTGTCGCCGGCCGGTCCGCTGATCGAGCCGGCCACCGTCCGCCCCGCGTACCACTGGCTCCCCGGGGGGCTCTCAACGCCGTGCGTCGAGCTCGTCACCGCCGCGTTCCCTGGCTTGACGGTGTCGACCGTGAACGTGGCCGATGTCGTGGCTCCCCATTCCCGGCCATCGTAGGGTTGGGCGGACCAGGTGTGATATCCCTGGCTGAGGCCGCCGGTCGTGGCGCAGGCCCGCCCGTTGTTGGCGACCGTGGCGCTGTTCCCGGACCACTCCAGGCCCCCGCCGCCGTTGTAGACCGAGAAGGCGATGTAGCCGGTGTCGTTCTGGAACTGCTGGTTCGGGTCCGTCCACGTCCCGCACAGTTGCGGGGTCGTCGTGGCCTGGTAACCGCCGTTGGGCGCCAGCGACGTCGCGGTCGGCGGCAGGTTATAGACCACCCGGATATACGAAGCGTTGGTGGGATCTTCGTTGGCCAGGAAGGTCCAGTAGCCGGTGGCGTCGCCGCCGGTGTCCACCACGATCCCCCGGCTGTTCCACACCGAGTGGGTCCAGTTGTGCACCCAGGCGCGGATGTCATGCGCCAACACGCCGCCCGGGCCCGGCCCGTAGCACTTCGAGTTGTTGCCGTCGCACAGGCCGCTGGTGAAGTGGTTCGGGCGGGTGTTGAACGTCACCGTGTTGGGATCGTACGGGTCGGCCACCGGCCAGAGCACGTAGCGGCTGCTCGGGTTCTGCGACTGCAGATAGAGATAAGGGTTCCAGGTGGCGGTGAGGATGTTCTGGTTGTTGGCCGGAGAGAGATCGTAAAGGAAGTAGCTGTCGTACTCCACCCCGCCGCTCCAGCCGACCTTGGCGACATAGCCGCCTTGGGCCGCGTCGAGCTGGCCGCCGAGCGCCTCGACGTTCGTGCCGGTCTGGTTGCAGGTCCCGCAGTTGCTGCGGACATAGGAGTCCCACGACCCGGTGCCGGTATCCCGGGGGAAGCGAACATCGGGGTCGACCTTGATCGGCCAGACCACCGCCGGGTCATCGAGCAGGGCCTGGGGGGCGTGAACCTCAACGGCCTGCTCGACGCCGTCATCGACCAGGTTCACCGTCACCGGTCCGCTGCGGGGTTGAACCCCAGCGCCCGGATCGCCGCTGGAGTCGATGGCGATCCCCGGCGGGATCCACGCCTGACGCACCCCGGCTGCGTCGTAGAAGCCGATGGTTCCGTCGGCGTCCTGGTGGGCGATGACGCCGGACAGCTGGAGCGGGAAGCGGAACACGCCGCTGCCGGCGGCGGCCCGGTTGGGGACGGTGATGACTTCTCGGAGGTTGCTGCGTCCGACTGTGTACTCGAGGTCAGCGCCTCCCACCAGGCCCGGATAACGGGCCGTGCCGCCGTCGACGCCGAGCGCGATCGTGGGCAGCATCCCCTCCGCGGTGAAGCCGACGGACCAGGCGTCGGTGCCGACCCGCACCAGCGGATCGGCCCCTGACAGGCCGGCGAAACTGACGGTCACCGGCCCCGACCGGTTCCGGAACCGGCCGAGCCCGTCGGCGATGACCGACGTGTCGAACGGCACCCAGCGCCCATCGGGGGCGAGCCAGTTGACGGGCCCGGCGTAGGAGTACAGGGCGCCGTTCCCGTCCGGCAGGTGGAACACGTTGGTCGTCTCCGAGCGGGACACCAACGGCGCATCGGGCGGGTCGAGCGGGCCCACATCGAGAGCCACCGCCGCCGACACTCCCGGCCCCGGGTCGGGCTGCGGCAAGCTGAGCGCGTCAGCCGCCCTCGGAAGTCCCGGGATCCCCATGGTGATGGCCACCATCGCCGCAACCAACCGGGCTGTTGCCCGCGCCAAACGCCCCTGTCGCATTCCGCCGTTGTCCTTCCGATCCGTAAGCATTCGGGAGGAGGGATCGACTGGTGACCTTCGGCACTAAAGAAAGGACTTCGACCTTCTCCTCAGCTTCATCAGGTTTGTGCGCCTTGGTTCCGCTCGACCGGTCGGAACCCCCACTTATTCCGGTCGAAACTCCCTATCAATCCCCCAAAGATGTGGCTCGGAGGGCCCGGCGAGAACGCGAAGGGGACATTCGAAACCATTGCCGTCGCGGAATCACAGAATCGGCTGACGATCGCTCAAGGTGCCCGGCTGTCGCCGGCCGATGGCGACACCGATGCGACCGCTCGAGGACGACCTCGAACAGCGGCCCGCCCGCCATGTCTGCTTCGAGATGCGAAGAGCGGAGCCCTACGAGCCCGGCTGTTTTGGCAGAGGCGGGCTCCGTGGATCTTAGGTCGGACTGGCCCGTGAACTCCTCCACCGCGCGCCCCACAAGTGGCGGACCGGACTGAGCGGCCGCCAGCTGGAGTGCCGCCTATCGGAACTCGCAGTCGATTTGGAACGAGAGGGGACAAGCATGCAACCTCAATGTTCAGAGGCCGAAGCTCGCGGTCGACATTGTCACCGTTCACATTTTTGGCACCGATGCGCCCAAGTGGCGCAACGCGCCCGCTTCGTTCGTGGAGGTCTCGTACGTGTTCCACATGTTTCCGGCTCGGGTCTTTCGGCGCGCGTGTGCAGCTGCACTCCTGACGCTCGGTACCGTCTCCGGTGTGCCTGGGCTTGGTTCTGTCCCGAGCGCTCACGCAGTCACCGTGGGCGCCGAATATCCCCAGGGACTCTGCCAAGCGAATCTCGTGGCAGTGGGCACAGGCGATCAGCCGGCGCAAGGCACCGTAGCGCTCTCGTTAGGAGGTGCTCCGGCGACAGCCGACGAGTGCTTCAATGACGGCTACACGAACAGTGGCGTTGCCGTCACCACCGGGGACTCTGCGTCGTCTTCCATCGCGGCCATCGCTCTCACGTCGTGCTACAGCATTGGCGACTACGCCTCTGTGGTTGGCGGTGGCATCACGCAGTGCGGGAGGGGCTTTCTGGCGAACGTCTCGGTCTTCGGTGATGCCTACGGGTCGCCCGGCAGCCTGTTCTCCTTCTCGCTTTTGGGTGACGCCTCAGGCTCGTTCCTCGCCATCGCGCCATTCGGAAGCGCATGGGGCAACGCCGCAGTCGGCTGCCAGGCCGCCTACGGGGCGTCAAATGTGTGGTGGCGGTGGTGCTCCGCCTGGGACTCCGCTCTGACGCCGGCTCAGCAGCAGGCGGTCTACAGCACGCTGCAATCCCTCCGCCAGCTCGGGCTCGTCGAAACCCAGGCGGTTCTCAACTTCTCCAATGCGAACATCTCGAGTCTCAGTACGACCGTGACAACCGGCGGCGCCTTCACCGGTTGTGATGACCACGGTGGGGTCGCCTATGCGATTGCCCGCGCCGGCGCGGGCGTCACGCAAGTAGACATTTGGTGTAATGATGGGGCCCACTTCATCTACGCACTTTGACCTCATGGTGAATTGAAGGACAGTCGGGGAGCAGCCGTGGTCGATGGGAACGGAAGCGGGCCTGAATCACCTTCCGGCGCGAGCCAGGTTGAGGGGTACATCGATGCATCGGTGTCCCCCTCAAACACCGAGATCGTGTGGAAGGTGCATATGGACGCCCGCTTCATCAACGACATGGCTGAAGCAATTCATGGCGCTCTCGACTCGGCGATGAGTGCGTGGGCTCTGCGCGACGATCTCTTCGAAAACGCGGCCGACCAGACGATCGCCGCCCAAGTGGCTGCTACGGCCATCGTCGAGCATCTGGCCGGGCCTACCTTCATGGCCGCCTTGACCGAGGCCATTGGTGCAGCGTTCGCCTCGGCAAGGCAAGTCCACGAGACCGGTGACGGCTCGGTCGAGGATCCGGCAGACTCTGGCATCGTCGCCCAGATCGCCACAACCACCGGTCTGGAATACCTCACAGGAGAGCAGCTCTTCGTTCGCCGAACGGAGATACCGGCGGAAAAGATCGCTGCGATCGTTGCCAGATTGGCGTATAAGGACTGGTCGTTCAGCGCCGTGAAGCTCCCCGATGGCACGGTCGGAGTCCGGGTGGTGGCTCCCCTTCAAGACCGCAAAGGCACGGGAAGGCTCTTCCGCCGGTCACGTGTGGCAATTGCAGCAAGTGGCGCCACATTAGAAACGGCAGTGGCCGAAGCGGCCTTCCAGGCGATCATGGCAATCGAAGAACACGAGGCCCGCGAAGAGCTACGCCTCGGCGAGAGGCGACCTCTCAACCCCCACGTGCAGGCGGTGCCCCTCGCAACGAATCGACGAAAGATCGAGCACCCCCGAACAAGCCCGAGCCCTTGACGTCAGGCTCAACCGGCCTGCCTCGCGATTTGGCGGCCGCGCTCTTTTGCCTCGGCAAGTTGGCTGGACTGATCGAACGCCAGCGACCGCAGCGTGGCGTGGCGCAGCAGGCTCCCGGCCAGATATCGCACCTCGGCCACGATCCCAGGCTCGAAGAAAATCGACCCCCTCGGTGCCCAATCGCCGAACGGGCTCCCGTCCGTCGGCCGGGCCCGG
This sequence comes from Actinomycetota bacterium, assembly GCA_020201525.1. Classification (GTDB taxonomy): domain Bacteria; phylum Actinomycetota; class AC-67; order AC-67; family AC-67; genus JAIVGO01. Next base: position 2,236 of record JAIVGO010000094.1, on the reverse strand, counting down.
GCGGCGAGTTCCTCGAAGTGGGCCCGGGTGAAGCCCCACTCCACCCGCCCGGCGTAACGGACCCCGCCAGCGCCCCGAAACCCGAGCACCAGGGCGTAGCGCTCCTCAGGGGTCGGCGCCACGCCGAGGACGTCGAACCACTGCCGGTCGAAATGCTTGGTCTTCACCCACGCCGCGGTGCGGACGCCGGACCGGTAAGGCGCATCGAGACGCTTGGCCACCACGCCCTCGAGGCCTTCGGCCCGGGTGGCCTCGAACAGCGTGCGACCCTCGCCCGGGTAGGAGGGCGTCATGCACCAGGCAGGTCCGTCGAGCCCGAGGTCGGCGAGCATGCGACGCCTCGTCTCCCAGCGCTGCGCCAGGACGTCCTCGCCGGCAGAGGCCAGGACGTCGAAGGCGACGAACACGAGCCGCCCACGCGCCGCTTGGCCGAACCCGCGGCGACGCATCCCTTCGAAGTCGACCCGCCCGTCCGTCCCGAGGACGACGAGCTCCCCGTCGAGGGTGGTGCCGGCGGCGAGTACGCCGGCCAGCGGTTCCAGCTCGGGCAGTCGCCCGGCCAGGTCCGTCCCGCGGCGGGAGATGACCCGGAGGCGCCGGCCGCCGGTATGGACGATGGCTCGGAACCCGTCCCACTTGGGCTCGAATGACCACCGCTCCTCGTCGGCCGGGAGCGGCCCGGGGGTGGCGAGCATCGGGTCGACGGGGCAGGGCATGGTGACGACCGTACCGGCGCGGCTCGCCACGATGTCGTCGATCTTCTCGCCCTGGCCGAGCCGGCCCAGGCCGATCAGGCCGAGGCCCTGTTCCCGCCGTGGCCCCTTACGTCGTCGCCCGGTAGAAGCGGTCCAAGAGGTCGCCGTCGGGGGAGACGTAGAGATCCTGGGTGATCCGGACACTGGAGTGACCTAGGAGCTTCGAAACGTCCTCCAGACGTGCGCCGGGTTGGGCGAGGGCCCAGGTGGCGAATACGTGTCGCAAGGAGTGGAAGCTCCAGTGCAGGCGGCCCGAGGCCTTCCTGGGCCAGCCCACGGCGGCGGCCGCGGGATGAAAGAAGTTCCGGGCGAAGTTCGAACGCCGGGCCCAACAGCCCCGCGGCGAAGGGAAGATGAGTGCCGCCGGGCTCGAGGCGTCCGGCCGGGCATCGACCTCGGCCAGGCGGGCGGCCAACATGGCCTCAAGGTCCACCCCAAGGGGGGTCCGGGCTGGGTACATGGTCGTGCGGCGGCGCCTGCTCTTCGGCGGGCCGAGGCGCAGGGTGTGTCGGCCCTCGACTACCTGCCGGTCGATGAGAATCCGCCTTCTGGTCCCATCCACTCGATCGGCGGTGAGAGCCGCCATCTCCCCCCAGCGCATGCCTGAGTAGGCGACAAGGAGGATCTGGAGCTCGCGCCACCACACCCCGGAGCTCTCGGCTGCGGCCCGGGCCAGCGCGTGAACGGCGGTCGCTGTCGGGATGTCGGCTTCCTCGACAAAGCGGGCTCCGTCCTCGAGCTCGGCCTCGCTGCCCTCTTCTCGACTCCAGTGCACCCCCCGGAGCACATCCTGACGGGCGAGGAGAAGGCCCTCCTCGAGCCCGGCTCGGACCATCGCCGAAAGGCACCGGCGCAAATGGTCGGCCACCGAAATAGTCGTGGCGGCGTCAAGGATTCTCTGGAAGTGCGACCGCGTGAGTTGTGCCACCTCGACGTCGCCGATGATCGGGAGGACGAAGCGCTCGCAGTACGCGGTCTGCTCTTCCCGGTGGCGCTCGCTCCAGCGGCAGCCCCGGGCCGGGGGTCGCGCCAAGTCAAGGTAATGCTCGACGAGGGCGCTTCCCCGGCAGCGCCCTCGGCTCGTCGGAACTCCGGCGAGCAGCCTTTCGACAATGGCTGCGGCCTTCGCCACGGCCTCTTCGCGGTTTCGGGCTGTCGTGTCCTTTCGGCGGCCGTCTTCAAACCAGCGGATCCGCCAGTAACCAGCCGGGGCGGCCGAGGGATAGACAAGAACGCCGAGGTCAAACTCAAGGACATCCCGGCGATGCGGGTCGGGAGCTGGGACGAGGGCAAGTGTGGCCATGTGGGCTTCAACCTCCGCTGAAGCCCACCGGTCGCCATCTGGCCGTTGGGGGAAACCGTGGGGAAATTACCTGCCCAGCGTGGGGGAAACGGGGCTAACCCGCTGGTCCGAGCCCTGAGCCGGAAAACCAAGCTGCTGCTTGCAAAGCAGGTGCTCTGCCAACTGAGCTACGTCCCCG
>JAIVGO010000026.1 GCA_020201525.1 Actinomycetota bacterium | reverse complement strand
GTCCCAGTCCTTCTGGCCGCGACAACCGGGATGCGCCGAGGCGAGGTCTTGGGCCTTCGCTGGTCCCAAGTCAGCCTGGAACCAGGTTTGCTTCGAGTTGTGACTACCTATCAGCGTTCACGACGGGGCCTAGAATTCAGCGACCCCAAAACGGATCGGGCGCGCCGCACCATCGCCATCCCTCCCGTCTTGGTCGAAGCTCTCCGCGAGCACCATCGCGACCAAACGGCGCGCAAACTCCTCGCGGGCAGCGCATGGCATGACGACGACCTGGTTTGCGAGTTGGGGAACGGCAGCCCGATCGACCCCAGCGAATTCACTCGTAAGTTCGCCGCGATAGCCGACAAGGCGGGGGCGTCCGAGGTTCGTCTGCACGACATGCGTCACGCCTTCGCGACGATGCTTCTCAACAGCGGCATCCATCCCAAGATCGCTTCAGAAGCGCTCGGCCACTCCACGATCGGAATCACGCTCGACACGTACTCTCACGTTTTGCCGAACATGCAGGGCGTTGCCGCTGCGGCGATTCAACAAGCCCTCGGACACGTCAATGACTCGACGAGATCTGACGGGTCCAACGTGCGCGAGCTTCGGCCGTCGCAGGACGACGACTAGGAAGAAAAGACGCTCTTCGTCCTCACTCATCTCGCCCTCATGTTTCTTAGGTAGCGCTTCTTGAGTAAGACTTCGACGTTACCTGCGACTTTGTCGAACTCAGTTCGTCTCACATTTGTCTCACGGCGCGTAATGCAAAGGCCGCGCGGGACCATGTAGCCAAGCGTTTCTGCAGGTCAGCGGAGGCGGAAGGAATCGAACCCACCCGGCCCGGTTAAGGGCCGCACCGGTTTTGAAGACCGGGAGGGACACCAGCCCCTTTTCGCCTCCGGGGGAATCCTAGCGGCGGGTCACCACGGCACGCCGACCGAGGAGGCGAGGAACTTCATCAGCGGCGAGATCTCGCTGCACGCGGTCATGAAAGTCTTCATCAAATCGTCGCCCGTGATATCGGCGTTCTTCATGCGGTGCGACGACGTAAAGCTTTTCCGCTTGATGTCTTCGATCATCGGGTGACCCGGATCGAATCCGCGCGGTGGTCTCTTCAACGCTCCGTCACCATGATCCAGCTCGACCCGCGCCTTCTTCCACTCGGCCGGCTTTTCGCTGATCCGCTCACGAATCATCTGCAGCGCTTTCGCCTCCGGCATCCACATGCCCCCGGCGACAAAGCACTCGCCCGGCTCCAGGTGCATGTAGTAGCCGGGGCCGTGGACGCCCTTGCCGCCGAGCTGAAAGTGCGCCCCGGCGTGCGTCTTGTACGGGCTCTTGTCCTTGGAGAACCGCACGTCGCGATAAATGCGAAAGAGTGATCCTCCGACCGGCCGCGGGTCGGCAACGAGGTTCTTGCTGATCTTTCGCAGCCGCGGCCCGGCATCGGAGATGAAATCGAGAAACGGCTCCTTCACGTCGCGCTCGTAGCGCTCTTTGTTTGCCTGGAACCATTCGCGCGTGTTGTTCTCTTTCAGCTCACTCAAAAAAGCAAACGTGCTTTTGTCGAAGTAGCCCATGCGCCCCCCTAGTCCGCACTTTGGTGCAACACCTTCTGCGGGTGCTCGAGCGGCTCGTCGAGCTTCGCCAGCATCTTGTCGAACGTTGTATCGAACGGTGCCTGCTTGCGCATACGTTTCACCGGATTGGCATACGAGATGATGAAGGCGATCTCGGTCTTGCGCTCGGCCATCGCCTCGAGTCCTAGCGGGTGCCGCGCAACAAGCGTGTGCCGATCACGCCGACGGCCGTCGCAAACGCAAGCGAACCGCCGGCGAGCACGAAGTGCGCAACCTTGAACTGCGTCGTTTGGTCTTGCTTTGCGATGTTGACGATGCGAGTGATCCACACCCAGTACGTCCACACCCCGCTGCCGACGAGCACCCAGCCCCAGCGCCGCGGCACGGCGAACGATACGGAAGAGCTCATTTACCGTCCCACGGCTCGAGCTTCGTGATCTCGACGGTGAACGTGCCGGCCGGCGCTTCGTAGCTGGCCTTGTCGCCGACGACCTTCCCCGCGAGCGCCGCACCCAGCGGCGACGCCTTCGTAATCGTGCGCGCGCCCTTCGCTTTCTCTTCCGGAGACGCCGCGAACAAATACGTCGACTCGTCGCCGTCGTCGTCGCGCACCGTGACGAGAATGCCGGGCACGACGCTGTCCGCCGATACGGGCCCTTCTTGGACGATCGCGTTCTTGATGATGTGCTGGAGCTTGCGGATCTTCGCTTCCATCAATCCCTGTTCGTTCTTGGTCTCGTCATACTCCGCATTCTCCGACAAGTCGCCCAGCTCTCGCGCGCGCAGCAAGCGTTCGGCCACGCCCTTGCGACCTTCGGTCGTGAGATGCTCGAGCTCCGCCTGGAGCCGTTCGTACGCGGCGCGAGAGAGAATCTGTGGTGATTCGCCGTTGCCCTCGACCATTAGTCGCTCTCCTGAATCTCCACGCTTTGGAGCGTCACGTCCTCGCGGGGCCGGTCGTTCGCACCGCGCGGAACGCGCGCGATCGTGTTCACGACGTCCATGCCTTCAATGACCTCGCCGAAAATGGTGTGCTTGCCGGTGAGCCACGGCGTGGGAGCTTCGGTGATGAAGAACTGACTGCCGTTCGTGTTCGGTCCCGAGTTCGCCATCGCAAGATAGCCGGGCTTCGTAAATCCGGGTCCGCTCTTCACCTCGTCGGCGAACTTGAATCCCGGGCCGCCGGTCCCTGTGCCGAGCGGATCACCGGCCTGGATCATGAACTCCGGGATGACGCGATGAAAGATGGTTCCGTCGTACAAAGGCTCCTTGCGTTCCTCGCCGCTTCTGGGATCGCGCCACGTCTTGTTGCCGGTTGCGAGCCCGACAAAGTTCTCGACGGCTTGCGGAGCGTGATCCGGCAGCAAGCGAACGCGAATGTCACCGAGGCTCGTGTGCAGCGTTGCGTACATGGTCGTCATGAAGTCCTCCGGTTATCAGAAGGGCTTAGTGTAACGCCGCGGCGTCAGTCCGTGCCGCCCGACACGTCGACGCCGAAGATGTCCTCGAGCTCGCGGATCGTTTCGAGCGTATCGTGGTGATGAATGCCGCGCATGCCGACTGCTTCCGCGCCGCGCACGTTGATTTGGAAGTCGTCGACGAAGACGCATTCACTCGGGTCAAGTTCGACGCGCGACGCTGCGAGCAAGTAAATATCGGCGTTCGGCTTCCGCAGTCCAACCTCCCCCGAAATAATCGAGGCGTCGAACAAACCGTCGAACAGCTCGCGCGGGTAATCGGCGCCACCCCACGAGTTCGACACGAGCGCCGTCTTGATCCCGCCTGCGCGGATGCGTCGCACAGCCTTCATCATCTCTTCGTCGCGCATGCTCCCGGCAAACAGCCTTTGCTTCAGTCCGGCCGGATCGACCTGCTTTCCCGTCGCCTTCGAAATCGTCTTCGCGAGCAACCGGTCGAACTCATCCTGATCGATCTTGCCGACTTCGACCGCGTGGAACATCGAGTCGGCCGAGCGCGCCGCGTCGAGCACCACCGTTCGAAAGATGTCGACGTCGATGCCCTCCGCACGGCAGAACGCGGCGAACGAACCGGTGACGGACGAAGTAAGGACCCCGCCGTAGTCGAGGAGCAAGCCGCGAAACACTAGATGCCGAGCTCTCCTCGCATGCCTTGGGCCGCGCGATACGCGAGCCACGGCACGCCCTCTTCGAGGCGCGCGAACGCGGGGTGATCGGCGATGCCGCCGAGGAATCTTCGGTACGAGCCCTCCATGATGATCGCGATCTTCCATCCCGCAAGCGCCACGTAGAAGTTGATGCGATCGTCCGGCACCGGACGCGCGGACGCGTAGCGCTCGAGCAAGTCGTGGCGCGTGTAAAACCCGTCGAGATCCATCACACTCGCGACGGCGAGCCCGAACGTGTCGTCCCCGCGATTGCGCCAGAAGTACAGCATCCAGCCCAGGTCGGCGAGCGGGTCGCCGAGGGTGGACATCTCCCAGTCGACGACTGCAGCCAATCGCGCGGGCGACGCCGGTGCGAAGATGACGTTGTCGAGCTTGTAGTCGCCGTGCACGATCACCGCTTCGGTCTGCGACGGGATGTTCGATTCCAGCCAGGCACCTACTTGCTCGATGTCGGGCTGATCGCGAAAGCGCGCAAGCTCCCACAGCTGCTTCATGCGCCGGGTCTGCCGCTCCAAATATCCGTCGGGCTTGCCGAAGCTCTCGAGCCCGACCGCCTTGTAGTCGACACCTTGCAACGCGATGAGCGTGTCGACGAGCTGCTCGCTCATGCGGCGGCGATCATCGAGCGACGACAGCGCGTCCGGAAGCTCGGTTCGCACGACGACGCCGTCGACCGTTTCCATGAGATAGAAGTTGGCCCCGATCACGTCCTTGTCTTCGCAGAGCGCAACCGGACGCGGCACGGGGACGGGTGCGCCGTGATCGTGCAGCGCGCGCATGACGCGATATTCGCGCGTGACGTCGAAGGCCGACGGCGGCAGCTCACCGCGGGGCGGGCGCCGCAAGACAACTTGCCATCCGTCGCCGCGGACGAGGAACGTCAAGCACGACTGTCCCTCACCGAGGCGATCGACATCGAACGGGCCGGAATATTCGGGCGCGTTCGCGGCGAGATACTTTTCGAGGCCGGCCGGATCGACGAGCTCTTCGTTGCTCATCTCTTCTTGACGTCCTTCGGGACGTACTTCGACAGCTCACGCCGAGCGATGACCATCTTGTGGACTTCGTCGGGACCGTCGGCGATGTGCAACGTGCGCGCACCGGCATACATCGCTGCCAGCGGCGTGTCGTCGGACACGCCGGCGGCGCCGAACGCTTGAATGGCTCGGTCGAGAATTTTTGTCGCGACGCGCGGAGCGACGACCTTGATCGACGAGATCTCCGTCCGCGCTGCCTCTTTGCCGCGCGTATCCATGAGCCACGCCGTGTACATCGTCAGCAAGCGGGCTTGGTCGATCGCGACTCGTCCTTCGGCGATCCAGTCTTGAATGACGCCCTGACGCGCGAGCTCTTTGCCGAACGCCTTCCGCGTGAGAACGCGCGAGCACATCAGCTCCAGTGCGCGCTCGGCCATCCCGATCGCGCGCATGCAGTGGTGGATCCGGCCGGGTCCGAGCCGCGCTTGCGCGATCGCAAAGCCTCCGCCCTCTTCGCCCAGCAGGTTCGTCACCGGCACGCGGACGTCTTCGAAGTAGATCTCGCAGTGCCCGGGGACGTCGTGGTAGCCGAACACCGGCAGCGATCGCACGACGCGCACGCCGGGCGTGCCCATCGGAACGAGCACCATCGATTGTTTGTGATACGTATCGGCGTCGGGGTTCGTTACCCCCATGAAAATCATGATCTTGCAGCGCGCGCTCGCCGCGCCGCTGGCAAACCACTTGTGACCGTTGATGACGTACTCGTCGCCTTCACGCGTGATGCGCGACTGAATGTTGCTCGCATCGGACGATGCGACCTCGGGCTCGGTCATTGCAAACGCAGACCGAATCTCGCCCTCGAGCAGCGGATGCAGCCACTGCTCTTGCTGTTCGGGCGTACCGAACTCGGCGAGGATTTCCATATTGCCGGTATCGGGCGCGGCGCAGTTCGTCGCCTCCGGAGCGATCCAGGCGCAGCGGCCCATGATTTCGGCGAGCGGCGCGTACTCCGCGTTGTTGAGACCTGCGCCCCAACGCTCGTGCGGCATGAACAGGTTCCACAGCCCCCGGCTGCGCGCCTCGGCTTTGAGCTCTTCCATCACCGGCGCGTGGAAATGCGGATCGCCGGCGGCTGCGATCTGTTCGCGGTACACCGGCTCGGCGGGATACACGTGTCCGTCCATGAAGTCGAGCAACTGTTTGCGGAACTCTTCAACCTTGGGTCCGAGCTCGAAGTCCACGACGTTTCCTCCCCACCGATGCGCGGCCGCGCCGCGCGCTCCCGAAGGCTATCGTGCCGGTGGCTTCTTCATCCAACGACGCGCGATTAGACTTCGCGACCGCTCGCCATCAGGATCGCGGACCAGGAATCGACGGTGTCGTCGAGTGGTTCCGGCCGACGCTGCAGCCACACCTCGACCAGACGGTCGAGACTTTCCGGCGGCGCCCATTCGATGTGGATCGCTCGCGCGACATCCCAACCGTGGATCGCGCACTCGACCGTTGCCCAAACGACTTGCTCGCCGACCGTAATCGTTCCGAGCGGGTTGCCTTGCGGCATGTCGGTGTCGATGAGCTCGAGGGCCACGAGGTAGTCGTTCGCCGCTTGCTCGAACTCCTCGAGCCGCTCCGGACCGGAAATGCCGACGTACCGTTCGAGAATCATCGCGTTGTCGGCTGCCAGCGCCTCGCGTTCGAAAGGCGGCTCGAAATTGCCCTTGAGCGCCTCACCGAGCCATTCCGCGTATCGCACGAAATCGGCGGCAAGGTGCGCGAATACATCAGAGACCGTCCACTGGTCGCACATGCTCGGCATCTGCCACGCGTTTGGATGCAAGCGCTGTCCAAGCGCCATCACGCGCCAAACTTCCGAACGCAAATCGTCGAGCCGACGGTCGGGCACGTTAGACCTCACGCGGGAAGGGATGGGCGACGATCACAAATAGAGGCCGGTTCCCCCGTCGGACCGGTCGCTCGCAACGGCGTGAACGTCCCGCTCTCGAAGCAGAATGAACTCATCCCCGCGGATCTCGACCTCGAGGCCGCCGTCGGGAAGGTGCAACACGTGATCTCCGGGTTCAATGTTGCGCACGTTGGGGCCGACGGCAACCACCTCGCCCCACACGCAGCGGCGGTTGACGCTCGCCGCCGTCGCCGGGATGAGAAGACCGCCTTTGGTGCTGCGTTCGCCTTCTTCCGGCGGGCGCACGAGAATGCGATCCGCATTCATGCGAATTGACTGCGCGGGCCCTGCCTCGGGCGCCGGCGCACTTTGCAACGGCCGTGCCTTGTCCATGCACGGCAGTGTACGCCCTCGGTGCAGCGGGTACCCTGGCGCCCATGCTGCTCGAAGGTCCCGATTGCAAGCTCTGGGTGAAAGTATCGGGGGACGGCGCACCGGTAACGGTCTTTGCGCACGGCCTGACGTCGTCGTCGGCGGACATCTCCGACATCGGCAGCCGGGTCGGCGGTACCCGGGTGTTCTTCGATTTCCGCGGTCACGGTCGCAGCGAATCGCCGCCCGAGCGATCCGGTTACGGGCTCGACGCGATGATGCGCGACTTCGACTACATCGCAACGACGTTCGGCGCACACAACGCCTTGGGGGTGTCCCTCGGCGCATCGGTGATTACGCGTCTCATCGCACGGCAGCCGGCGCGCTTCGATCGGATCGTTCTCGTCATACCCGCGCGCCTCGACGGCGGCGAGCCGGCCGCCGACGAGTACCTCGCAATGGCCGACGCGCTCGAAAGCCGTCGCGCCGAAGACATAGCCGCCGACGTCCTGCTCCGCGAAGCAGTGGCAAATCTCATTGCGCGCGCTCCGGTATGGAAGGATCGTCTTCGCAAACAAGTGATGGCGATGAACGCGACGGGGACACCTCGGGCGCTTCGTGCGGCCGCCGGCGGTCCGCCGCCGCTGTCCGAAGCGACGGCGTTGCGATCGGTCGCGGTGCCGGTTCTCATCGCGGCCCATGAAGGCGACCCATCGCACGACGCGGCCGTAGCGCGGCGGCTCGCCGATCTTCTGCCTGCAGCCGAACTGCGCGTGTGGCCGAACGTCTTGGAGATGCTCGACGACATGGCAGCATTCTCGGAGTTCATCGCCGCGTTCCTGTCGAGGGACCCCGCCGTGGTCGTCGTCCCATGAGGCGACGTTTCGCGTTCGTGCTGATGGCGCTCGCGGCGTGCACGCGCGGTGCTCCGGCACCCACCCCGGCGGCGAGTGGATCCCCGCGACCACCGTCGCTCGAATTCCTGGCACAGAACTTCGAGCTGCCGGCCGGACGCGACCACGCAGTTCGGTTCGGCTTTGAGGCCGCGGAGCCCGGCGTGCGCGTCATTGCGACGTTCCCCGATACCGGAGCCATCGTGTCCGCGTGCGCGCTTGGATCCATCGACGGCGCAATTCCCGACGCGGCCGGACAGGAGTGCAGGTCGGAGCTGCCGAGCGGAGTTCGGGAAGAGGTCGTTCGTCCCGGCGGCGTCGCCGCAGTCGTGCTGTGGGTGCAGACCGGCGCAGCCGTGACGGCAAATCTGCGCTTGGAGTTCGCGCAAGGCGGGCGCCACGTCGCGATCCGGTTACCGGTGCTTCGCGCGTCGACCGATCCCGTTCGCTGCAGAGACAACGCGTGCAATCCGGTCTTCGAGGTGCGGCCGGTTCACGGTGGTCCGTTCACCGCGAGTGCGGCCTGGACGGACGGCCGCGCGCGTTTGGCGCTGCTCGAAGGACGGGTGCTGGCTCGCTCTTTCACGGCGACCGGGGTCCCGTATGTCGTCGCGGCCGAAGACGAGTCGGCGTCGCGCGCGACCATTCGCACGCGAATGTCGGCGCCGGCCGAGTACGCGCTCGTCGTCGACCGCAACGCAAGCACAATCGGCAACATGCGTATCGACGCGACGTGGGCGTGACTCCATCCTTGCCGGGAGCCGGCCGCCCGGGTGACAATCCCGGCGGGGGGTGGGGAAACGAGTGCCGCCTAAGCTAAAGAAAGCCGGACGCGACACGTCGGTCTTGGGGAGTCTCGACCGACGATTGAAGCGGCCCGTCAAAGCGGCGTCGCACGGGACGAGCAAACGGGAGCGGCCGGTCTGGCCCGGCTTGTGGGGCACGCTCGACGCGAAAAGCGGCCAGAAGCAAGTGCAGGCGAAGAAGCGCGCGGGGAAATCGCGCGCCGCAAAAAAGGCGAGGCGCCCACGGGCACCTGCGGATATCTGGAAGCTGCTCGGCAAGCGCATCGATCCGACGCAGTACCGCCCGAAGCTCGCCGCCGACATTGAGATCAAGCACTTCCCGCTCCGCTGGGGCAACGACTACGTGATGGCGGCAAATCCGCGCGACTTGCTGCATTACCGGCTGGAGCCCGGCGAAGTAGAGCTCATGGAGCTGATGGACGGCACACGCACCGTGCGCGACATCGTTCTCGAGCGCTTTCACGAATCAGGCGACTTGGAGCTGTCGGGCGTCGTCGACCTCGTGATGTCGCTTCAAGCCGGAAGCTTCCTGGATCCACCGTACGTCGATACCGACGCTGCGCTCGAAAAGGCGTTGGATCCGATTTCGCCGGCACGCAGGAAAGCGCGGGAGTTCCTCAAGACGCTGATGATCGAGTGGAGCGATGCCGACAAGCTCGTGCGCTGGATGTACAACCACATTCTCAAGTGGTTTTTCAAAGTAATTCCACTCGCGCTGTCGCTGGTCGTTGCCATCACAGGATTTGTTGCCTTCTACATCGTCGTTCACGGTCATCGCTTCAGCTTGACGTCCGAATCTGCCGCCACCGGCGGTCTCATCATCCTCGGCTTGAACTATTTCCTGACCTTCGTGCACGAATTGGGGCACGCCACCGTCATGATCCATTACGGCCGGCGCGTGAAAAGCGCCGGCTTCATGATCTACTTCGGCTCGCCAGCATTCTTTGTCGAGTCATCCGACGGGCTCATGATGGAACGAAAGCAACGGATGGCGCAGTCGTTCGCAGGACCGTACGCGGAAGCCGTCATCGCCGGCGGTGCTTCCCTGATCGTCCTGGCGTTTCCCGGCCTCTTCATCTCATCCATTCTCTACAAGTTCGCCGTCATCAACTACTTCTTGATATTTCTCAACCTCGTACCGCTGCTCGAGCTCGACGGCTACTGGATCCTGTCGGACTTGATTCAAGTACCCGATCTGCGCCCGCGATCGCTGCAGTTCTTTCGCCACGACTTCATGCACAAGCTGCGAAAGCGCGAGCGGCTGACGCTTCAGGAAGTGGGTCTCCTGCTGTACGCCGTCCTCGGGGTCTTCTTCACGATTTTCACGCTGTACTCCAGTGTGTTCTTTTGGGAGCAGATCTTCGGGAGCCTCATCGCGCGTCTGTGGCACGGCGGCCTGATCACACGCGGGATTCTCGTGGCAATCGCTTTGTTCGTCGGCGGTCCACTCATCCGAGGCGCACTGAAGATAATTGGGTGGCTGGTCAATCACGCACGAGTCGCGTGGCGGCAGCTGCGCTTCAAGCTCGAGACAAAGTGGCGCGTCGAGGCGGCGGAGCTGATCGATGCGGTGCCCTTGTTCGACGACGTCCCCGTCGAAGTGCTCAACGAGCTTGCCGGCCGCGTGAAGCTCCGGGCTTTTCGCTCCGGCCAGTCCGTCGTGCGCCAAGGCGAGCGAGCGGAAGCGTTCTACATCGTTCGATCCGGCGTGCTGCACGCGATCGAAGAAAGCGAAGGAGGAAAAGAACGAGTCCTGCGCATCCTCGGCCGGGGCGAGTCGTTCGGCGAGCTCGCCGTAGCGCAAGCGTCACGTCGGCGCGCGACCGTCCGCGCGATCGACGACTGCGAAGTTTTCGAGATCGACAAAGGATCCTTCGATCGGCTCCTCGCGGACATGATCAAGGTTCCGGCCTTCGCGCCGACATTCCAAGACTTAGCCGAGCTCCGCGATCTCGGATGTTTCTCGCACCTCGAGCAAGACGAGCTTGTCGATCTCCTCAAGGAAGGGGACTGGTTCAACGTCGGCCCGGGCGAATTGATCGTAAAACAAGGAGAAGCGGCGGAGACGTTCTACGCGATACATTCCGGCCAAGTCGAAGTGATCGAAGGGAAGAAAGTCGTCGGCTCACTCGGTCCGGGGGCGTACTTCGGCGAGATTGGGTTACTGTTGCATGTCCGGAGAACGGCGACGGTTCGTGCTTTGACGGCCGTGCGCCTGTACCGTCTGAATCGCAAGGCATTCGACCGGTTGATGCGTAGCGCGTTCAAGAAAGGAACGCTCAACCCGCACGCTGCCGTCGACCGGGTAGCCCATCACTGACGATCGACGAGGACGAGACATGGATTGCTGGCACTGCAAGCGAACCGCGGTCGGTACGTGCCGGTTCTGCGGTCGAGGCATTTGCGAGGACCACGTCGAGACGCATCCCTACATATTGGACACGTTTCGCAGCGGCGACGTAAACAAGGTGCTCGTCGTTGAGGACGCGCTCTTCTGCGGCGCGTGCACGCCGCGACCGGATCCCGTCGAGCTTCCGGAGCTCAAGTAGTGGTGTGAGATCCTTCACACCGACGCGCAAAATTGTGAGCGCGGTCACCATTGCATAGGTGAGCAGCATCACAACGTACTCGGTGACGTAGCGCACAGACATAAACGGGATTGAGAGCGAAGATACGCCCAGAGTTTGACCGACTGAAAGGAAAGGGGTGGGTAAGGTGGCAACGAAGAAGATCACACCGAAGACCTCGGCAGGCAAGACGGCCAAGGCAGGCGGCAAGACCCCGGCAACGCGCGTCACCAAGAAGGCGATGAAGAAAGTCGCTCGCAAGGTGAACCGCAAGGTCACGCGCAAGACGCTCGCCGGCTAGTACGACCTCAATCGGGAACGGGCTCCACCGGAGCCCGTTCTTTCTTTTTCCCGGCAAACGCTGGTTATCGGCGATGACCGCAGTTACTCTTTGGAGGACGATGCACACGCGACTGGTCGAACATGGGGCCAATGGGCTCGAGCAAGGCATGGCGAGCACGCCGGTTCTCGCGACCACGTCGCTCGACGTGGTGCAGGACTTGATCCGCCACGGCACCGTCCGCCGCTATCAGAAGGGCACGTATCTCTTTCACCAAGACGACGAGGCGCATGAGATCTACTTTCTGCACGAGGGACGGGTCGAGATCAGCTCACTGTCCAGCAACGGCGACCGCCAGCTCCACACGGCCGTCGATCCCCCGCAATTTTTCGGGGAATTGGGTGTCCTGGGGGAAAGCCGGAGGACGGCGACGGCCATGGCGCTGGAGCCTTCCCTCGTGTGGGTCGTGCCCGGGGATCACTTCCTGCGCTTTCTCTTGGAGAATCCGCAGGCGTCGCTGGCGCTCCTGCGCGCACTCGCCCAGCAGATCCAAGCCCATGAATCACTCGTCGACGACTTGCTCTTCCTCGACCTCAAAGGACGCGTTGCGAAGCGACTGCTCGGCCTCGTGAGCCCCTCCCTCGACGAGCTTCCCGACGACGGCGCGCTCGTGCCGGCCGTCGTGACCCATGCCGACCTCGCCAGTCTCGCCGGCGGCAGCCGGGAGAGCGTGACGCGGGTGCTCTCCGATTTCCAAAAGCGTGAGATCATCGGTCGCGCCGGCCGTCGGTACGTCCTGAAGGACATCAAGACGCTCAGCCGCCTCGCGGGTCTTTAGAGACCGGCTGCCGCGCCGGCGTCGAGAAACCACAGCGCATCCGCCACGCGCGCGGCCGGCAAGTCCTCCCCTTTGGACAGGACGCGAGCCACGACGTCCGCCTTCGGCGCCCCGGCCACGAGGAAAACGCGTTGCTCGAATCGCGCCAGCAGCGGCAGCGTCATTGTGACGCGCCGGTTCCCGGCATGAGCATCGCGCGTAGCGACGACGTCGTGCCCGCGCTCGTCAACCTCCGGCGACCCCGGAAACAAAGATGCAGTGTGGCCGTCGGCGCCGATACCGAGCAGCGCGAGGGCCGGGCGGCCGCCGGACCACCGGTCACGGAGCGCGGCTTCGTAGCCCGCGGCTGCATCCTCCGGCGACAAAGCCGTGTCGATGCGGTGCAAGCGTAAGCCGGCGCGCTCGATCATCGTCGCGTTGGAGTCCGGATCCCCGAAAGGCACGCACCGCTCGTCGACTTGATACCAGTCGCCTTCGATGCCCGCCGATGCGAGCGCCTCGTAGACCGGGCGCGGCGTGTCGCCTCCGGACAGAGCCACGGGCCCAGAGGCGGCCGCGGCGGACACAACTGCGACGGCGCGCGCGATCAGCTCGGATACCGTCGAGTAGATCTCCACGCTCATGGAACGTGCCAGGACCGTCCGTCGCGTTCCAGAAGCTCATCGGCGCCGGCCGGTCCCCAGCTACCGGCCGGGTAGCGCTCCAAATCGCCCCAGACGCTCAGCAGCGGCTCGACGAACATCCATTGCCGCCGCACCTCGTCGCTCCGGGTGAACAACGTCGCGTCGCCGAGCATCGCGTCGAGCAGCAGTCGTAAGTACGCCTCGGGCGCCTCCACACGAAAGGATTCGTCGTAGTCGAACGTCATCGGCACGTTGACAATCTTCATGTCGCCGGGCCCGGGAACCTTGGCGTTGATCATCAACGCGGCTCCCTCGTCCGGCTGGATGCGGATCACGTACCGGTTCGGCTCGATTTTCTTCACGGCGGTCGACTGGAAAGGCAGGAACGGGGCGTGCTTGAACTGAATGACGATCTCACTCGCTCTCTTCTTCATTCGTTTTCCGGTCCGCAAGAAGAACGGGACGCCGGCCCATCGCCAATTCTCGACGAAACACTTGACCGCGACGAACGTTTCGGTCCGTGAATCGGCGGGCACGTCGGGCTCATCGTGATACGACGGGACTTTCCGGCGATTGATCGTTCCGTCGCGGTACTGTCCGCGGACGAACTCGACGCTGCCGTGCTCGAGCGCGTGCAGCACCTTTACCTTTTCATCTCGGATCACATTCGACTCGAACGCGACCGGTGGCTCCATCGCCGTCAATGCCAGGAGTTGCAGCAAGTGATTCGTGAGCATGTCCCGAATCGCGCCGGCACTGTCGTAGTACTGTGCGCGGTGCTCGACGCCGAGCTCTTCGGCCACGGTGATCTGGACGCTATCGACGTACCGGCGATTCCACACTGGTTCGGCGATGCCGTTTGCGAATCGCAGCACGAACAAGTTTTGTACCGTTTCCTTGCCGAGATAATGGTCGATGCGAAAGATCTGCGACTCATCGAAACAGGTGTGGAGGGTTTCATCCAAGGCGATCGCAGATTCGAGGTCGCGGCCGAAAGGCTTTTCGATCACGATGCGTGTCCAACCCTCATCCGCCTTCGCCATCCCCGACGACCCGATCAGCTCGAGAATCTCCGCGTAGGCTTCCGGCGGTGTTGCGAGATAGAACAGACGATTTCCTTCGCTCTGATGCGTGGTATCGAACTCTTTTAGCTCTTGCTTCAGCTTCCGGTAAGCGGCTTCGTCGTGATCTCCCGCCGGAATATAATGAAGCATCTCGGAGAAGACTTTCCAAACATCCTCGTTGAAATCGTCTAGGTGTTCCTTCAGCGCTTCGTGCATCCGATCTCGAAATTCGTGATCGGTAAATTCCGTGCGTGAGAACCCGACGATTGCAAAGTGCTCCGGGAGCAGCTTCGCCTCGAGGAGCTGGTAGAGAGCCGGGATCAGCTTGCGCGACGTGAGATCGCCGGAGGCGCCGAAAATGACAAGCGTGTTGGGATCGGGTCTTCGAACCGACCGGCTCGTCGCGGCAGTCGCCATCCGGCGCGCTATGTCGTCTTGACGATCAGAACGTCACACGGCGAATGGTGCGACACGTGGTTCGGGACGCTGCCCAGAAGAAACCGCTTGCTGCCCGTCATGCCCTTGTTTCCGACGACGATGAGATTCGCGTTTTCCCGGTCTGCAACGTCAACGATCATATCGGCAGGATCACCGGCCACGGATTTCGTCGTAACTTTCGCACCGCTTTGCGACAAGTACTTCGCAGCTTGATCGAGCACACTCTTGGTTTGCTCATCGGCGCCGACGGAAAGCAACAGGACTTCCGCGCCGACTCTGGCGGCCAGCTCGGCGCCGGCCTCGGCAGCCTTGCCTGCCGTCGGTGAGCCGTCGGTTGCAATCAGAATTTTTTGGTACGGCTCCCCGCCTTTGCGGCTCGCGGCCCGCGGCGACGTCGTGTCGACGATCAAGATCGACGTCGGGGCATGGTGTGAGACGTTGTTCGGCACGCTTCCCAGAACGTATCGCTTTGTTCCCGTCATGCCGCGGTTTCCGACGACAACGACATCGACCTTCTCATCCTCGGCAACGTCCACGATCGCGTCGCCCGCGGCTCCCTCCTTCAGCAACGTCCGCACGGGGACCATGTTCCC
The DNA here is from genome assembly GCA_020201525.1 of Actinomycetota bacterium. Lineage (GTDB taxonomy): Bacteria > Actinomycetota > AC-67 > AC-67 > AC-67 > JAIVGO01. The sequence goes on along the minus strand of JAIVGO010000026.1, from coordinate 4,590 downwards.
GTACCGCTTGGCGACGTCTTCAAGGATGCTGACGCCGACTTCTTTCACGGGCGCTATTTGCGCCGCGCCGAAGGGACTTCCGGCGGTGCTACTCACAACGGCATAGGAGTGCAGAACGACAAGTTCCGCGCCGGTGGCCTTGGCGATGGCTGCGGCCTGGGCGACAGCTTTGGCCGCAGAGTCCGACCCGTCCGTGCCGACGAGAATCTTGCTGAACATCATCCGCTCCTTCCCCGTGGGCTTTCGTGAAGCGATGCCAACGCCGACGATACCTTGCCCCGGCGATCCTCGCGTAATCTAGCCGTACCCAAACGGCCGCGGTGCGTCTAACATTGGTCCGCCCGTTTCCCACTACGGAGGTCCTGTGGAACTCGAGGTGCTGATCAAGAACAGCCCGCTGCTCGCTCCGCTTCCTCCGGCCGACTGCCACGTCGTCGCCGAAAACTTCATTCGCCGAACTTTTCGCAAGGGCGAAAGCATCTTTCGCCAAGGAGAACCCGGCGGCCACCTCTACTTGATCGAATCGGGGCGCGTGAAGATCAGCTCACTGTCCCCGGACGGCCGCGAGGTTCTCGTTGCCATCATCGGACCCGGGGAGATCTTCGGTGAGCTCTCACTCTTCGACGTGGGGCTCCGGACGGCGGACGCCCGAACCATGGAAGAGACGACGCTACACGCGCTCGCTCACGACATCTTTCGTCACTACGTCGAAGCGCATCCGAAGGTCGCGTGGGAAATGTTGCGTATTCTCGCATCGAGATTGCGGCGAGCCGATGAGGTCTTGCAAGACGCCGCGTTCTTCGATGTGCCGGGTCGCGTGGCAAAGCGTCTGCTCAGCCTCGCCAGCCAGCACGGAAGCAAGGAAGCGACCGGCGGGCTGCGCATCGACGTCCCCCTCACGCAAGAAGAAATCGCCCAGATGGTCGGCGCGTCTCGCGAAAGCGTGAACAAGGCACTCGCGTCGTTCCTCGACCGGGGCTGGGTGACAATGGAAGATCGCAACTACACGATCCGAGATCCGGACGCGCTCGCCGCGCGTCTGCACTAATCCTGCGTCAGCTGCCAGCGCTCTCCTTCCGCGCGGGCGCTCCCTTCCCACGCCAGCTTGTCGAGGTGGGCGCGCACGCTCATCTCGGCAACCGGATACAACACGGGATCGACGTCCGTGTAAATGCGCCGCACGAGCTCGGCCGGCGTTCCCGGGCGGTCGTTGAGCGCGTCGAGGATCTGACGCTCGCGCATCTTTCGGTGCGCGATGTATTCCTCGATCACCGGCATGGGATTTTCGACGACCGGTCCGTGGCCCGGGAAGATGCGTTCGATGTCCACGTGACGCAAGCGCTCGAGCGAGGCCATGTACGCGCGGAGGTCGCCGTCCGGCCAGGCAATAACCGTTGTCCCCCGGCCGAGCACGTGGTCGCCGCTGAACAAAACCTTCTCGCTTTCCAAGACGAAGCAGAGATGGTCGGCGGCATGGCCGGGCGTGTGGATTGCGTAGAGAAATTGATCGTGACCGCCGACGCGCGCGCCGTCGTCGACCAAAACCTGCGCCGGCCGGGAGAACCCGACGACCTGCGCATCGAAGGTTTCGGCAAAGAGCGCGGCGTCTTCGGCATGGTCGTGATGCTTATGCGTGAGAAGGATCGCGGTGACGGACGCGTCCCCGACGGCGTCGCGCACGGCCTCGAGATGGCCGTCCTTGGCGGGGCCGGGATCGATCACGAGCACGTGACGATCTCCGACCACGTACGTGTTCGTGCCTTCGAGCGTCATCGGCGACGGGTTCGGCGCGAGCACGACGCGCACGCGTTCGGAGAGTTGTTTCACGGCGCGTGATAGGTGCCGTCGGGAAGGCGGACTTTCAGCTCGCCTTCGTGCGTGACGAGCGCCGGAAGGACGCCGCCGATCTGCTTGCCCTCGGTGGACGCAATGAGATCGTCTACGGTCTCGAAGACGGCGATCGATTCCAGCGTCTTGCGCGTCGGAAAGATGATCGTGAATCCGCCCTCGATCGCTCGATCCAGGGCATCTTGCGGCCGGATCCAAAGACCCGATGTGGTTTCAAAGTCGTCGTGCAGCGGGGTTTGTCCTTCGGGGAGGCGCGCGACGAAGAAGCGCGTGTCGTATCTCTTCGGAACAGCCTCGGGCGTGATCCAGCGCGAAAAGTAAAACATCAGATCGAGCGCATACCGGATCCGATGCGATCGCGCGATGTCGAGCAGCGTTGCTTCGCGCGCATTGAGCGCACGGCGCGCTTCCGCGAACCGCCCGGCCTCAGCGCCGTCCAAGCGAACGACCGATCCGTCCTCGTGGCGCGCGAGGAGCACGCCGGCTTCTTCAAACGTTTCGCGAATCGCAGCGAGATGAAAGCCGAGCTCCTTGCCCGGCGGAGCTTCCACCGAAGCGCCGATCGCACCGGGATCGAGTGACGGTGCACCTGCCGGCGGGTCCACGAATTCGTTCAAGGTGGGATCAGTGTCGGCGTCGTCGATCTTGCCGCCGGGGAACACGTAGGCACCGCCGAAGAAGTCGGAGCTCAAGTGCCGCTCCAGCATGAAGAGCTCGACGCCGCCCGGCGCGTCGCGTGCCACCATGACGGTCGCCGAGTCCCGCGGAGGGACCGTCGGCGTACCACCGGGAACCAGCGTGTCGTCTCTCACGGCGCGGGATTGTTACAGATCGCCGCGTCGAGCGGCGCTCCCGCGCTCTCGTTTACCATCATGTTGGCCGAAGGAGGTCGCGTGGATTTCACAGTACCGGCAGAGCTCGACGAAGTGCGGTCGTCTTTCACGACGTTCCTGGAGCGCGAAGTGCGCCCCATCGAGGAGCGATTCGCTCGGCAAATCCAAGATGACGAGTGGACGGACGAGATGCGCGAAGCCGGACTGGCGCTGCGGAAGAAATCCGCAGAGATCGGCTACTACGGCGCGCATCTGCCGGAGGACGTCGGCGGCTGGGGGCTGTCGGTGCTCGGGACGACGTTGCTCGTGGAGGCCGGCGGCCGGAGCGGCCTTCGGTTCGCAACGTATGTGCTCGGCCCGCCGAATCCGGAAGCGCCCACGCCGCTTCTGCTCGATTGTTCGCCCGAGCTCCAGAAGAAGTACCTCGTCCCGCTCGTGAAAGCGGAGAAGACGATGTGCTTCGCGCTGACGGAACCCGAAGCCGGAAGCGACGCGCAAGCAATTCGCACGAGCGCGGTGCGCGACGGCGATCACTACATCCTGAACGGCCGCAAGCATTTCATCACGAACGGCAAGAACGCGGACTTCGCGATCGTCTTCGCCGTCACCGACGCCGAGAAGAAAGCGCAAGGCGGGATAACGGCACTGATCGTCGACAAAGGGACGTCCGGCTTCGGGGTCGGCAAGCGGCAGAAGACGATGGCCGGAGACACGAATCAGTACGAGCTGATCTTCGACGACGTGCGCGTGCCTGCTTCGAACATCGTCGGGCAGGAAGGATTCGGCTTTTACTCGGCGATGAAGTTTCTCAACGCTGGACGTTCTTACATCGGCGCCCTCTGCGTCGGGATCGCCGAGTACTGCGTGCGCATCTGCAGCGAGTACGCAAACGATCGCAAGGCGTTCGGAAAGCCCATCGGTAAGTATCAGGCGATCCAGTGGATGCTGGCCGACTCGGTCGTCGAAATCGAGGCAGCACGATGGATGACGTATCACCTCGCGTGGATGTGCGATCAGGGCGAGCAACCCATGCGGGAGTCGTCGATCGTCAAGCTGTACAACACCGAGATGGTGAATCGCGTTGCGGATCGTGCGGTCCAGATATTCGGCTGGATGGGATACCTGACGGAAGGTCCCGTGGAGCGCATCTACCGGTTCGTGCGTATGTTGCGAATCGTCGAGGGAACCAGCGAAGTCCAGCGCCTCGTCATCGCACGCACGCTGGGACTATGAATTGGAGGGGCGCGTGTCGCTCCGCAAACAAGTTGCCGAGATCGTGACCAACCATATCGACGAGATCGTCGACGAGACGACGGCGGAATACATTCGGCAGATTCCGTCCTGTGCCACGGCGAGTGCGGAACAGCTGAAGATGATCCGGGCGGCAACAAAACGTGCGACGCTTGCGTTTGTGCAGATGTATGCGGATCCGAGCTCTCCGTCCCGTCCCTTCGTCCAAGCGGCCCGCGCAGCGACCGTCGAACGCGCCGGTGAAAATTTCGAGCGCACCGACATCGCCGAAATGATCGACATCGGGCGGCGGACCATCTACGCAGTCGCGCGCAAGCTCGTGGCCCAAGAGCTCACGCTGACCGAAGAGCAGCGCGCGCAAATCCAGTCTGCTCTCGGCGGCTTTTTGACGGAGATGGAACGCGCCGACGAAGTCGACATGCATGTGACGCCGGACGTCCTAATGCAGTGGCTCAACCGCGCGGAGACCGAGGAGCCGGATATTCGTTGAGTGACCTGTCGGGACTGCCGCAAGTGGACGAGCTCATCCGGACGAGTGGGCTCGCCGACAGCCTCGGACACTCCCTCGCTCGAACCCTTGCGCGCGAAGCCGTCGAAGCCGCGCGGACGCGCGCACTTGCCGACGAGCACGTCAGCTCGGACGCGATCCTTCAAGACG
>JAIVGO010000126.1 GCA_020201525.1 Actinomycetota bacterium | reverse complement strand
GTTGCACAGCGGCTCGAGACCGCAGCCGTAATTCGCACGGCCCGCAAGGTCGTCGTCACGACCACACCGCGTTGCGACACACTGCGCCGCTGGTTTCCCGACCGCCGCGGCGACATCGTGGCGATTCCAATCGGCGCCACGATCGAGCCGGATCCCACGCGCCCACTCAACGGGACGCGTGCGCAATACGGATTGAGCGACTCCGATTTCGTCATCGCGCACGTCGGCAGCATCGGCGCCGGCCGCGACTTCGGTCCGGTGTTCGACGCGCTGCGGGATTTGAAGCGTGAAGGAATCAGCGCGCGGCTTCTGTGCATCGGACGCGCGGGCTCGAGTGAGGCGCCTGCGGATCTCGCTGCCAACGTCATATTCACCGGCGTGCTTCCCCGCGCTGAAATATCCGACGCGCTTCGCGCGTCGGACGCATACGTGTTTTGCGAGCCGTCCGGCCCGGCAGCGGGGCGCAAAACGAGTCTCCTCGCCGCGTTCGCGCACGGATTGCCCGTCGTTGCCTATTCCGGAAAAGACTCTGACGAAGGCCTTCGGGGCGGGGATAACGTCATCCTGGTGCGCCCCCGCGCCACCGACGTCACGCAAGCACTTCGGTCCCTCGCAACGGACGCCGGCAAGCGCGAATCGCTCGGTGCCAATGCACGCCGCTTGTACGAAAGCCGCTTCGCGTGGCAGCTCGGTGGCATCGCGTTCGAACGAATTCTGGGAGCCCTGTGATGGACACCGCGACGATGTCTCGCCGCAAGTACTCCGGCGCGCTCCTGAACGTGTTCCTCGTCGTCGGCGCGCTGAGCCTCGGCAAGCAAGTTGTGACGGGCGGCTCGATACTGCGCATCTACGCCGCGATGGCAATCATGGCGTTCCTCGCCGTGCCGGCGATCAAGAAGCCTCAGTCGGCGCTCCTCGGCCTGTTTGCCTGGCTTCCGTTCCTCGGCCTCGTGCGTCGCGCACTTCTGCCGACGGCCGGCTGGGCATCACTCGACCCGATGCTGCTGGTGTCCACCGCGGTCAGCTTGACGATCGCGATCTCGCTGATGATGTCGCGCGAAGCGAAGCTCGGCGGAACACCGCTATCTATGATGATGTTCGGGCTAATCGTTCTCGAGATCATCGAGCTCTTCAACCCGCTGCAAGGCTCGGTGCTCGTCGCACTCACCGGCGTCATGTTCATCATCGCGCCGATGACGCTGTTCATCGTTGCGCGAACCATTTCCGACGACGCGTTCATGCGCAAGGTGATGAACGTCGTCATGTCGACGGGCTTCATCACCGCATTGTGGGGCCTCAAGCAGGTGTATCTCGGGTTCACCGGCTTCGAGACGCAGTGGCTGAAGTGTTGTGCGTACGGCGCTCTGACCATCAACAAGACGGTCCGGCCGTTCTCGACGTTCTCCAACTCGGTCGAGTTCGCGGCCTACATGGGCTTCGCGATCGTCGCGTGCTACTCGCGGCTCCTTTATTCCAAGGGAAAGATCCGGGTTGTGCTGCTGGCGGCGATCGTGCCGATGGCGTGGATCCAGTTCCTTATCGGCAGCCGTGGCGCCGTCTTCGGCACCGGACTCGCCGTCATCACGCTGACCGGCCTTCGCGCACGGAACCGCTTTGCGATGGTCGCCATCATGGCCACGCTGATCGGCGCGTTCATGCTCTATGCGGCGACGCACTCGACGACCGCTGCCGACAACGCCACGATCGAAGCAGGGACCAAACAGCTCGTTACGCAGCAGCAAAACGGTCTGCTCGACCCGACGGACGCCGCGAAGTCGACGCTGCCGTTGCACGCCAAGCGCGTCTGGCAAGGCATCGCGTATTCGATGACGACGCGACCGGCAGGCCTCGGCACCGGCGCGATCACGCGAGGATCATCGAAGTTCGGCAAGGGAACACAGGCTGCCGTCGAGCTCGACTTCGGAAACGCATTCCTGGCGTTCGGCGTCGTCGGCGGATTGCTGTACTTCTTCGTCGTGCTGCAGACGTTCCGCCAGCTGTACATCTTGCGGCGGCGCAAGCCCGACCCGATGTGGGTGGCGGTGCTCGGTATCTGCATCCTCTCGATCGGACAGTGGCAAAACGGAGGTGCGTACGCGATCGCGTCGCTGATCTGGTTCGTCATCGGCGCCTCCGACAAGGCGTTCCAAGACCTGAACGCGCGGCCGGCCTTGGAGGAAGAGGACGCCGCGGCATGAAGCGTCTTCTGATAACCACCACAGACTTTCCGCCGACGCGCGGCGGCATTCAGACGATGACGCGCGAAATCGCACGCCGCATCAAGCGTTTCGACGTCCGTGTCGTCGCGCCGGCCGCGGACGGATCGGATGCAGTCGACAACGAGCTTGCGTTTCCGGTCCGCCGTGCGGCGTGGCTTCCCGGCGGTCAGATCGGCGCGTTCTCCGCCGTGAACATTGCCGCGTGGCGCGAAGCGCGCGCATGGAAGCCCGATGTCACGCTCGCGATGCACGTGCTCGCCGCTCCGGCGCCGCTCGCACGAAACGTCCCGACGATCATTGCGACACACGCCGCGGAGCTACGGTCACCGCGCATCCGAAAAATCGCGCGCCGCGTTTTCCCGCGCGCCGCAGGGATCCTCGCCGTCAGCGGATACTCCGCGAAGGAATCCATCGCTCTGGGCGCACCCGCCGATCGCGTGGCGCTGATTCCCAACGGCGCTCCCGAACCGAAGGACGTCTCCAAGGAAGCCGTTGCGGCGCTTCGCGGCCGGTATGGCCTCGGCGACGATCCGGTGGTGCTCACAATCGCGCGTCTGATGCATCACAAGGGCATCGACAGCGTGATCGAGAGCCTCACCGCCCTGCCGGACAACACGCGGTACCTCGTCGTCGGCGACGGACCGTATCGCGCTGATCTCGCAGCGCTCGCGGCGCAAAAGGGCGTGTCCGATCGCGTGGCCTTTGCCGGAAACGTGGCAGACGATGTGATTCCGACCTGTTACGCGGCGGCCGATGTCTTCGCGCTCATGAGCCGAGAGATCGCCGGCGGCGCCGGCGGAACCGAGGGTTGCCCCGTTGCTTTGCTCGAGGCGAGCGCCTACGGCTTGCCGATCGTGACGAGCCGGATCGGTGGCATCGCGGACGCGATCAGCGATGACCGGACGGGGCTCCTCATCGACCCCGACAACCCGGCGGAGGTGATCCGCGGCCTTTCGTCCGTTCTGACCCGACCCGAGCTCGCATCGCGTCTCGGAAATGAAGCGAAAAGAGTCGCAACTTCAGAGCGTTCTTGGGCGACGGTCGTTGAAAAGATCGAAGCACTTTTGGAGGGCATCGCCAGGGAGGCAGCAGCGTGAAAGTTGCAATCGTTCACGATTATCTGGTGAACAAGGGCGGCGCGGAACGCGTCACGCTTGCGCTGCATGAGATTTATCCGGACGCACCCATCTATACCTCCCTCTATCACCCCGAATCGACCTACGAAGCATTCAGGGACGCCGACGTGCGTACGTCCTCGCTCCAGCGGTTCTCGAAGGACGCGACGCAGTTCCGCCGCCTGCTGCCGCTCTTCCCGCACGCGTTCAAGCAGATGGACCTGTCCGGCTTCGACGTCGTGATTTCGTCGAGCGCCGGCTTCGCCCACCGCGTGCGGGTGCCAGAAGGCACGTGTCACGTCGTGTACAGCTACTCGCCGCCGCGCTTCTTGTGGGACGATCGGTACGACCGCAAAGTCGCACCGGCGTGGGCGCGTCCGCTCGTCGCGCCGACGATGGCGTGGCTGCGCCGCAGCGACAAGCGTGCGGCACGTAAGCCACACTTTTACATGGCCGTCTCGGGCGTCGCCGCCGCACGGCTCCGTTCGGTGTACGGGCTGGCTGCGACCGTCGTGCACCCGCCGGTGGCAACCCACCGCTTTCACATCGGGCCGACGACGAGCGACTTCTACCTGATCGTTGCGCGCCTGCTGCCGCACCGCAGCGTCGATCTCGCCGTGCAAGCTTTTACGAAGATGGGCCGCCGGCTCGTCGTCGTGGGTGAAGGTCCGATGCGCGCGGAGCTCGAAGCGATGGCAGGACCGACGATCGAATTTCGCGGCGTCGTGGATGAGGAAACGCTGACGAACCTGTACGGACGTTGCCGGGGCGTCGTTGTGCCGGGCGAAGAAGATTTCGGGCTGACGCCGCTCGAAGCGAACGCAAGCGGACGCCCCGCGATTGCGCTTCGCGCCGGCGGCGCGCTCGAGACCATGGTCGACGGCGTCACCGGCGTGCTGTTCGCCCCGGGAACTCCCGGCGCGCTCATCGGCGCCGTCGAGCAAGCCGATCGCACGTCCTTCAATCCGGACGCGCTCCGCGTGCACGCCGAAGGCTGGAGCGAGGGCGTGTTTGCGAACCGCGTTCGTTCCTTCGTCGCGCGTTCGGTTGAGTCGTGCATCACGTGCGCGCGGGCGAAGCGCGACCGCAAGGTCATGGAAAAAGCCCCAAGCGTTCGCGAGGTGGAGGCGTAATGCGCATCGCGTGGATCGTACCGAGCCTCGGCGTAACCGAGGGACAGGGAAACGTGAACTTTGAGCTGCTGACGCGCGTCGTCGCGGCCGGTCACGACGTCGAGATCATCTCGAGCCTCGTGCCCGAACGTGTTCGATCGCTGAACGTGAAGGTGCACGACGTCGCGCGCACGCGCGTGCAGCTCGTGAACCAGCGGCTGATGATCGCCGCGGCGAATCGCCGCCTGCGCAAGACGTCTTACGACATCGTGCACGCCGACGGGCCGGTTACGACGGCGCCGGTCGACGTCGCGATGTGTCACATGCCGCACGCGGCGTGGCTGCGCCTGCCCGCCGATGCTCGGCGCGAGCACGGCGTGCGCGGCGCACTCAATGCTTTAGCAACGGCGATGAACGTTCGGCTCGAAAGACGCGTGTACACCACTGCGACGCGCGTGCTGGTCGCTTCGGAGCTGACTGCGAACGTTCTCCAAGAATCCGGCGTCGATCCTGTGCGGATCAAGCATCTTCCCTTCGGGATCGACGCCACACGGTTTCGTCCGCCGACCGGCGACGAGCGCCGCGCCGCGCGGCGCGCCTTCGGCATCGAGCACGGCGAGTTCTGCGTACTCTTCATCGGAGCGCAAGGTCCGCGCAAAGGCTTGCCGGCCTTGGTTGCGGCCGTCGACGCGAGCGACCGGCTCCTCGCGGTCGGCGACCGCCGCCACGGCGATCAGGAGCGCGTGGCGCACGAGCGCGGGCTTCGCGCGGTGTTCTCTCCCAAGCTAGACGACGTTCGCCCGGCGTACTGGGCGGCGGACGTGTTTGTTGCGCCGTCTCGATTCGATGCGTTCGGCTTGTCGATCCTCGAGGCGATGGCATGCGGGATCCCCGTCGTCACCTCGCGCGCGAGCGGCGCCGCCGGCATCGTCGGAGAGGGCGGCATCGTCGTCGACGACCCGACGGATGTCGCGGCTCTCTCTCGCGCGATCGCCGATGTGCGCGCCGACGCGTTGCTGCGAGCGCGCCTCGGCGCGACCGGCCGCGCGGTCGCACAGACAAGGTCGTGGGACGACGCGGGTGAGGTGCTGCTGAAGGTGTATCAAGAAGCTCTCGACGCGAAAAGCGGCACGCCGGTGGAGGCACGATGAATCCGCGCCGCGACCCGCTCCGCGTTCTGTACCTCGACCACGTTGCCCGCTTGTCGGGCGCCGAACAGTCTTTGCTCGACCTGGTCGTCGGTCTGTCCCACGGGCCCGTCGAGCCCGTCGTCGTTCTTCCCGGCGACGGCCCGCTCGCCGCGAAGCTTCGCGAGCAAGGCGTACTCGTTCGCATGGTGCCGATGAGCAAGCGGATGCTCGAGACTTCGCGTAAATCGCTCATTCGCAAGCCGTTTCTTATCCTCGCGCGGCTGTGGGCTTTCCTCGCGGCCTCGATGCGGATCTACAAGATCGTGCGCGAGATGCGTCCGCAAGTTATCCACACGAACACGCTGAAGACGCACTTGCTTGCCGTGATTCCCGCGAAGCTCGCGCGCGTGCCGCTGGTCTGGCACGTGCGCGACATCCTGCCGAAGGGATGGCTTCGCCGGGCGTTCCTTCTGTTTGCACGCGCACCGAAGCTGATCGTGGTGCCGTCGCGTTCGGTCGCGGCCGGGTTCGGGCGGAAGCGCAAGACGATCTACAAGAAGCTCCGTCTCATTCCGAACGGTGTGCGTGTCGACGAGCTCGCCGACGCGAGATCAGAAGGAAGAGGTCTTCGCGCTGAGGTGGGCGCGAACGGATCGCCGCTCGTCGGGATTGTCGGACGCATCGCTCCGTGGAAGGGGCAGGAGGTTTTCATTCGCGCGGCCGCGATGCTTGCCGACCGGTATCCGAAGGCGCGCTTCGCCGTCATCGGCGCAGTGCTGTTCCCCGAGAACGACATCCCGTTCCAACACAAGCTGCAAGACTTGGTCGCAGAGGCCGGATTGAACGACCGTATCTATTTCCTCGGCTGGCGCTCGACGGTCGAGGCGATGGGTGCTTTGGACGTGCTCGTACACGCGTCGACGGAACCGGAGCCGTTCGGCCGCACGATCATCGAGGCGATGGCAGCCGGCGTCCCGGTCGTCGCGAGTGCTTCCGGCGCGATTCGCGAGCTCGTCCCGCCGAACGCCGGCATCGTGATTCCGCCGGGCCGTCCGGACATTCTTGCCGACGCGCTCGACACGCTCGTCGGTGACAAGTACATGCGCGAAGAAATGGGGAACGCCGGACGGCAGATCGCGTTCAGTTACTTCGACGTGCGTCGCACGATTGCCGGAGTCGCAGCCATGTACACCGAGATCGCTCGCAAGCACCGTTACCGCCCCGTTCGTGAGCCGCGCCGCGCAAAGATCAAGCCCGTCGTGTTCCCGCAGCGCGTTGTCGAGCCGGTCGCGCAGCCTGCTCCGCTCGCGAAGGCGAGCAACGGCGACACGAACGGTGACACAAACGGTGACAGCAACGGAAACGGAAACGGAAACGGAAACGGTAACCGACATGCAGCGCCCGACGCGCCGCGCCGTTCACGTCGTTCCGACGTGCGCCGTCTCGTCGCGCGCATCGAGACGCCGCGACGCGCACCCAATGAGGCGCCGCGACACCCGGAACCGCTCAAAAGGCGCTGGGACAACGAGCCCGCGATCGCCGCTCGCACGACCGAAGCGCCCGTCAAGGAACGGCGCACGCCCGCGCGCGCGATTCCCGCGGTGAAGCCCAAGGCGCCCCCGCGGCGCACGCTGCCCGATACATCGCCTGAAGTACCGCAGCCGCCGGCGCACTTCCGCAGGGAAGCGCCCGTGACCGCCGCGCAAACCGCGCGCAGCGTGCCGATGCGCGTCGTCTCAGCGCCGGCAGAGGTCGAGGTCCTGCGCCGCGCGCCGGCAATCGAGACACCGTTTCGCGTCGAGCCGAAGCCGGTCTACGACATCCTCAAGCGTCTGCTCGACGTCGTCGTGGCATCGATCGTCCTTGTGCTCGGGGCACCGATCTGGCTGACGGTCGCACTTGCGATCAAGCTCGACTCACCGGGTCCTGCTCTTTTCCGCAACACGGTGATCGGTAAGGACGGCGTTGCGTTCACGTACTTCAAGTTCCGTTCGATGCGCATCGACTCCGGCGACGACGAGCACCGCGCCTTTATCGAGAAGTACGTGCGCGAAAACGGCGGCACGCAGTCAGACGGTCAGATGATCTTCAAGTTCGTCGGGGACCGCCGCGTCACGCGTATCGGAAAGTTCATTCGCAAGCTTTCGTTCGACGAGATCCCGCAGCTCTTGAACGTTCTCCGCGGTGAGATGAGCATCGTCGGACCCCGGCCGCCGTTGCGGTACGAGTACGAGCTCTACGACGGCTACGCCATGCAGCGTCTGGCCGTCATGCCGGGCCTCACGGGTCTCCAGCAAGTCGAGGCGCGCCACACCGCCTCGTTTAGCGACAAAATCGAGATGGATCTCGATTACATTCGCCGCCGCTCGCTCTTCCTTGACATCATGATCATGCTGAAGAGCATCCCCGCGGCGCTCAAGGGAGAATAGACCCGTGAAAATCCTGATCACCGGCGGTGCCGGTTTCATCGGCTCGCACACGGCGCGCGCGCTCGTCGAGCGCGGCGATGAGGTGCGGATTCTCGATGCGCTGACGCAGCCGGTTCACGAGCCGGGAGCCGAGCCGCCTATTGCGGATACGGCGGAGCTCATCCGCGGGGACGTTCGCTCGCCGGACGACTGGCAGCGCTCGCTACGCGGTATCGACGCAGTGATCCACTTGGGCGCGTACCAGGATTACTTGACGGACTTCTCGAAGTTCTTCGAAGTGAACGCAGCGGGAACCGCGCTGTGTTACGAGACGATCGTCGCTCACGACTTGCCCGTTCGTCGCGTCGTCGTCGCGTCGAGCCAGGCCGTGTACGGGGAAGGTGCAGTTCGCTGCGCGAAGCACGGCGTTGTGACGCCGGGTCCGCGATCGATGGATGCGCTGGCGAAGGCCGACTGGGACGTGCGTTGTCCCGTGTGCGGCGCCGACGTCGAGTCGGTGCCGACGCCCGAGGAATTTGCGAACCCCCGCAACTCGTACGGAATTTCGAAGATCGCGGCCGAACAAGCGACGCTTGCTCTCGGCGAAACGTACGGCATCGAAAGCGTCGCATTGCGCTACTCGATCGTCCACGGACCGGGGCAATCGGTCCGCAACGCATACTCCGGCTTGCTGCGATCCGCCGCGTTGCGGATGCGCGAACGAAAGGCTCCGGTCGCGTTCGAGGACGGCAAGCAGCTACGGGACTACGTCGCAATCGACGACGCCGTAGCTGCGACGTTGCTTGCGCTGGACCATCCCGGCGCACCCGGTCGCGCGTACAACGTCGGGGGCGGTCGCGCGTGGACCGTGCTCGAAGTGATCGATCACTTGAAGGAGATCGCGGGCGTGGACGTTGATCCGGAGATCAGCAATGCATTTCGCGTCGGAGACGTGCGGCACGTCGTCAGCGACATCTCGCGATTGCAAGGGCTGGGCTGGGAGCCCCGCGCGAACCTCGATGACGTATGGCACCGTTACTGGGCGTGGCTCGACGAGATTGCGCCGCCGGCTCAAACGGTTGACGACGCATACGCGCGCATGGAACGTGAAGGCGTCCTGAGACGGGCCGGATCATGATCGACACCGCGATCATCCTGTCGGCGGGGCTCGGGACACGGCTCGGACCGCTCACGGACGCGGCACCCAAGGTGCTGTTGCCGGTCGGGGGAGAGCCGCTGCTGCACCGCACGATCGCACTGCTGGCCGGCTCTGGAATCACGCGGATCGGCATCAACGTGCACCACTACGGTGAGATGGTCCGCGAAACCACCGGCGGCGGAAGCCGCTGGGACGTGACCGTGTACTACTCGGAGGAGCACGAGCTACTCGGCAGCTCCGGCGCGGTGGGCAACATGGCGGATTTCATCGGCGGGCGGCGCTTTGCCGTTCTGTACGGAGATGTGCTGATGGACCTCGACGTGCGCGAGCTCGACGCGTTTCACGAACATCACGAGGCGATGCTGTCGATGGCGCTCACGATCGCGGAAGATCCACGCAGATGTGGCGTTGTCGAACATGACAGTGTCGGACGCCTGTCGCGGTTCGTTGAAAAGCCGAACGACGCACCGCCGGACGCGCCGGTCAACGCCGGAGTGTATGTGTGCGAGCCCGGCGTGCTCGGTTGGATCCCCGACGGGCACAGCGATTTCGGGCGTGAGGTGATCCCGGCAATGCTCGGAGCCGGCGAAGGATTATTCGGAATGAAAACGAATGCTTTCTTCCAAGACATCGGCACACCGGAGGGATACCGGATCGCCGAGGAAGCTTGGGCGGAAGGGAGGCTCGCGTGTCGATCGTTGTAGGACGTGCACCAGCTCGCGTCTCGCTCGTCGGAGGCGGAACGGACCTGCCTGCGTATTACGAGCGTCACGGCGGCGCCGTGGTCTCTCTCGCGGTAAACCTATACTCGTACGGACAAGCGTCTCCCCGCAGCTCCGACCTCGAGCTCGTGTCTCTCGATCAGGGCACACGCGAAGTGATCTCGCCGGCGCAATTCACGCGTCGCATGCGGCCGCCGATCATCGCGCAAGAGTTCTTGACGTATCAGAAAGCCGTCGCGTGGCACTTCGGCATCGAGCGCGGCCGTATCGCGGTTGCGAGCGAGGTACCGGCAGGCTCCGGGCTCGCGTCGAGCGCGAGCGTGTGCGTGGCGCTCGTCGTCGCGGCCGCTCGCTTCGTCGGCGAGCAAATGGACCGCGCGCAGATCGCCGAGACCGCATGCCGCGTCGAGATGAACGTGCTGCGCCGCCCGTGCGGAAAACAAGATCAATACGCGGCCGCGTTCGGGGGGATGAACTTGTTCGAGTTCTTCCGCGACGGTTCTGTCGACGTCACGCCACTCAAGATTGCCGACGACACGGTCAAGGCCCTGGAAGGCCGGCTCATGCTGTTCGGCAACGGCGCCAGGCGAAACTCGTCGTCGGTGCTCGCAGAGCAGGCACGGCGCAGCGTGTCCGACCCGGAGACAGTGGAGGCGCTCGGCCGCCTGAAAGACATGAGTTACGAGGTCCGGGAGTATCTCGAGACCGGCCGAATCGACGAAGTCGGCCGTTTGCTCGACCGCGCGTGGATCGCAAAACGGTTTTTGAACTCGCAGGTCTCGACGCCGATGATCGATCGGGTCTACGCTCTTGCATTGGAGTCCGGCGCCCTGGGCGGAAAGCTTGCAGGTGCAGGGCTTGCCGGAACGCTGCTGCTCTACGTTCCTCCTGAGGACCAGGACGAGGTCCGGCGGACGCTCGCGACGCAAGGTTGGCGCGAACGCCCGGTGGGCTTCGACTGGGAGGGCGCCGCGCTCTGCGCAGAAGTCGGCGCTCCTAAGGTCCTTCAGGAGACGTAAATGATCGGAAGTCTCGAAGCGGGTGCATGCCCCGCGTGTCGCACGCCGTCCTCGCGCGAGCTTTTCGCGGTCGGCGCGTACCGGCTCCGCCGCTGCACGAGCTGCGGTCTCCGGTTCGCCGACCCGCGTCCGGATCAGAAAGCGCTCGACGACTTCTACGGCGCGTCCTACTTCGACACGCACGGATGGCACGGCGGTCCCGAAGGCGATTCCGAATACCTTCGCGAGTGCTGGGCCGGGATCCGCGACCACTTGAACGAGCGCTTTCCGAAGCGCGGCCGGTTGCTCGACGTGGGCTGCGCGACCGGCACGCTGATGATCGAAGCGGCGCGCGACGGCTGGGATTGTGTCGGGCTCGAAGTCTCCGAGGCGGCGACCGAACGAGCACGCGGCGCCGGCTTGGACGTGCGGCAAGGCTCGCTCGGCGACAAGCGCCTTGAAGGCGAGATCTTCGATGTCGTGTGCTCGTTTCACGTCATCGAGCACGTGATCGACCCGCGCGCCGATCTCGCACTGATGCGCGAGCGCGTCGGGCGCGGTGGTTTGGCGGTGATCGAAACACCGAACGCGGAAAGCATCGGGTTCAAGGTGCGGCGGGCGAAGTGGGTGCAGATTCGCCCGCCGGAGCACATTCAGTTTTTTGACCGGCGATCGATGGGGCGCGCTTTGCGTTCCACCGGCTGGAGGCCACTCAGGCAATGGACGATATACAGACCGGATACTGCGGCACGTATCGCGAAGCAGTGGTCGGGCGCCCTCGTAGGCCCCGCCCGCGTCGCCGCCCGCGCGGTCGAAGCCGTCGGCATGGGAGGCAACTTGCGGGTCATAGCGGAGGCAGTGTGATGGCCGGAGCAATCTTCGTCGATCGCGACGGCGTCATCTGCGAGAACCGCGACGACTACGTGAAGTCCTGGGAGGAGTTTCGTTTCATCCCCGGCGCCGCGGAAGCGCTCGCCGCGCTCACGACGTCGGGCTTGCGCCTCTTCGTGGTTACGAACCAGTCCGCCATCAGCCGCGGCATAGTGACGCGCGATGCCATCGACGATATGCATGCGAGGATGCTCGACGTGCTGCGGGCCGCCGGGGCGCGCGTCGAGGCGGTTCTGGTTTGTCCGCATTCCCCCGAAGACTCGTGCGCGTGCCGTAAGCCGTCGGAAGGACTGCTGTTGGACGCGGCGAAGCAGTACGGAGTCGAGCTTGCGGAGTCGTGGATGATCGGCGACGCCGAGTCCGATGTGGTGGCGGGGAAACGCGCAGGATGTGAGACTGTGCTCGTCCTGACCGGCCGCGGAGCAACACAGGCTCGAAGTGCTCGGTGGCTCGACGGCAAGCCGGACCTCGTCGCGCACGACTTGGTCGACGCAGCAATTTGGGTTCTCGCCCGCGTAGCGGAGCGTACGAGAGCCATGATGGAGGTGATTCGCCCGTGACGACGCGCAACTTCATTCTTTCGTATCTCTCGAGCGTCGAAGGAATTCTGAAAGGAATTCAGTCCGACAAGCTCGAGCAGATCATCGACGTCATCTTCGCCGCCTACAAGCGCGACCAGCAGATCTTCCTCGTCGGAAACGGCGGCGGCGCGGCTACGGCGATGCATTTCACCTGCGACCTGAACAAGACGGCGATCGTTCCCGGCCGCCGGCGCATGCGAGCGATGTCGCTGTCGGATAACACGTCGTTGGTGACGGCGTGGGCGAACGACACCCAGTACACGAACATCTTCGGTGAGCAGCTCGTGAACTTCGCGCGCCCCGGTGATCTCGTCATCGGATTCACGGCGTCGGGAATGAGCGTCAACATCCTGAACGCGATTGCGCTGGCGAACGAGGTCGGCTGTACAACGATCGCCTTTGTCGGTTTTGACGGCGGGACCGTTGGAGCGATCGCACACCACGTGCTGCACATTCCTTCTAACTCGTACCAGCACATTGAGGACGTCCACTTGCTGCTCTGTCACGTGATCACGAACGCGTTGCAAGAGCGCGCGCGCAGCGACGAGTCGTTGTCGACAGAGGCGTCGAGCGATGCGTTTGAGGAGCGGTCGCGGCGGATTTCGTACGCGACGCAAGTTCTTGCCGCGGAGCGCTCACGTTCAAATAGGTTGCGCATGGTGCCGGAACAAATCGCTCGCACCATCGGCTTCGAAACCGCGATCCTCTTCGAAGTCGAAGACGGCGGTTTGCGGATGGCGTCGGGATACAACGCGCGGGACGGCGCTTCGCCGATCGATATGGGCGAGGACTACTACGAAACCGAAGCGGTCCGTGAAGGGCGCACGATCGTCGTCGCGGACGTCGAGGACGATCCGCGCGTCCCGGCGGGGCACCCGGCGTACACGTCGCTTCAGAGCTACGTGCTCGCGCCGGTCATGAAGGACAACCGGGCGGTCGCCCTTCTGATCGGCGGCTATACATCTGAGCAAAAGGCCGTCACGCCTCGCGACGAGCAGCTGCTCCGGCTCTTCGCCTACAGCGTCCGCGGTGCGCTGACGCAGGACGAAAAGGACGATCCCGAATCCGGCTGGTGGGCCGTCAGCTAAAAAGCGCCGTACTGCCGGGCGCGGCACCGCTTCACAGGTAGCCTTGGAGTCGGTATGCCGTTGCGCGTTTTGTTCGTCAATCCTTCCCCCGTTCGCGGAGGCGCCGAAGAGATTCTCATCGGCATTTGCCGTGGCGTTGACCCCGGGCGCATACGCCCCACCGTCGCCTGTCTCGTCGACGGCCCCTTTCCCGACGATCTCGAAGCGGCCGGTATCCCCGTCGTGCGATTGCGTGCCGGCCGGCTGCGCCAAGCCGTCAAATGGGCCGCAACGGTTCGCCGTCTCTCCTCACTTGCACGGAAGCACGATCTCGTCGTGTCGTGGCAAGTAAAAGGTCATTTCTACGGCACCCCGGCGGCCTACCTCGCTCGCCGTCCGGCTGCATGGTGGGACCACGGCATCCGCCCGCGGCGCGGTGAGCCTCGCTACTGGCCCGATGGCATTCTTCCGAAGCTGCTCCCTGTTGTGGCCGTCGCCGCCGACTCCCATGCCGCGGCGCTGCCGATTCCCGGCGCAGTCGGCGTGCATCCCGGCATCGATGCGCGGCCCTACATCGACGCGGCGACCGAACGTGTCGCCGCGCGCGACGAGCTCGGTATCCGCGCAGCCGACACCGCCATCGGCATCGTCGGGCGGCTGCAGCCGTGGAAAGGCCAGCATGTCTTCCTCCGCGCTGCGGCTCATCTCGCGGAACGCCCCGATACGGTGTTCGTCGTGGTCGGCGATGCCATCGGCGGTTTCTCCGCGACATATCCCGCGTCGCTGCGTGCGCTCTCGGCGGATCTCGGCATTACGGACGGCGTGCGCTTTACCGGCCAGCGCACCGACATTCCGCGGGTCCTCGCCGCTCTTGACATCTTCGTTCACGCATCG
Source organism: Actinomycetota bacterium (assembly GCA_020201525.1). GTDB lineage: Bacteria > Actinomycetota > AC-67 > AC-67 > AC-67 > JAIVGO01. The sequence continues at coordinate 5,400 of JAIVGO010000126.1, read as the reverse complement.
GCCGCCGAACCGTTCGGCATCGTCATCGTCGAAGCGATGGCTGCGGGCAAGCCCGTCGTTGCAACCCGCGGCGGCGGCGTCGACGAGATCATCACCGACGAAGTCAACGGCCTTCTCGTCGACTACGAAGACGACCGCGGCTTGGCGAAAGCCGTCGAGCGGCTCCTGGACGATCCCGCGCTGGCGACGCGTCTCGCCGAAGCCGGACGCACGATCGCCGTCGAACGATTCACGCCTGAGAACATGGTCGAGCACGCCACGCAGTTCTTCGAGCGCGCGGCGCGGAAAGGAAACCCGTAGTGCGCATCGGCGTGGTCATCTCGACGTACCGGCGGTGGGGCGGGCTCGAGCGCGTGTCCGGAGAATGGGCGCGCGGCCTAGCCGCGCGCGGCCACGACCTAACCGTGTTCTCGCAGACGGCGGAGCCCGGTCCCGGAGACGAGCCGATCACGTTCGTTCCGGTCGGGGGTATGCGCTCACCGATCGCCGCGCGCGCGGCGACGTTTCCGCGCGCGGTGACGAAGAGTGTTCGCCGCGCATCTCTCGATCTCGTCGTCTCGTTCGGCTGCAGCGTTCTCATACCGGCCGTCGTGCGATTGCACGGTGCACATGCGCCGTGGTGGGAAATCGCGAACCGGAACGTGCCGGCGACATCGGTGGAGGGGCTCCGTCGTCGCCTGAATCCTCATCACCGGGTGATCCTCAAGCTGGAACGGCGCGTACTAGGAAGCGGCCTCCCGCTCGCCGTGCTGGCCGCAGCCGACGTGGCCGCCGCAGACATCAAGCGCTTCTATCCGCGCTCCGCGCCGCTCGTGGAGGTCGTTCCAGATGGTATCGACCTCGAGTCCTTTGCCTTCGATCCCGCCGGACGGGAGTCACTGCGGACTGCGTGGAACGCGACGGATTCCTTTGTCGTGTTGACGGTGGCAACCGAAGTGAGGCGAAAGGGGCTCGACACGCTGTTTCGCGCGTTTCGCCGCGTCATGCGCGAACGCAGTGATGCGGTGCTCGTCATCGCCGGCACGGCGAATCGTGACGCGGTTGCCAACCTCGCTCGGGAATTCGGTATCGAAGCGCATGTGCGCGTCGCAGGCTTCGTGCCGGACATCGCCGCCGCGTATTCCGCCGCCGATCTCCTCGCATTCCCGACGATCTACGAGCACTGGGGGCTCCCGATCGTGGAGTCTCTCGCGTGCGGAACCCCAGTCGTCGCGAGCGCGCTCGCCGGGGCATCTCAAGGGATCGAAGACGGGCGCACCGGATTCTTGATTCGCGACCCGTTCGACGAAAGCGACGTCGCGACGAGTGTTCTCCGCGGGTTGCGATTGGATATCGCGCGCGACGAGTGCCGCGCGACGGTGGAGCCGATGGCGTGGCCGCGCGTCCTCGACCTCGTCGAAAAAGCTTTGATTCGCGCCCGAGAGCGAGCGGCGAGATGAGGATCCTCACGATTACGTTTTCGTTTCCGTCACCGGCGCGCTCGGGCGCGGAGCGCCGGCTCGAGAATCTTCTCAACGGATTGCTGGCTCGGCACGAGGTCGGCATCGTGGCTTTGCGCCGCGGCGAGCCGGATCCCAGGTTTGCAGCGCGCTTTGGGTATGCGGGTTTCGTCGATCCACCGGCGCCTCGCGAGCCGTTGCGGTTCGGGCTCGGTGCCGTAAGGGCATGGTCGGGCCTTGTATTCGGGTCGCTTCCCGGATTTGCGCGCGCAACGGGGACGCGGGAATTCGGGCTCGCCGTCGATCACGCCGTTGCCGAGTTCAAACCCGACGCCGTCTTCATCGAACCCGTCGATCCGGCGCCGCTCATCCCACGCATCAAGCGCCTCGGTATCCCCGTGTGTCTCGGCACGATCGAGCTCGTGGGAGAAAAAATGCGCCGCTGGATGGATCTGGCCGAAACGCATGCGCACCGGTTTGCCGGCCGTCGCGAGATCTCGAGGACGCGCGCGCTGGAAAGTGCTGCGTTGCGCGGAGCCGACGCGGTGACGTGTGTCTCAGAAGAGGACCGTCGTGCGATCAAATCATGGTCGGGCGTCGACGCGTCTGTGGTGCCGAACGCTGTGGACGCGGCATTTTTTGCCCCGCAAGGTCACGAGCGCGAGCCGGCGGCTTTCCTTGCACTCGGCCCGTTGACGTATCCGGCGAACCTCGACGCGGCAATGTGGTTCGACCGGGAAATCCTTCCCCTCCTCCCGGGGGCGCGCTTTGACGTGATCGGTCGCGCGCCGACGATGGGCGCTACGTTCGGAGCGCGGACGCGCGGGCTCGGCATGGTCGACGACGTGCGTCCCTACCTTGCGCGGGCGACGGCGCTCGTCGCGCCGCTTCGTATCGGAGGGGGCACGCGGCTGAAGATTCTCGAGGCGCTTGCGATGCGAACGCCCGTCGTGTCCACCCCGCTCGGTATCGAAGGGCTCGGGCTCGAAGACGAGCAACACGTGCTCCTGGCGGCCGACGCCACGTCTTTCGCTCGGCAAGCGAAGCGCATTGCGGAGGACCCCGATCTCGGCGACCGCCTCGGACGCAAAGGATCGGAGCTCGTCGCGCACCGATACAACTGGGAACGTTCGGTGGAAGCGTTGGAGGCGGCGCTCGCGCGGATCGCGCGTCCGGCATCGCGAACACCACGGTGACGCTCCGTGTGCTCGTCGTTAGCCACTCATGCGTCGTCGATGTCAATCAGGAGCCGTTCGCTGCGCTCAAGCACAGCGGAGCGAACGTGCGTGTAATCGCGCCGCGTTCGCTCCGAACCGACGTTCGCGGTCGCATCGACTTCAAGCCGCTCGCCGGTTTCGAAAGCAACGTGATTCCGTTGCCGATCGTGCTCGGCGGATACGGCCGTCTCGCGGGGGGGCAGCGTGGCATTCACGTGATCCTGTACCGGCACTTTCGAACGGCGGCCGAACAATTCGAGCCGCAGGTTATTTATGCGGAGGAGGAACCATTCAGCTTCGCCGCCCTTCAAGTCGCGCGCATCGCGCACCAGCTGCAGGCGCCGTTCGTGTTCCATGCGAACCAAAACATCGAAAAGAGCTTGCCGCCTCCTTTTCCTGCGATACGCGCGGCCGTCTTCGGGCACGCAACGGGGGCCACCGTGCGTAATCGGGCTGCCGCGGAGGTTCTGCGCGCGCACGGCTACAAGGGCCCGATCGAAGATTTTCCGCATGCGGTCGAGCCGTCCCGCTACGCAACCGGTGAGCGCATGACCGATCTCGAGACACCCGTGATCGGCTTCGTCGGACGGCTCGTGCCCGAAAAGGGCGTGGAGGATCTGATCAACGCGATGGCAAATGCGCGCGCGCGAGGGGGGCGTGGATCGCTGTTGATCGTGGGCGGCGGCCCCGACGCCGCCGTGCTGCGGGAATTCGCCGCGCGGGCGCGCGTTCCGGTGCATTTCACCGGCGCAGTCGCACACGACGAGGTGCCGTCGTTATTTCATTCGATGGATATGGTCGCCATCCCCAGTCACACGACATCCGGCTGGAAGGAGCAGTTCGGCCGGATCGTTATCGAGGCGAACGCAGCCGGCGTGCCGGTGATCGTCTCCAGCTCCGGCGAGCTACCACAAACTGTCGAGGCAACTGGAGGTGGGGTTGTCGTGCGGGAAGGTGACGTCGATGCGCTGTCGTCGGAGATCATGCGCCTGTCCGATGACGAAAACGCTCGGCGCGTATTGGGCGAGGCCGGACGGCAAGGTGTCGCGGAGCGGTTTACTCCCGGCGCGGTGTCGGCGCGACTCCTCGAGTTTTTCGAGTCGTTGGTGAGCCGCTGATGCGCATCCTCCAAGTTGCGCTGTACGGATCGGTGAAAGGCGGAACGGAGTCCTACGTCGGCGCCTTGTGCCACGGGTTGCGGGATTTGGGTCACGAGGTTGTGCTTGCATACCGGTACGACCCGGATCCAGCCCGTCCGGAAGTGCGAGCCGGCCGGGAGTTGGCGGCGATTTCTTCTCAAGAGCAAACAGCGGATGCGGCGCGCGAGGTCGAAGCTCTGATCGCCGACGCACGTCCGGAACTCGTGCACGTGCATAACGTGGACGCGCCGTGGATGCCGCGATTCTTCGCCGAGCGCGTGCCGACGCTGTACGGGGTGCACGATCATCGCATCGACTGTCCGGTTGGAACGCGGTACTGGGCCGCATGGCACAAAGGCTGCACGGTCGTCCCCGGATTGAAATGCCTGTCCTACAACGTCGCGGCGCATTGCGGGTCATTGCGTGCCAACGTCACGCTTCGGCCGTATGCCAACTGGAAGCAGAAGCGCGCCGAGGCACTCCGCGTGCCGCGCATTCAAGTGTTCAGCAAGTACATGGCCGGGATGCTCACGACATCGGGCATCGCGCGCGAGCGCATCGACGTGACGGCGTATCCGGTGCCGCCGATGCCGGATGCGGCAACGATCCCCCACGGCGACACGCCGGTGGTGTTCGCGACGGGTCGTCTCGTGAAGGAGAAGGGATTCGAGACGCTCATCGCGGCGATGGATCACGTGCCGATGCCGGTGGAGCTCGTCATCGCGGGCGAGGGGCATTTTGGTGAAGATCTGCGCCGAAAGTCGAAGACCGTCGCGTCACGGCACCGCGTTCGGTTCCTCGGCTGGCTGGGACCGGCCGAGCTTGCGGGCTGGTACTTGCGTGCCGACGTTGTTGCCGTGCCGAGTGCATGGCCGGAGCCGTTCGGGATTGTCGGGCTCGAAGCGATGGCGGCCGGCCGCGCCGTCGTCGCGCCGCGCATTGGAGGCATCGAGGAGTGGCTGAGCGACGGCGTCACCGGAATCGTTGTTCCGCCGCACGACGCAGAAGCGTTCGGCGCCGCCCTCGCGCAACTCACGGCCGATGCTGGAATGAGAACGCGCATGGGTGAAGCGGGGCGGGCGCGAGCCCACGACGAGTTCTCTCTCGCGCGACACATGGAAAGGGTCGAAGCCTTGTACAAGCAGGTGATGCACCAATGAGCCGGCGAGCATCGGTCGTCGTCCCCGTTCTCAACGGCGTTTCGACAATCGGCGCGACGCTTGCGTCGCTCGACGCGCAAACGCTTCCGCCATCCGACTATGAGGTCATCGTCGTCGACGACGGGTCGACCGATGGTACGCCCGGCCTCGTGCGCGGTTTTTCCGAAGTGCTCCGTGCCCCCGTCGTCTTGATCGAGCGCGTCCATGCGGGCCCGGCGGCAGCGCGGAACGCAGGCGTCGCGGCGGCGACCGGAAAGGTCGTGGCTTTCACCGACGCCGACGTCGAAGTCGCGCCGGATTGGCTCGAGCGGGCGCTGGGAGTCCTCGACGGTGACCCGTTCGCCGCCGGCGTCGAAGGTCGTACGCTGCCGAAAGGCGAGCCGGGAACACTGACGCACCAAATGCACAACGTGACCGGCGGCTTGTACATGACGTGCAACATGGC
>JAIVGO010000083.1 GCA_020201525.1 Actinomycetota bacterium | reverse complement strand
GTGGGTGACAAAACGCATGCTGGTCATCCCGCAAGGGAGACACGAAGTCTACGAGTCAACCCACCGCCAGGCGCGAGGCTACTGGTCTTGAACCAGTTCCCTCACAACCCAGCGTGACACTGAACCGGAGTCTAGCGCCGGGGTGCGACACGACCGGCTTCGACTAGCGGGCGGGGCGGCCGAGCAAGGTGACGTCGGCGACGACCGGACGGTGATCGGACGCGTCGGGAATCGGCGCGACGCGACATCTCGTCACGGCCACGTCGTGCGTTGCGAAGATGTAATCGATGCGAATGCGCGGCTCGGCGGCGGGATACGTGAATGCGTCGCCGGTTCCGGCGACGGCAAACGTGTCGCGCAAATAGCTTGTAAAGGTGTTGAGCGCTTCGCCACGTTCCTCGTTCACGTCCGCGCACAGAACGGCCGGCGACAGCCCGCGGAGCAAGCGCGACGCTTCTTCGGCGTGGCGCGCACGTTCCGCGGCGTCCAATCCGAGATGCGTTACACCGACGGCCAGCGACCCCGTTCCGGCGACGACGATCGCACGGCGCTCCCGGTCCGGTGTTCGCGAGAACGGCAGCCGCCGCGCCCACTGCGGCTTCTCGCGGAGCAGAATCGCATTGCCGAATCGAGCGAGCCGGGTGACCGGTCCCGCGACCGCGTGCATCCGCAATGCGCGCCCGAGGCGACGCGCCTGACGAGGCTCGATTTCGTTCAGGCCGACGACTTCGGGCTCGAGCGACCGAAGCGCCGCGGCCACCGTGTCGAGGCCGAGCTCGCACCGGCGAACGTTGTACGTCACGATCCGCATCGCAACACCATAAATCGCAACACCGTAAATAAGGAGGGCCCCCTTGCGGGGGCCCCCGAATCGGAAGCCGCACGATAAGCGGGCTTCTGTCCGCCTCTTTCGAAGCGGGGCGACCATCTATCTGGGACCGGTGTTGCCACCGGCCTCGTGCGACCTACCCGGGCGCGCGGACGACTCGCCTCGTCTCTCCGGCGGGCAGCCGGAAAGCGCACCCTGCTTGGCCTTGCTCCGGACGGGGTTTACCGAGCCGCCGCGGTCACCCGCGGCGCTGGTGAGCTCTTACCTCACCTTTGCACCCTTGCCCTTACCGACCGGCGGAGCCTGGCGTCGCGCTCGGCTCTCGCCTGCGGCAGTGGGCGGTTTGTTTCTGTGGCACTTTCCCCGGATCGCTCCGGGTGGGCGTTACCCACCGTCCTGCCCTCCGGAGGCCCGACTTTCCTCGACTTGTTTCCAAGCCGCGGTCGCCTGTCCGGCTTCCGGGGACATTGTAGACCTCGGCGCGCTTCCAAACGCCGCCGCGGCGGATTCATGCGGACGTGCGGAGTCTGTCAGACGCTTTTTTGCCACACGAATTCATCGATGGAGAAGTGGACGCCCGAGTCAGAGCGCGCCCGCTCCTGAAGCGGTCAATCGTCTTCGAGGAGGGAGCCTTGGGCCGAGCCGGGATCCGGCGTTGGGTAGCCGTGCTCGAACACCCATTGGTCGAGAGCGTGATTGACGAGCGCGTCGGCTTCGGCGTTGTACTCGCGACGCACGTGCTCGTACGTGACCTCGTCGAATTTCTTGGCCAATGCACGCACGGTTTGATGCAAGACTTGCAACGTCGGCTTCTTGATCTTCCACCGGCCGTTCAGCTGCTCGACGACGAGCAGCGAGTCGGAGCGAACCCGCGCGACGCGCGCCCCGATCTCGTCGGCCTTTTGCAGCCCCCGAACAACCGCCGTGTACTCCGCCACGTTGTTCGTCTGGACGCCGAGCGCTTCCGCGATCTCGGCCAGAACGGTCCCGTCCGGCGCACAGATAACGACGCCGAGGGCCGCAGGACCGGGGTTGCCTCGCGCGCCGCCGTCGGTGTTGATGACGACGTCATGAGGCGGGCTCACGCCGGGATGAGAATCCGGCGACAGTTCTCGCAACGAACGAGATCGTCGCTGCGCTTTATCTGATCCAACGCCAGCGGAGACAACGAGACGCCGCATCCGCGGCAGACCGATCCTTCCAACGCGGCCACCGCGACACCATTCTTTTTCGGACGCAGGTCGCCGTACAGCTCGAGCGCTTCTTCGGGCACGCGTGGCAGGATCTCGCCGCGCGCCGCCTCGTTCTGGCTCAGCTCGTTTTCGATTTCGACCGACGCCGTGTCCCGAACCGACGTCGCGTCGACGATCTTCGCGTCGAGCTCGCTGAGCTTCGTCGTGATCGCGCCGAGCTCGGCCTCGGCCTGCTCACGCTCCTCCAGGACGTCGAGCAGCTGGTCCTCTATGTGATTCTTCCGGCGGCGAAGGCCGTCGAGCTCCGCTTGGATGGCGGCGAGCTCCTTCGGGCTGGAAATGTCGCCGCTGTACAGCCGGGCCGATTCGTGGGAGACCTTTTCTTCGATCGTCGAGACTTCGGTTTCCAGACGCGTTTGTTCGTGTGCGATCTTGTCGAATGCCTCCTGCTTTTCGACAGACGCCTTCTGTGTCTCGCCGCGTTCGCGTGTGAGGTCGTCGAGCGCACGTTGCTCGGGGAGGTCGGCCTTGCGCTGGCGCAGCCGATCAAGTGCGAGGTCGACGCGCTGCAAATCCAGCAGCGGTCTCAAAGATTCTCGCGTGATCGGCTCCATGCCTCCCTCTGTCGTGGAAAGGGAAACCTACCATCTGCGCTTCGCTCACGCGAAAGGACTGCTTTGCACGACGTTCCTGCTCATGCTTGCTTGCCCCGTGTAGACCAAGCATCAGGGGGTAAAGGTTTGGATGCCGGTTTGCCATTTGCCGGCTCGATCGAAAATCGAAAGGAGGCTCGACATGCCGCAGAGAGCCTGGAACCAGAAACGCGAACGGCAGTACAAACACATCAAGGAGGGCCTCGAAGAACACGGTCGTCCCGAGAAGCTCGCCGAGGAAATTGCGGCGCGGACCGTCAACAAGGAACGAGCCCGCAAGGGTGAGGCCAAGACGTCGAGCAAGCTATCGCGGACCGACATTTCCTCGGGACGGCGCGGCGGGCTTCGATCGCACTCCGGTTCCGGCGGACGTACGTACGATCAGCTCTACAACGAGGCCAAGAAGAAGAACGTCTCCGGCCGCTCCAGGATGAACAAGAAGGAGCTTGCGCGGGCGGTCGGCCGTTAGATTGTTCAACGGACGCTCGGCCCTCTAGACTCCGCTCGCAGCTGCAGGAAAGGAGATCCGAGATGGCCGATGCGTCCGAACGATTCCTGAATGCGATATCGGCGCTCGAGGCGGTCGCCGACGAAGTGACGCCGGACGACGCGCACTCGACCTTCGACGACGCCACGTTGCAGGAGTTCTGGCGGGACTGGCCGCACGTAAGCTCGTGGGCGGGATCCTTGTGGCGGCTGCTCAGCCAGGATCTCGAGATGCCGGCGAAGCCCGTCGGCGACCACGAGCTCGACGAGACCGGCGCTGCGGGGTGATCAAGTGGCAAAGCTGAAAGAAATCATGACCGAGAAGGTATACACGTGTGAAGCGAGCTCGTCGGTCAAAGAGGTCGCCGAAGCAATGGTCAAAGGACGCTTCGGATCGGCCATCATCATGGAGGGCCGCTGGGTCGGCGGGATCTTCACCGAACGCGACGTGCTGCGCGCGGCGGCGTCCGGTGCCGACCTGAACACCACGAACGTCGCGTCGTACATGACGAAGGATCCGATGACGGCGAATCCCGACATGGAAGCCGACGAGGCGCTGCACATCATGGCGTCGAATGGGTTCCGTCACTTGCCGGTCGCCGACGACAAGGGCGTAGTCGGAATCGTCAGTTTGCGCGACGTCATGAGCACGAGGATTGCCCGCTCACCGAGGTAGGTCGCGCTCCCGGCGTGGTTGCGTCGGAATTTTTTGTGTGATCGCGTCTATCCGCTTTTTCTGAGGGTCGTCACTTTTCGCCCCGCGAGCTTTAGATCTTTGACGAACTGCTTCATTTCTCGGTGTCGTGATTCGTCGTCGGGCGCGCGAAGGATTGCCGAGGGGTGAATCGTCGCCGTCAGCGTCGCAGCGTTGGGGCCGGCGAAGAACTCCCCGCGGTGCTGCGTCAGGCGGAATGTCCGGCCGAGCAGCTGTTGCGCAGCCGTCGCGCCCATGCACACGATCACCTTCGGCTTGACGACTGCTATCTCCGCATCCAGCCACGGACGACAAGCTTTCATCTGTTCGGCGTTCGGCTTCTGATGGATGCGACGCTTTCCTTTGCGTATGAACTTGAAGTGCTTCACCGCGTTTGTGACGTACACGTCGTTGCGATCGATCCCTGCTTCGTCCAAAGCACGATCCAGCAGGGCGCCGGCCGGCCCGACGAACGGCGCCCCTTCGATGTCCTCTTTGTCTCCGGGCTGCTCCCCGATCAAGATCAGATGCGCGCCCGGCGGACCCTCGCCGAAGACCGTCTGCGTCGCGTCCTTGTACAAGTCGCAGGCCGTGCAGCTCCGCGCCTCCTTGCGAAGCGCCGTGATGGAGTGACCGTGCGCCTCGGCCGGCATGGCTAGGCGACTTTCGTCTTGCGCCGGGCGCTCTTCTTTCTCGTCGCCTTGTGTGCGGGAGCCTTCCGGCGCGCGCTCGTCTTTTTCTTACGCCCGCCTTCCATTCCTTCGACGCTCGCCTTCAACGCCTCCATCAAGTCGGCGACCTTCGGACGCTCTTCGGCTTCCGGCATCTCGATGGTGCGGCCCTTGGCCTTCTTCTTGATGTAATCGAGCACCCGGTTGCGATACTCGTCTTTGTACTTCTCCGGCTTGAAGTCGACACTCAGGGCATCGATGAGCTGTTTCGCCATCCGCAATTCGCGGTCGTTCACGCGAGACGATTTCGCAGGAATGCCCTCCACCTTGCTCATCGGAACAACTTCGTCTGCGTACAACATCGTCTCGAGCATCAGCGCACCGTCTTTCGGACGCACGGCCGCCAGGTACTGTTTCGTTCGAATGACGACGCGCGCAATGCCGACCTTGTTCGTGTCTTCGAGCGCCTTTGTCAAAAGCGCATACGCCTTCTCGCCTCCGGTGCCGGGGGCCAAGTAATAAGCGTGCTCGAAAAAGATTGGATCGATCTGGTCGAGATCGACGAAGTCTTCGATCTCAATTTCACGGGTCGCTTTCGGATCCAGCTTCTCGAGCTCTTCGGGCGCGATCAACACGTAGCGCCCCTTGTCGAGCTCGTATCCCTTGGCGATCTTTTCGTACGGGACTTCGCGCCCCGTTTTCTCCGACACGCGCTTGTAATGGATCCGCGCGCCCGTGCTTTCTTCGAGCTGGTTGAAGTGCACATCTTTCTGCTGGATCGCGCTGTACAGCTTCACCGGGACACTTACAAGCCCGAACGTGATCGTGCCCGTCCAAATCGACCTCGCCACAGTGCTCCACCTCCTCCGCAATGAGTTTCCCGGAGGAAGCAAGCGAGAAACCTGCCGCTTGTTTGGCTTGCATCAGCGTCGGGCAAACAAGCGGCGATGATCATCGTCGGAACGAGTGGATGGCAATACGACTCGTGGAAGGGACGTTTCTACCCCAAAGACCTACCAAAGTCCGCATGGCTTAATTTCTTTTCTAGAGAGTTCGCCAGCGTTGAAGTCAACAACTCCTTCTATCGGTTGCCGCCCCGCGAAGTATTCGAAAAATGGCGGCGCGAGTCGTCCCCTGGGTTCGTGATGGTGGTCAAAGCGAGCCGTTTCATCACGCACATCAAGCGGCTGAAAGATCCCGCGGAGCCGGTCAAGATGTTCTGGGAGCGCGCCGAGGGCCTTGGTGACAAGCTCGGGCCGGTGCTATTTCAGCTGCCGCCGAAGTTCGCCGCCGATGTCGACCGGCTGCAAGCGTTTCTCGATGTCCTACCCGAGCAGATGCAGGCTGCATTCGAGTTCCGGGACCGGACGTGGGATACCGA
>JAIVGO010000185.1 GCA_020201525.1 Actinomycetota bacterium | reverse complement strand
CTCGGAGACGACACCCTGACGGGTGGGCTCGGTACCGACACGCTCGATTATACGGCCGTCGGTTCGGCCGTCACCGTCAATCTCGCGACGGGCGTGGCATCAGGCGGGGACGGAGCCGACACAGTTGCAACAGCCGAAAACGTTCTCGGTGGGCCGGCCGGCGACACGATCACCGGCGACGCCAACGCGAACAGCCTTATCGGCAATGCCGGTAACGACGTGATCAATGGGGCCGGCGGAAACGACTCGATTCGGGGCGATCTCGGAGACGACACAATCACCGGCGGCGACGGCACCGACGGCATCGACTACTCGCTGTGGACAGCAGGGGTGTCCGTGAATTTGAGCACCGGCGTCGCAACGGGCCAAGGAACCGACTCCGTTTCCACCGTCGAGAACGTCGTCGGTACGCGGTACAACGACGCGCTCACCGGCAACGCCGACAACAACACCCTTACCGGAGGACTCGGCAACGACGGCCTGTCAGGCAATCTCGGCAACGACGTTCTCTCCGGAGGCGACGGCAACGACACGTTAACCGGCGGTGCCGGAAACGATACCTATTCCGGTGGGAACGGAAACGACTACGGATCCTTCGCAGGCTCCACCGTGGGCGTCGTCGTGAACCTCACCAAGACGACCGCTCAGACGACCGGAGAAGGCAGTGACATCCTGTCGGCGATCGAATACCTGAAGGGGTCGAACTTCGCCGACACGTTGACCGGCACGAACGCAGTCAACGTGCTGCAAGGTCTCGGCGGGAACGACAGGCTGTACGGGCTCGGCGGCAACGACACGCTCTACGGACAAGCCGGCAACGACTACCTGCCGGGCGGCGACGGCAACGACAGCTTGCTCGGTGGTGCCGGCAACGACTCGTACTCCGGCGGCAACGGTGTCGATCGTGCGAACTTCAGCGGCGCGACGACGGCTGTAAATGCCAACCTCACGACGCGCAAGGCGACCGGAGAGGGAACCGATAGCTTGTCGTCGATCGAAAACATCACCGGCTCGAAGTACGGCGACACTCTCACCGGGAGCTCGATCAACAACGCGATCTCGGGTGGGGCCGGCAACGACAAGATTTACGGGGTCGGTGGGAATGACTACCTGTACGGTGAGGCCGGCAACGATCTGCTGACCGGTGGCGATGGCAACGACTACCTCAACGGGAGCTCCGGGACCGACACCTGCTATCAGAACGCCGGCGGTGGCTCGCGCGTCAGTTGCGAGGCTGGTTCCTGAGGAAGCGAGATCACCCAAAGAGGGCCGGTATCTACCGGCCCTCTTTTCAATTGCGTGTGGCGCGTTACGACAGAAGCATCCGCCGCACGACGTACGGCAAGATGCCGCCTTCGCTGAAGTAACGAACCTCCGTCGGCGTATCGAGCCGGCTGACGGCGTCGAACTCGACGCTCGACCCGTCGTCGCGTTGCGCCACCACCCGTATGGTTCCACCCGGCTTCAGGTCTCCCGCGATCCCGGCGATCTCGTACGTCTCCCGGCCGTCGAGGCCGAGCGACTCTGCATTTTCGCCGGGTGGGAATTCGAGCGGCAGCAGACCCATCTGCGCGAGGTTCGACCGGTGGATGCGCTCGAACGATTCCGCGATCACGGCGCGCACGCCCAGCAACGCCGATCCTTTCGCAGCCCAGTCACGGCTCGATCCGGAGCCGTACTCTTTTCCGGCCAAGATCAGCAGCGGCACACCTTCCGCGCGATACCGTTCGGCGGCGTCGACGATTGTGGTTTGCTCACCGTCGGGAAAGTGCGTCGTAAATCCGCCTTCCGTTCCCGGCGCCAGCTTGTTGCGCAGCCGAATGTTCGCGAAGGTGCCGCGCATCATCACCTCGTGATGGCCGCGCCGCGCGCCGTATGAATGCAAATGATCTTTCGCCACGCCGCGCGCTTGCAGCCAAATGCCGGCGGGGGAGTCCGCTTTGATCGACCCGGCCGGGGAGATGTGATCGGTCGTAACGGAGTCGCCGACCGACACGAGCACGCGCCCCCCCGCAATATCCATAAGCGGCTGCGGCGTAACCCCGATGTCCATGACAAACGGAGGCTCGGTGATGTACGTCGAAGCCGGATCCCATTCGTACAAGTCGCCGCCTGGGACGGGTAGCGCGTTCCAGCGCTCGTCGCCGGCGAAAATGTGATCCTTCCGCGCCCGGTAAGCATCCGGATCCATGGAAGATGAAAGCGCATCCGCCACGTCGGCCGTCGTCGGCCAGATCTCGCGCAAATAAACCGGCTTTCCGTCACCGTCCAATCCGATTGGCTCGGTCGTGAGATCCACATCGACGGTGCCGGCAAGCGCGTACGCGACGACGAGCGGCGGAGACGCGAGGAACGACATGCGCACTTGCGGATGAATGCGGCCTTCGAAGTTGCGGTTGCCGGACAGGACGGCGACGACGGACAAGTCGTGCTCATCCACCGCCGACGCCACTTCCGGTGGTAGCGGACCCGAGTTGCCGATGCACGTCGTGCACCCGAAGCCGACGAGATAAAAGCCCAGCTGTTCGAGCGGCTCGACGAGCCCGGCGCGGTTCAAGTAATCCATGACGACGGGCGAGCCCGGCGCCAGGCTGGTCTTGACCGTAGGGCGTGTCTTCAACCCTCGTGCGACGGCGTTGCGCGCCAGCAAGCCGGCGCCGAGCATGACCGACGGGTTGGAAGTGTTGGTGCACGAGGTGATTGCCGCGATGACGACCGCGCCGTCGGCGACCTCTTCCATGCCGGCCTCCATCTGGACGTGCGCGCGCGTAATGGCCGGCGCTTGCTCGACCGCGGCACCGCCCGATGGGGGGTGTGTTCGCGCGCGAACCAATGCCAACTCGCCGTGAAACGCGTCGCGCACCCGGGGAAGGCCGACGCGATCTTGGGGACGCTTTGGCCCGGCGAGTGACGGCTCGACCGACGCGAGATCGAAGTCGAGGCTCTCGCTGTAGACGGGCGAGGGGTCGTCGTCACGACGGAACAATCCTTGCTCCTTCGTGTAGCGCTCGGCGAGATCGACGACGTCGTCGCTCCTGCCGGTTGCCCGCAAATACGCGAGTGTCTGGTCGTCGACGGGGAAAATGCCTTCCGTCGCACCGTATTCGGGAGACATGTTCGAAATCGTCGCGCGGTCCGGGACCGTCAATGAGCCGAGCCCCTCGCCGTGGAACTCGACGAATTTTCCGACGACGCCGTGATGCCGGAGGAGCTCGGTCATCGAAAGCACGAAGTCGGTGGCGGTCACGCCTTCGCGCAGCTCACCCGACAGCTTTACGCCGACGATCGTCGGCGTCAGAAGCGTCACCGGCTCGCCGAGGAGCGCGGCTTCGGCTTCGATGCCTCCGACGCCCCACCCAAGCACGCCCAACCCCCCGATCATCGTCGTGTGTGAATCCGTGCCGATGAGTGTGTCCGGGTATGCGATCGGCTCGCCGTCGCGCTCACCGGTCATGACGACCGGCGACAGAAACTCGAGATTCACTTGATGCACAATCCCCGAACCGGGCGGGACGATGTTGAGTCCGTGAAACGATTGCTGGGCCCATCGCAGAAACGCGTAGCGCTCCCGGTTGCGCTCGTACTCCATCTCGACGTTGGCACCGAAAGCCCCGCGCGTGCCGAACACATCGACCAGCACCGAGTGGTCGATGACGAGATCGCCCGGGATCAGCGGGTTGACGCGGGTTGGATCTCCTCCGAGTCGCGCCACTGCCGCTCGCATGGCGGCCAAATCGGCAACGACGGGCACGCCGGTGAAGTCTTGAAAGATGACGCGTGCGGGAAAGAACGGGAACTCCGCATGCGTCGGAGACGGCCAGGCCGTGAAGGGGGCCAGGTGTGACTCGTCGGTGCCGGCGCCGAGCCGTCGCACGGCGTTCTCCAAAAAGACCCGCACTACATAGGGCAGCCGCGCGATGTCGCTTGCGGCCACGACGCGGTCGAGACGCCACAGGCCGACGTCGCCGCCGGCCGCGCGCAAGTGATCGTATGCTCCGAGGGGGTCGTTCATCAGGTGTCAGCTCCTTCGAATTCGCTTGCCTTCACCTTATCCCTGCGCGAGAGGCACGGCGTCTTCAGCCGACGGTGACGGTTCCCTCCATTACGGGGTGGACGTCGCAGTGGAAGTGGTACGTCCCGGGCGGCGGCGCCGTGAAGATGTAGTCCTTCGTGGAGCCGGGACCGCTGAAGGTGTCGCCGCGGAACACGACGTCGGACATCGCCGCGTCCCTGAACAGCGCCCAGTTGTGGATCGTAGCGTCCTCGTTGGTCATCTTGACGTCGATCGTCTTCGCCGACGGAAAGTCGAGATGCGCCTTGTCGAACTTGGTCAGCTTCGCGACGATGGTGACGGTGACGTCGGCCGTAATCGTGGGTGTCGCTGTCGAAAGCGGCGCCGGCTCCTTCGCGTGCTTTTCGACCTCCCGCTCGCCGTGCTGGGCGGCGATGGCGCCCGACGTCCCGACGACCACCGCGAGCACCACGAGCAAACCCAAACCCGTGCGGGCGCGCCGCGGTCGCTTCGGCGACGCGGCGAACGCAGCACCGAGCAGAATGCTGGTTGCCACGGCGATCGCGATGACGACGGAAAGATCTTTGTTCACGGCGAGCAGAACGCGCGAGATGTTCACGATCACGAAACCGACCCCAACGAGGACGGCAATCGGGATCCCGACGGGAATGAGGATTCGGTCGCGAACGTACTTGTTCATTTGCTCAACTCCATCCGGTTCAGTTGCCGATCGACATCCCGCCAGTTGAGTGCGTCCACGCCGCCGGTCTTTTCCATGGCGTACCAGCGGAAGAACAGCACGCCGATCCATCCCCACAGAATCGCGCCCCCGACGATCTTCATGATCAGTCCCGCCATGCGCTGATCGGTCAGGGCGGACATGCCGCCCGGCCGCGTGAATGCCTCGTACACGTGATACAGCGGACGGCTTCCGAAGGTCAGGAAGGAAGCGGGAACGGTTGGAACGAGGGACTGCAAGAACAGATAAACCATTTGCCCGGGATAGGAAAGCCGGGGGATCTCGATTACCGGGCTGAGAACAGGCATCCACATGATCAGTGCCGCGAAGACGAGCACCGCGTGAATGCCGAAGTGGACGAGCTCGTGGCCGACGGCCGCGGTGACGACGGCCGGCCAGTGCGTGAGCACGATAA
This sequence comes from Actinomycetota bacterium, assembly GCA_020201525.1. GTDB lineage: Bacteria > Actinomycetota > AC-67 > AC-67 > AC-67 > JAIVGO01. Next base: position 744 of record JAIVGO010000185.1, on the reverse strand, counting down.
CGGTATTGAATAGCACGAGTGCAAAGAACGGCCGGCTTAGGAACTTCACGACCCGCCGCAGCGGCTGCCGCGCCAACAGGACGCGAAACATCCACGCCGGCATTCCGAGCAGCAACAGGGGCGGCATGACCATAGTGAACATCAGGTGCTGCACCATGTGCACGCTGTAGAGCGAGCGCTCGGCCAAGTCGTGAATCGGGTAATCGGCGGCGACGAGCAGCGTCACCACACCGAGAAACCACATCGTGATCTGGTGGCGGGTCACCGGCTCTTTGCCGTCGGTCGCGTGACGCGGTCCGATCCGGCGCACGAGATACAGATACCCTCCGAGGAGCGCCGCAGCGAGCGCCCAGACGTCTGGGTGCGGGTGCCATCGAAGGATCTCGCCCAAGCTATCTACCTCAGCAGGAACGTCGCAAGGACGACGGTGTAGACCAAGATCGCCAGCGAGACGCCGGTGATGAAGAGTCGGCGGAACATCGGGCTGTCGAACTTCAGGTGCATGAAGAACATGGCGACGAGCACGAACTTGATCAAGGAGAACGTCAGCAACAGCGTGATCAGCAGAGCGTGGCTGAGGTTGAAGTAGTAGATCGCGACCTCGATCGCCGTGACGACTGCGAGGATGACTGCGATGCGCACGTATTGCGCCGGCCCCGGGTGCGTGTGCTCGGTCGGGTGTTGAACCTTGTGCGCCTCGCTGCTCACGTCCTGCTCCTTAGGAATGCGGGCTCGGGATCAGGT